>CALLYM010000271.1 GCA_937858155.1 uncultured Phycisphaerales bacterium | reverse complement strand
ATGCCGGTCAGGATGCCGGTCAGGAGGGGCGGCGCTCGCGGTTCTGCATGGTCACCATCCAGCCTGGGTATTCGGGCGGCAGGGCGCTGGATTCGTCCAGGCGCGCGACCTGCTCCGGCGTCAGCTTCAGCGAGGCCGCGGCCAGGTTGTCGGCGAGCTGGTCGCGGTTCTTGGCGCCGATGATGACGCTGGTCTTGCACCTGATCTTCGGAGCGGTGCTCGGCTGGACCTACGGTCGCCTTTCACCCTCCGATCACGCGGTCGTCCACAGCAAGCCTCACCACGCCTGACGGCCACGCCCCAGCCCTCACAGCAATGCGGACTGGGGTCCGGCGCCCCTCAAGGCCAGGGTCGTCGCCAACCAGCTTCTCGGAGTTGAATTCTGTTGTCAGCCACTCTGCTCTCGTCCCCGTTCCGGCTGCCGACCCGCACGCTGGTGTGCCCGTCCTGCGGGCTGTGGCGGTTGGCGATGTCCAACTCCGTCATCACCTTGAGGCGCGACGAGATCGCGCTCGCGAGCGACGCGGGTGGGTTGAAGGCGTCCACCAGCGACCCGTCGATGCGGAAGCGGATGACCAGTTTGTTCTCTTCGGGCTGGATGTGCACGTCGCTCGCGCGCCGCCGCAGCGCCTCGAACAGGATCATGTTCACCAGCCGGATGACCGGGCCCTGTCGCGCAAGCTGCAGCAGGTCAGTGGACTGGCCGGCAGCGCCGGCGGCCGAGGCGATGGCCCGCTCGTCCAGCGGCATCTCCTCGACGATCTCCGTGACCAGGTCCTGCTTCTGCTCGTAGCCGCGATTGATCAGGTTCGCCACGCCCGCGCGAGGTGAAAGCACGCACCTCAGGGGCATCGCGAGCATGTCCTCGAGCATCGTAAAAACGCCCGGCTGCATCGGCTGGGCCGTTGCCACGGTCATCACGTGCCCGTCGGATTCCAGGCCGGCCACCAGCCGGGCCCGCGCGATGTCGGGAGGGACAAGTTCATAGAACCGGCTCGCGGACTCAGCCAGCCGCGGCTCGGCCACATACTGCAGCCCTGTCCGTTGCGCCAGAAGTTCCAGGCCCTGGTGCTCGTCCATCGCCAAAACGCTCAACAGCACGTCCCACGGCTCCTCGTCGCTCCCCTCGATGGCAGGAAAGCGCCGCAGGTGCTCGGGCGTTACCGGCAGGGGTGAAAGCACCTGCGACAGCCGCGACAACTCAACGGCGGAGGGGCCGTTGCCGTTGGCGGGTGCCGGCCCGCGCTTGGCAAGGTCCTTGGGTTTGGGGGAAGATGGGGGCATCTCGTGGTGCGGCAGACTCGAAGCGCAGGCGAGAGGGTAGTGAAACGAGCGGCGGAGGCGAGGTCAGTCGGGGTTTATTTCCTGCTTATCGCTGTCGCGGACAGGTGGTATGGGCCTGGGTGCGGGGGTGGCGGGCTTGGACTCGACGACGGGCGGGAGCTCCAGCGGCGCTGGCATGGGCGCGGCGGGTGTTGCGCCCAGCGGAGAATCAGGCACGTCAATAGGCGAGGGGGGCGTCGAATCCTTCCATAGATCGATCGCCTTGGGTGCCAGCGCCGGGAATTCGGCGGCCAGTTTGCTCGCCGATTGCGGGCCTTGGCTCAGCAGACGCAGGTCCTCGAAGTTGGGATCGCGGATGATGCGCGGGGTCAGGAAGACGTACAGCCGCGTCTTGCGGTCGCCCGTCTTCGTGTCCGCGAAGAGCTTCCCGATCAGCGGGATGTCGCCCAACAGCGGCACCTTGGCGACGGTCTTGTTGTCCTGGGAAACCACGAGGCCGCCGACGATGACCGTGGAGTCGGTGGGCACGGTGATGCTCTCGCTCTTGATGGTGTTGGTCTGCTTGGGGGGCGACAGCACCGTCCCGCCCACCGTCTGCGCCTCGCCCGTGAAGCTGGACAACTCGATGTTGTACTTGAGGCGCAGGGCCGCGCTGTCGGAGATGCGGGGCGTCACCGTCAGCTTGGTGCCTGCGGTGGCGCTTTGGCCCTGCGCAACCACGTCGCCCGACCCGCCGGTTCCTCGGCTGATCGTTGTCGTCGGCTGCTCGTCCACGCTCACCACCTCCGCCTCCTCGTTGTCGTCCACAAGGAGCTGGGGCGAGGAAACGATCTTCGAGTTGGTCTCGTTCGCAAGGGCCGTCATGATGATCGGCACCTGGTCGCTCTTGATGATCGCGGCAGTCATGCCCGAGAGGCCCGTGGCGACGGTCTTGGCGCCCAGGATGGCCTGCCCCGTGGACGCGAAGGACCCCAGGCCGAAGTTGGTGTTGAGGACGCCGCCCGTACCGTTCGCGTTGATGAGCTGGTTCTCGAACGCGAGCCGCAGGCGATCATCCGTCGTGACGGCGACGATCATGGCCTCGACATAGACCTGGGGCTTGCGTTGATCCAGCTTGCCGATGAGCTTCGCGAACTCCTTCTGCTGGCCTGCCCGGGCCTTCACGATGACCTGGTTGTTCGAGATGTCGGCGATGACGAAAGAGTCGGGGTCAAAGCCGAAATTCTCGTCGTACGCCGAGGTGGAACCGTCGGGGTTGATGTTCGCGCGGGACGCACGCCGGGTGACAGGCTGCGGGTTGCCTCCTCCGGGCAGGATGGCGCTGGTGCCCAGCGGCTGGCTGTTGTTGATGAGGTTGTTGAGAATGTCAGCGACATCCTCCGAGTCGCTGTTGCGGAGCTTGTAGGTCTCAAGGACGATGCGCTCCGCCTTGGTGTCCAGCTCGCGGATGAGCGCGGCGAGGCGCTCCTGCTGCTCGGGCGTGGCGTAATAGATGATGTTGCCGCTCGACTCGTCCACCACCATAACGGGCCCGCCAATGGTGGACGAAGAGCGCTGATCGTTCACGATGCCGCCCTGCTGGAAGGCGAACTGGGCCTGCTGCCCGCGCGCGATCGAGGTCACCTCGCCCAGCCCCTGCCCGCGCGCGAGGTCGGCGATCTGCTTGGCCGAAGAGCCCGCGAAGTACTGTTTGGGCACCAGCGCGTTCGGCCGGTCGATAATCGCCAGCAGCTTGCGCACGCCCTCGATCTCCTCGGGCAATCCGCGGAAGAACAACGCGTTGCCCTGAGGGTCCACCGTGAGGCGGTCGCCCAAGTTGCTGAGTGCGCCGGCCTGGCCGCCGCCCTGGGGGTTGAAGTTCTGGATCTGCGCCTGCACGGCCTGGTTGGGGTCCGTGCGGAGCGGCTGGGAGATCTGACCGATGAGCTGCAGCGCACGCTCGCGGGCCACGGGCGCCGCGATGTACGTGAGCTCCAGGCGGATGTACTGCGACTTCTGGAACGATTCACTGATCTGGTTGATGATGTCCTGGATGGCGTCCAGCTTCCGCGGCGTGTCGGTGGCGACGATGACGCCCAGCTCATCGATGTACGTGTACTGGCGGTTGGCCTGCTGGGGGTTGCCCATGAACTGCCCCTCGATCGCGGACTTGATCGACGAGGGGCGGATGTTGGGGATGCTGAAAACGCGCGTCGTGGAGCGTTCGCTGCCCACGATCGGACGGATGTCCATCATGGGGGCCACGGTGTAGAACCCGAACTTGTCCTTGGTGATGGCCCAGCCCTGCTGCTCCAGCAACTGGTCCAAAAGCGCAATGAGCTCGCTCTTTTTGACCGGAACTGGTGCGTTGAAGACCACCGTGCCGGGCACGTCGCCCTTGGTGGCGACATTCAGCTGCAGGGTCTCGGCGACCATGTCCACCAACGACGACAGGGAGACCGGCTCGGTAAACGCGGAAAGCGTCACCGTCTCATCCCCCGCGGATTCCAGTGGCTGCGCCGGGTGCGGGGGCTGAGCGGGCTGGCTGGGCTGACCCGGCTGCACCCCGGGCTGAACCCCCGGTTGCATCCCGGGCTGGTTGGCGGGCTGGAGACCCGGCGTGGGAGCCGCGGGCGTCACGCCGGGCTTGCGGATCCGTTCGTCCTTGCCGTTTGGACGCTGCAGGACCTTTTCCTGAGCGAGAGCCGGCAGCGCGAGCCCGCTCGCGAGCGCGAGCACCAGCGTAAGGGCGCCGCGACCGGGGCGGGAAAGAAGCGTGATGTGCGCGTTGGTGATGCCTGCCATTCGTGTTCGCTCCCAGCGGTGGATTCCCTGCTTTGGGTCAAGCCCTGCAAGCATATGGAACTACTGTGCACGTTCCGCCCTGCGCACCCCTTCAGCCACCTCACCTTGTATCGGCCCTGACGACCTTGACGAACCAACCTCCAAGCCCAGCTCCGTCAGCCCTTCCCACCCGGGTCGTCAGCCTGTGCCCCGGGGCAACGGACTCCCTGTGCGAACTGGGCGGCGCGGGGCTCTTGGTGGGGCGCACCACGCGGTGCGACCACCCCGCGGCTACCTCCGTTGCTCCCCTCCCGGGGGCCCATGAATCGGTGTTTGCCGACCGCCTCGCGGCGCTCAGGCCGGACGTCCTCCTCGCCGACCCCGCGGGCGCGCAGGCCGCCGCGGGCATTGCTCCTGCCATCGTGGTCGCGCCCACAACGGTCGAAGGAATTCTGGATTCGATCCTGACTGTCGGCCGGGAGGTCGGGCTTGCAGATCAGGCCGCACGCACGGTGGTATCCCTCCGAGAACGGTTCTTTGGTGCCAGCGAGTTCGTGAACCCGTACGACGACGGGCCCGTAACGGTGTTCCTTGAGTCGGTGGACCCGCTTGTCTGTTCCGGTGATTGGATCGCGCAGCTGGTGGAACGCGCGGGCGCCAGGCATCCGCTGAACCCCACAGTCGCTCATCCCCGCGCCGGCTCTGGCTCCGGGCCTCAGTTTGCGGAGCGGGTCGCCGGCCCCGCTGTCTCCGTGCCGGAGGCGGTTCTCCTCGCGCTCGACCCGCAACGCCTCATCCTGTGCCCGCGGGTGGGAGGCTTGCAACAAGCCCACGCGATGTGGGAGTCGCTCTCCCAGCGCCCGTGGTTTGTGACGCTCCGCGCGGTGCGGACCGGCGGCATCGCTGTGGTGGATGGCGGCCGCACATTCCACCGTCAAGGCCCGGGAATCGTCGAGGGGTTCGAATGGCTCGTGAAGTGGCTCCACGGCCTTTCGCCAGCGGCTTGAACAATGATGAACTTGTTTGTCCTTCACCCGCTCATTCGCACTCTGGTTGGTGTTTTTGACGCTTCAGAGCATCTTCTCTTGCGTTCCTGCGTAGAAGTGGTAGTCTGGTGAAGTCCCCATGGCAGGAAGCGTCCCACGTCGTCCCGCCCGATCGAAGGCTCGCCCGCGCGGCCAAGGGCGTTCGCCTTCCAAAGCACGCTCGAACAGTTCACGAAATAGCCCCAGCATGCGAAGCGATGCGCTCGCGTCGAAGTACCTCCGCGCGGTGCTGGCGGGTGATCGCCTCAAAGCATCCGACCTGGTGGTGCACGCCGTCGAGAAGGGGGGGCTTTCCGCGCCGGAGTGCTACGAGCGTGTGCTTGCGCCTGTGCAGCGTGAGCTTGGCAAGCGCTGGCGAGAGGGCGCCTCGTCCATCACCGATGAACGGGTGGGGCTGGAATCGGCGCGCTTGGTGATGGACCGCTTGTACCCGGGGTTGCACCGGGCAAGGTCGCCCCGCCGTGTGGTCGTGGTCGCCTGCGTGCAGGGGAACATGCACGAGCTCGGCGCGCGCATGGTGGCGGATATCTTCGAGGCTTCCGGCTGGAAAGTTGTGTACCTCGGGGCGGATGTCCCCGCGAGCGAGATCGCGGCGGCCACAACGCGCGTGGGGGCCCAACTGGTGGCGCTGTCAGCGGCATCGGCAGACCAGGTCGGAGCCGCTGCCGGTACCATCACGAAACTGCGGAGCCTGCCCGCTCCACCACGGACCATTGTCGGTGGGCCCGCATTCGCGGATGGAGAATCCTGGCACGTCACGGGCGCGGACGCGTACGCGGGGACGGCGCTGCAAGCAGTTCAGCTTGCGGTCGACTGATGTTCTATGGGTTATTCATGCCTCCGTGGCAGAAGCGTACGATCAACCTTTGTTGCGATCTTGCCGTTCCAGTACTGATTGCGCCATATGTCCGACAGGGATAGTTCGTAGTCCGGCACGATGTACGCTTCGAGCGGGCGACTATTCTTCATGTCGTCCAACAATCCATCACATTCGCCTTCGACCGTGAGGGTGCACTGGCCAGAAGCTCGGCCATACTTGGGCCAGCCGAAGCGGGCATAGGACTCGTCGCCATTGGCTGCTTTCATCACGACGCGGAACGAAGGGCTTACGTCGTCCGGCCAGCCAATATCCAATGGGCGCTCAGAGTACGTGCGGAGAACGCAATGTGTGCCGCGTTCGAGGGGCTCAATATCCATTTGAAAAGTGAATCGGCTGACAATGGCATCCAGACAGGCGTCGGATATAGGGCTGATGGTGGGCTCATCGCTCCAGGACCAGGACAGTCTGGCTGTACCGTTCATGCTCCATGAAAGTCGATCGTTATGCGCTGATTTGGAAGCTACCACAGCGACTGCGCTGGTGTTTGGGAATGGCTGCCAGCGAATGACCTGTTCTGCACAGTATTGAAAATTGAAGCAGCAGTGGTGGTACGGCACTCGCACATTGAGGTACTCTGGTGCTGCACCCACGCGCACGCGATAGTCCTTGCATCCAAGTGCAAATGGAGCGTGGTCTTCAGCCACTCGCGCGAACACGGGGTCGTCTCGGAACCACTCAGTGCGCGTAGCAACGGTGAGTCCTCGTACGGTCACCATACTTACCCACGGCGGGTGTTCGATACAGGCAATGCTCTCTCCACGACAGCACTCGCCGTCGGAGCAGGTGGAGTTCTGCGGCGGAGATAGCAGCGAGGCTGCCAGTAGGAACTGGAGGGCTCGAGCAACGTGGATAAACATGCACTGGTTGGACGAACAACATAGCTGTGGGTTCCTCCGCACACGCGGACTCCCGGCGAGGAATTGACAGGGCGATCAGTGCCGCCGTTCCCACAGAAACAAGCATCGTTCATTATGCCCCTTGCTGGTGAAACCGATACCATCCTTCATGGCGGAGCCATCCCCCGGCCAGACAACCCTGCCCGAAGATTCCCGCACGGATGCACGCCCGCCCGAGGTGGACGCTTCGCTCTACCTCCACCCGCAAACGCTCGCGCGCCTGGCGTCTTTCGAACTGCGGGCCAAGATGATCGTCGAAGGGTTCTCCAGCGGGCAGCACAGGTCGCCGTATCAAGGGCTTTCGGTCGAGTTCGCGCAGCACAGGCCGTACGTCGCGGGCGACGACATCCGACACCTGGACTGGAAGGTCTTCGGACGCACCGACCGGCTGCAGCTGAAGCAGCACCAGCAGGAAACCAACTTTGATCTGATGATCCTGGTCGATTCGTCCGGCAGCATGGCCTACGGCAGCCGGACGTACGAGGACGCCAGCGGCGAGGGCCGCAAAGTCAGCCCCGACGGGCGGACAAACTGGAGCAAGTTTGACCACGCCACGGCCCTGGCGGCGGCGCTCGCGTACATCACGCTGCGTCAGGGCGACCGCGTGGGCACCGTGGTGTACGCAGACGAAGTCCGTGCGGTCGTCAAGCGAAGCAGCAGCCAAGGGACATGGCGCCAGATCGTGGGGGCGCTCGCGACGCACGCGGTGGACCCCACCAACCGCGCCCGCACCACGGAACTTGCGCGCGTGGTGGACCAGACGCTCGCGAAGCTCACGAACAGGTGCCTGGTCGCCCTCATCAGCGACTTCTTCTTGGACATCGAGAAGTTCCGCGACGCCCTCGCCCGTCTGCGGTTCCACGGCCATGACGTGCTGGTGTTCCAGGTCCTGGACAGGGCCGAACTCGAGTTCGACATGACCGACGCCGCGCCGTTCGAAGGCATGGAAGGCGAGGGGCTCGTGCGGATCGACCCCCGCGCCATCCGCAGGGCATACCTGGAGCAGATCACGCACCACATCAGCGAGGTCGAAAAGGCCGCGCGGGCGTTCGGCTACGACTACCAGCGCCTCAGCACGCACGACTGGCTCGGGCCCCCCTTGGCGCACTTCGTCGCGCAGCGCAACGCGCTCATCAAGCGGGGGAAGCAGCGATGAACTTCCTGAACCCCGGCATGGCGATCACCGGCCTCGCGTGCATCGCCGTCCCCATCCTCATCCACATCCTCATGCGCCGGCGCCGCCGTCCCGTTGCCTGGGGCGCGATGCAATTCCTGCTCGCGGCCTACCGCCAGCAGCGGCGCCGCATGAACCTCGAGCAATGGCTGCTGCTGGCGTCGCGGTGCCTCATCGTCGCGCTGGTTGCGCTAGCCGTGGGCAAGCCCGTCCTCGCCGCGATCGGTGGTGGGGAAGGCCACCGCGCCAGGACGCTGTACGTGCTGCTGGACAACAGCCTTACCAGCGGCGCATCGCCCGGGACGGGGGCGGACGAACTGTCAGGGTTGAAGGCCAGCGCAAAGGCCATGCTCGCATCTCTCTCCACGGGCATGGGCGACCGGGCGGCGCTGGTAACGCTCGCCGGTCCAGCCAGATCGCTCGTCATGCCGCCCGCGCCCGACGCGGCACAGGTGTCGCAGGCGTTGGAGCGGGTCGACGCAAGTGCAAGCCGCGCAGACCTGGAAGGCGCGGTGCGCCTCGTCCGGCAGGCGATCACCGACGAGAAGGACACCGCGGGCAGCGAGACGGTCGTCGCGGTGTTTTCTTCGTTCCGCGCCGGCTCCGCGGACCTGACCAAGCCCCTGGAAGCGTTGTCGACCTCCTCCCGACGGGTCAGCGTGCTGGCCATGACGCCCGCCGATTCTGTCGCGGACAACATGACCATCACCTCGGTGTCCCCCCTTCGTGCGCTCCTCATCACAGGCGATGCGGCGGGCACCGCGGACGCACCCGTGACCGGCGGCGGAACGCTTCCGGTCCGGGTGGAACTCACGCGAAGCGGGAGCATGGGCACAGGCGTCACGCAAGTCCGCGCGTGGGTCGGTGGGTTGGAGAAGGGCGTCGGGCAGGACAAGCCCGCGACCGCCGTCGTTCATTGGAACCCGGGTCAGCGCACCGCCACCGCGTTCCTGACGCCCGACACAACGGGCGGGATGGATGGTGCGGGCGCGAGCGGTGGCGGTGCGAGCGGCGCGGTCCTCCGCGTGGAGATCAGCGCCGACGCAATCGCCGGTGACAATGTGTTTGTGCGCCCGTTGGAATCAGTCCCCGTGCTGAGGGTGGCGTTGATCGCACCCAATATATCGGTGGGTGGAACAGGGGCAGACGGTGGCGGCGTGGGTTCGTTCTCGTCCCAGGACTGGCTCGCGCTGGCGCTCTCTCCGCAGACGCCCAATCCACTGCGGGCGACAGATCCTTCCGGGATCCGTGTGGAAGTCGTGGACCCCACTCGCTTGACAGGCACACCCGCGGGGGCTGTGGCCCCGGAATTGGCGGGCGCGGGCGCCGTGGTCGTGTCGCAGCCGCACCTGCTCGACGCCGGTGCGTGGCGTGCAGTGGCGTCCGCGGCTTCGCGTGGCGCGTTCGTCATGGTCGTGCCCCCCGAGGCACAGCCTATGCACACGTGGACCGACGTGATGAACGACGCGCTGGGCCTCTCGTGGAAAGTGTCGCGAGAAGCGGGCGTCATAGGCACCACGGGCGACAACGCGGGGCTCGGGATCGCGCCGGGATCGACACTCCCACCCGATGACGACCTCCTTGCCCTCGTACGCCCCGAAATGGAGGAACTGGTCAAGGTGGTCCGGGTGCGCAGAGCGCTCACGCTGGAAGCGTCTGCTGCAACATCGGCATCAAGCGGTTCGCTGCTTTCTTTGGCGGATGGTTCACCGCTGGTGGTCGCGTCCCGCGGTTCAAAGGGCCGTGGGCTCGTCGTGCTGTGGCTCGCGGCCCCCTCCCTGGACTGGACCGACCTGCCCACCAAACCGCTGATGGTGCCACTGATGCAGGAGCTCGTGCGCCAAGGCGCCGGCAGAAGTATCGGGCAGCGAGCGGTAATAGCCGGCGGCCCCGTGCGCGTGGACCCCGGCGCAACCGAGCTGGCCGGCATCGGGGCAGACAGCGCTGCCATCGTGCGGGTCGCGGCTGACGGCACGCCGCTCGAAGCGCTGCGTGATGCCGGGCTCTGGCGAGCCCGCAGCGCCGAAGGCCGCACCCTGTCCATGCTCGCGGTGAACCACGACCCCGCGGCGGGTGATACGACGCCCCAGCGCTCGGAAGACGTTCTGCGCTGGCTCGGCGGGCTCTCAGGCGATGTATCGCTGCTCGAAGCCAGGATCGGCTCAGGGGCCGACGAGCACGCGGTCAAAGTCACTTCCCAGCGCGGTGCCCCACCCGTCAGCCTGCCCCTGCTCATCGCGGCCGGAGTCGCGGCAGTCGTGGAGCTGCTAATGGCCCGGTGGTTCAGCCACGCGAAGGTGGGCGCCGATGGGACGGGGGCAATCGGGGGAGCGGGGCTTACCGCCGGGGCAACGAAGGGAGGGAGTGTCGCATGACGCACGGACTCTCCGGCTCCCTGCTGGGAACATCGCAGACGCTCATCGACCGCGTGTTCTCACTGCGTGACCTTTCGTCATCGGGCGAGGGGGTGCAGTTCCAGTTCGCGCGGGAATGGCCCTTGTGGGCGTGGGCGCTCGTCGTGATCGCGTGCGGCGCGATCGCGGCGTGGTCATACTGGCGGATCATGGGCCACCGCTCTGCGCGCATGGGTTTGGCGGGCCTGCGAGCCCTTGCGCTGGTGATGGTTGCGATCCTCATCGCGGGCCCCCAGCTCGTGAAGCAGAACGAGCGCGTTGAGAAGGATTGGGTGATTGTGCTCGCCGACCGCTCGCGGTCGATGCAGGTAAATGATGCGCAGGGCACGGACGGGCGGAGCCGCGCGACCCGCGAGGAACAGCTCCGCTCGGCGGCGGCCCTGGCCGCGCCCGCACTCTCCACGCTCCGCTCCGAACGCGAACTGCTCACGCTGGGCTTTGACCAGGGCGCGTTCGACCTCCCCCCCTCCAGCACGGGCGGCCTGGAACTGGGTGAACCCACCGGCCAGCGCACAGCCATCGGAACTGCCCTGGAGCAGGCGCTGCAGCGCGTCGCGGGCAGGCCCTCAGCGGGCATCGTTGTCCTGAGCGACGGGCGCTCGTTTGACCAGCCGAGCCGCGCCACCCTGCAGGAACTAGCCGACCGCACGATCCCCGTGTATGTGTACCCACTGGGCAGCGCCGCCCCGCTGGCGGACGTCGCCATCACCCGCGTCGACGCCCCCCGCGCCTCCTTCGTCGGAGACCTCGTGCCCGTCACTGTCGATATCGACCGGTTGGGAGCCACCGACGCCAGCCGCGCCACCGGCGGCACCGTCCGCCTTCTCGCGGGGGACGGCACCGTTCTGGACGAACGCGAGGTGCCCGCCCAGACCGCGGGACAAACGCGCGTCACGCTCACCACAAGGGCCGAGGGCGTTGGCGCCAAGGACTGGCGCGTCGAGTTCACACCCTCCGCGACGTCCGAGGACCTTTCCCCGGACAACAACGCCCAACGCGTCAGCCTTGAACTGGTCGACAAGCCCATCCGCCTGGTCTACTTCGATGGCTACCCCCGCTGGGAATACCGCTACCTCAAGAACCTCATCCTCCGTGAAAAACTCTTCCGCAGCACCAGCATGCTGCTGGCTAGTAATAAACGCTCGATCCAGGAGGGCACCGACCGCCTCGAAGCCCTGCCCCGCAACGCGAAGGATTGGTCCGTCTTCGACGTCATCGTACTCGGAGACCTCCGCCCCGCCGTCTTCACCAAGGAGCAGATCGAAAGCATCCGCACCCAGGTCAGCGAACGTGGCGCGGGCCTGCTCATGATCGGCGGCCCCTCCTTCACCCCCGGCGCATGGTCCGGCACGCCCCTGGCGGAACTCCTCCCCTTCGGCCTTTCCACCAGCGAAAACGGCGGCACGCTGCCCACCTACCACGACGAAGTCCTCATGCACCCCGGCCCCTCGGCCGACCAGTACGGCGTGCTGCGCCTCGAAGAAGTGGGGGGCGATAACCCCTGGCCCGACATCCTGACCAACCCGGACCTCAAGTGGAACACCTTCCGCTGGGCCCAGCGCATCGAGCCCGCGATGCTCAAGCAGAGCGCGGAAGTGCTGGCCCTCGCCACGCCCACTTCGGAAGGCGCGTCCTCCACCCCGCTCGTCGTAACAATGCGGTACGGCGCGGGCCGCGTGGTCTACGTTGCGACCGACGAAACATGGCGATACCGCTACGGCCGGGGCGAGGCGCTCACCGAGCGCCTCTGGATCCCCGTGCTCCGCCTCCTGGCACGCGGCAGCCTCGGACGCGGGGGCCAGGCGGCGCTGCTGGAAGCCTCGCCCGACCAGGCCATGGTCCAGCAGCCCGTCCGCGTCACTGTCAAGGTCTTGGACCAGTCCCTTATCCAGCGCGCAGCGGCCAGCGTGACCGTGCGTATCGCACCCGAAGGCACCGAAAGGATGGCGGCAGAGACAGCCGAGTCCCTGACCTTGACGCCCGAAAAGTCTGGCGTCGAAGGCGGCGTCGCGACCTTCGCCGGCACGTGGGTGCCTAGCCAGCCCGGCAACTACAAAGTGACAAGCGACGACCCGCTGCTCGCGGGAATCGACGCATCGGCACGTGTCGAGGTGTCTCTGCCCGAGGACGAAATGCGCCGACCCCAGGCCGACCACGCCGCGCTCGAAGCACTGGCCAAAGCCACAGGCGGCCGCGTGCTGACCCAGGCCGACCTGCCCAATCTTGCATCCATCCTGCCCCACCGCGAACTCCGAATCCTGGGCACGCCCGATATCGAAACTTTGTGGGACAAGCCCATCGTCTTCGCCGTGCTCCTGCTGCTCTTCGCGTCCGAATGGGTGGGTCGTCGCCTGATCAAACTGGCGTGAGCACCCGGCGCGGCGTGAACACCCAGGTGTGAGCGAATGAGTGCCCCAGTAGTGCTGGCGAGGTGCGGGTGCACGCATGGAAGGCGCGGTGCAGGTCCCCCACACGGAGGGACAAACACCACCGCCGATGGCAGCGCGTCGATGCAACATGGATACCGCGGCTGTACCATCCACCCCTTGAAGCCCGAGCCGACCAGGACGTTCGTGGAAGCGGGCACTGTGCTCACCACCGCTGTCCTTCTGACAACTGTGCTCCTTGGCCGCACCGGATTCGCCGCAGGCGAGGGCGCCTTTGTCTATCCCGGATGGGAAATGCTCGAGAGCGGCGACTGGATAGTCCCGCGCCTGTTCGGCATGGTGGACCTGCGATGCGGTGTGCTGGTCGCGTGGCTTCAGGGCGCGGCGGCGTGGATGTTCGGGCAGACCGAAATCGTGGCGCGCATCATCCCCGCGGCCGCGTTTGTAGCCATGTGCATGGCGTGCTTCGCGTTCGCCCGACGCTGGTTTGGCAGGCCATGGGGGCTGGTGGCGGGGCTTGCATGCAGCGTCACGCCGATCTGGTGGTGGGAGGGGCGATCGGCGGACCCGCAGGTCATTCACGGCCTGTTCGCGATGCTGGCCGTTTGCCTGGTGATCGATCGTGCCTTGGGACCCAGGAGGCGCAGCACCATCGCAAGCATCGGCGCGATGTGGGGTATCGCCGCGGCAGTAGCGGGCATGCTCCTCACGGCAGGCCCGTCCGGCGCACCTGTTATTCTCGCGGTGCTGGTGGCGCTGGTCATCACCACGCGCAGCATTCTGACCGCCCTCTGGCCCGGCACGCTCCTGATGGTGACAGCGGGGGGCCTTGCGTGGGCTGCGTGGGTCATGGCGATGCGATCTGCTCTCGTGCACGAAACGGTGCACGCCCTGCCACCCGTCATTCTCGGCGCATTCTGGGATCCAGACGCTCGGTTCATCCTGAAAGGCAGCTCATGGGCTCCGTTCTGCGTGTGCCTTTGCTGGGTTCCGTGGAGAGGAAGAATGAACCAGGACGGGCCAATGGGCGCAGCGCACCGCACGGCTACATCAAGCACGCTCGGGTACACGTTCGTCCTGTCCCTCTGCGCCTTATGGGCGACAGGCGGCCCGACGTTGCCTGCACTCACGCTCCTGCCGTTATGCATCGCGGGGGTCGGCGCTCACCGACTCGCTGGGCAGAAACTGGCGGGCTCCCGGAGCGGCGTGCATGCCCGGCCCATCGCCGTAACGGTGTTCTCGTTCCTGCTTGTGGCGACAATCGTGCTCACGCTGATGGCTGAGCGCGGGCGCGAGAGCGCAAAGGGCGATGCGCTGCGCCTGGGTGATGCCTTGCTCGGTCAGCGAGCGGAGCACCGAGAGCTCTGGGCGGAAGGGATCGCGGCGAACACCCCGGAGGTGCTGCGGTACGCGTGCGACCGGGCGTACGAACGCGGCCAATGGATCACGCCCCGCTGGAAGTTCCGAGAGAAGGACGACCCGCCAAACCTGCCGCCCGAGGGCTCGTATGTGGTGGTCCAAACGCAGGAGCGCGTGCGGGCCAACAACGGCCGCGAAGAACTGTCCGACTTCGAAGCGGCCGGGGCGTCACGATGGCCTTTGGAGTTCACTGGAAAGACCCATAACTGGAGTTACCAGGTCTTCCGGAGTCCGCCCCCATGAGCATGGGATATGCAAGCCGTGACACCTGTAATTGCAGGTGTTTGCGCAATTGACAGGCATGGCGCCTCAATCACAAAGTTCGCGCGAAGGGGTGCAAATACCCTTGCCTAGGGCCCCGGTTGCATGTAGATTGATGTTGTACATCCGCCCGTGGCGTCCGCCATGGTGACGCCGAGAGATCGAGTTGGGTTGGGTAACCACCCAGCGAATCCCGGTGGATCCAGTGACAGCAGCCTTTGGAGAGAGAGGCTGCTGTCATGCTTTTTGGGGAGACCCACTTCTTGGGGGTGACCGGCCGTTCTCGCGGGCCATCGCTGGCGATACATTCCAACATGATGGTCCGAACGTTTGAGGAACGCGACGTAGCTCCGGCCTGTGCGTTGACCAACACGTTCATTCAGCAGTCGCATATTCACTTTGGGACCAAGGCTGCAAGCCCTGAGGAATTCCGCGCGATGTGGCTTGCTGGGGCCGCAAAGTTCCCGTGGGTCGCGGCGGAAGAAGACGGTCGATTTGCGGGCTACGCAAAGGCCGGCGTGTGGCGCGACCGCGAGGCGTACAACCAGACGGTCGAGGTGGGCATCTATGTCGAGCCCTGGTGCCAACGCAAGGGCGCGGGGCGGGCGCTGTACACAGAGTTGTTCACACGCCTGCGCCAGGCGGGCATCCACACCGTCGTCGCGGGCATTGCACTGCCCAACGAAGCGTCCGTCGCCATGCACGAGGCCTGCGGCTTCCGGCACGTGGGCACGTTCCGCGAGGTTGGACGGAAGTTTGATCGGTGGTGGGACGTGGGGTTCTGGCAGGTGGGGCTGTGAGGTTCGTCACGTTGGTCTGGATGAATGGCTGCGGCATGCTTGCAACACGGTGTTGCTTATTGGATGTCGCACTGCACGCGGCCGCGCTAGTTCTTGGCGGAATCTTCGATGAGTTTGAGCACTTCCTGTTCGCGGAGTTGCCACGGGGCCTTGGCGAATCGTCTTGCGAGATCTTCGTGCGTGGCAGCGAGATCGCCGCGTGAATTGTCGATGGCGCCGGGCCGAAAGCCGTGCTCCAGCAACGTCCGAACCACAGCGGGATAATGCGACTTGATTGCCTCGGACAGAAGGTCGGTAGCACGCCGATCGTCTTTGTGTGGTGCGCGGCTTGCGTTGTGGTCGAGCAGGTACGCCGCAACTTTCGCGTGGCCGCGACGGGCCGCTTCATGGATTAGGCCATCGTCCAAAGTGATATCAGCGCCGCGTTGGACAAGATCAAAGAACGGTTCTTCCGACTTGGACTCGACAGCCGCCGCGACCGGGGAGGGCGTTCGGGAGGGGCAGCGCTTGTTGACATCCGCACCCGCGTCCAGCATGAGACGAACGGCAGATGGCTCTGCATGCTCACAGGCACCAATGAATGGTGTCCAGTGGGTACTGCTGTCGTTCGGATTGCCGCCAGCCTTCAGGGCAAGCGCGACGAACTCAGGATGGACAGTGAACCCTGAATATGCACCGGTAGCGGCCAGTTCCAGCACACCGTCCGCAAGTCGGCGTGGCGTTTTTTCGCCCCTGGGTTCGAGACGGGGCTTGTCCATCAGGCCTCGTGCTGTGGCGTGCTCCAACAGGGTGGTGAACGACCTCAGATCGTTGAGCCAGATCGCATCCTGGAACGCCGACCAGGGCGGATATTCCCGCTCCAGTCGCGGGTTGGTGGAGAGCAGCAGTTCAAGGCACGCGTAGGACCGATGCTCGATTGCGGTCTTGACCAGAAGCTCGTGGCGGTACTCACCGCTCGCCTCCAGCGGCACGCCCTTGTCGAGGAACCGTTGGAGAATGTCCGGGAAGTTGCTTTCACAAGCGACTTGCGCACACCGGCCATAGCGCCAATCACGAAGCGTTGGGCTGGTGTCGTGATGCAAGAGAAGTTGGACCATGCTCGCGTTCCCTGAGTGGCAGGCATGGAGAAGCGAGTCGTACGCACCGCTTTCTGGTAAGGCGCAGACCGGTGCTCCGCGCGCAAGTAGTGCTTCCGCGCACTCCAAGTTGCCGAACATGGCTGCGATTTGGAGCGGGGTGGGGCATCCAAGCGATCTTTCGGCGGGGAGTGGCACAGGCTAGGTGGTGTCAATCCATTCGGGCCGCGCTGGCATCTCGTAGGTTGTCTTTGTGATCGGGCAACCCGCTTCGCAAAGTGCTGTGATAAGTTCGCGCGACGGGTGTTCGCCAGCGCTGGCCCATTCCAGCGCCGTCCACCCGTAGATGTCCTTGTCTGTTGCCAAAGCTCCTTTCGCTAGTAGGTCTTTCACACGCTGTACATCACCTTTGAATGCAGCGCCCATCAGCGGTGTCACCCTTTGGAGAACGATGGTCGGGTGAGCTGGCAACTTCAGCGCCGCGTCCGCGTACGCGGGCAGAATTCGCTTCAACCGTGGCGCGGTATCTTGCACATCGAACGTGTAACAGAGCCCATCCGGGCGCCGCTGGCACTGCTGGCGGGTAACCCACGGCTCAAACCAGTTGCCAGAGTCTCGAAGCGACGCCGTGCCAGCATCGGCCAACGGGTCCAGACCATTCTCAAGCAACACCGCAACCATCGGGTACTTCAGTGACGAGGCGTATGGGGCAAAGTCGAGGTTCGTGCCCCATTCGTGCGAGGTCTTCAGCACAAGCGCGAGCATGGCAGGAGACGGTTCCTTGATTTGGTCTGTATGGGGAATCGGGAGGGGATCGAAGAGGTTCGCGAGCAAGCGGGGGTCCGGAAGCGCTGCGTTGTGATCAAGGAGCCAGCGAGCCCGGTCCATGTCGTCTTGTTGAATTGCAATTTCGAGCAGCGAGAAGCCCATCGTTCGGGCATCCACGCTCAGGCCTGCGTTCACCATGGCGGTGAGTTCACTCTGGGAATCCGGATAGTCCCAAGAATCAATGATGGTGGGCGGCGCCGCAAACGCGCGGGTCTTCCCGGTCAACGCCCCCAAGACCATTGCTAGCCAACAAATTCGCTTCAACATGCCGAATCGTTAGCGCGTCGCGGAACCGACGGAAATTCACGGTCCAACCTACTCCACCGTCACGCTCTTCGCCAGGTTCCTGGGCTTGTCCACGTCGTGCCCGCGCAGCACCGCCGCGTGGTAGGCCATGATCTGCAGCGGCACGACCGTGAGCATGGGGCTCAGGCACTCGGGCACGTCCGGCACGTACAACACGTCCTCCGCGTACCGCTTGATCGCCTCGTCGCCCTCGGTCGCCACGGCGATCACATGCCCGCCGCGTGCGCGGACTTCTTGGATGTTGCTCATAACCTTCTCGTACTGGCGGCCTTTGTTCGCGATGAACACCGCCGGCATTCCTTCGTTGATGAGGGCGATGGGTCCGTGCTTCATTTCCGCCGCGGGCATGCCCTCGGCGTGGATGTACGAGATTTCCTTGATCTTGAGCGCGCCCTCGAGGGCGGTGGGATAGTTGTACCCGCGCCCCAGGAACAGCCAGTTCTCGCGATCCACGTACTTCTCGGTCACCTTGCGGATGCGGTCGTCGTTCGCGAGGATCTGCTCCATCTTGTCGGGGATGTTGGCGAGCTGGGTGAGAAGGTCGGAGCACTCGCCCACGCCCATCATGCGGCGGCGGGCCAGGAACAGGGCGATCATCGTGAGCACCGCGACCTGGCCGGTAAACGCCTTGGTGCTCGCGACTCCGATTTCGGGCCCCACGCGAAGGTACACGCCCGCGTCGGTCTCACGCGCAATCGATGAACCGACGACATTGATCACGCCCAGGGCCATCGCGCCGCGTTCCTTGGCCTCCTGCAGCGCCGCCAGTGTGTCCGCCGTCTCACCGGACTGCGACACCGCGATCACCGCGGTGGATTCTTCGATGATGGGGTTCCGGTAGCGGAATTCGCTGGCGAACTGGGCGCGGCTGGGGAGCTTGGCGAGGTCTTCGAGAAGGTATTCGCCGATCATGGCGGCGTGCAGCGCGGTGCCCTGGCCCATGAGCGTGACGCGTTTGAGCTTCACGAGCTCGCGGGAGATGGACTCAAGCCCGCCGAGCACGACCTTGCCGTCGCTGGGGTTGAACCGACCTCGGAAGGAGTTGCGCAGCGCCTTGGGCTGCTCGAAGATTTCCTTCTGCATGAAGTGCGAGTAGCCGCCGAGCTCGATCTCCTCAAGCTCGATCTCCAGCTGCTGCACACGCGGTGTGACGGGAACATTGTGGATGGTGCTGGTGCGGAAGCCCTTGGGCGTGAGGCGCACGACCTGATAGTCTTCGAGCGTGATCGCCTGCGAGGTGTGGCTGATGATGGCCGCGCCGTCGGACGCCACGATGTACTCTCCCTGACCCACGCCCACCATCAGCGGGCTGCCCTTGCGAGCAGCGACGAGCACGTCGGGCTCCTTCTCGCACATGACAACGATGCCGTACGCGCCGGTCACTTCCCGCAGCGCCGCCTGCACCGCGGCCTCAAGGTCCACGCCCTCGCCAGGCGAGTAAAGCTCGCCGATGAGCATCGCGAGCACCTCGGTGTCTGTCTGGGAGCGGAAGACGTGCCCCTTCTCTTCCAGCAGCGTCTTCAGCGTGGCGTAGTTCTCGATGATGCCGTTGTGGATGATGCAGATGCCGTTCTTGTCGTCGGTGTGCGGGTGGGCGTTGGCGTCGGTCACCCCGCCGTGCGTGGCCCAGCGGGTGTGGCACATGCCCAGGCTGCCCGTGAGGCCGCCGGTCTCCTCGAGCTTGTCCTCGAGGTTCATGACGCGCCCGATGGTCTTCACCACCTTGATGCGCCCGTTCTCCATCATCGCGATGCCGGCAGAGTCATAGCCGCGGTACTCCAGGCGCTTAAGGCCCTCAAGAAGAAGTGACTGGCAGGGCTTGTTGCCAACGTACGCGACGATTCCACACATGGGAGGGGTCCTGGGAAAGCGGGAAGCTGTGCGGCCGAGCCGAGCGCGGAGCGAGGAAGACTCGTACTCATCGACCGGCGGGAGGGTTCGTGTTTGGGCGCAGGCCCGCCTGAATAATATCGGACGACTTGACTCCCTTATCGCCGACCCAGCCTTGGGCCTGGAAAGTTGGCGGCGTCAACGTGAACAAGAAGCGGGCTCCGGGCGGCGGTCATTCGCGGGTATTCGTCCCGATTGGCGACCGCGTGAACCCCAAAACCCCGGCAGCCGAATGACCGATAAAGTTGTCTGAAATAAGCCTTTGCGATTTCGCGAGACTTGAGTGTCGTTGCGCGTTCCCCACCATGTTCGTCGTGCAGGCCCATTCCTTCCAGCAGCAGTCACGACTCGCGATCACCCTCGCGTGGGTCGCGGGGTTTACCAACATCGTCGCGTTGCTCATCTGCGGGCACGTCACCAGCCACGTGTCGGGCACTACCTCTGACCTCGGCCGCTTTGTGGCCAGGGGTCAGTGGGAAGGCGCGTCGTTCATGCTGTTCCTGCTCGCGGCGTTCGTGTGCGGTGCGCTCCTTTCTGGCGTGCTGACGGAGCTTGGCCGGCGCCGATCCTGGGAATCCATCTACGTTGCGCCGATGGCGGTCGAGGCCATGCTGCTCGCGGTGTTCGCGGTGGGCGTCGAGTTCCACGATCAGCAGGTGGGTACTCCCCCGGGCTTGCCGGGATGGACCACCTACCTGCTCGCGGGCGTGGCCGCCGCGGCCATGGGCGTGCAGAACGCCACCATCACGCGTATCTCATCGGGGGTCGTGCGTACGACGCACGTCACCGGCGTGCTGACCGATCTTGGCCTGGAGGCGGGGCAGTTCTTCTTCCACCTCCGCGACCGGCTACGGGGCGATCGGTCGCCGGTCGAGAAGACCGGGCCCCACTCGGCGACGCGTATTGCGCTCCTCGCGTCGATACTGATGTCGTTCGCGCTCGGGGCATGCCTCGGGACACTCGCCCACGCATGGTGGCCGCGGTACGCGATGTTCCCGCCCGTGCTGTTCCTTTTGTGGGTGGTGTACCAGGACCTGGCGCACCCGATCGCGGAAATTGAGCCCTCGTCGCTGGTCAGCGAGGACCTGGGGTTGGACGACCGCCTCGCCGTGTTCCAACTCGTCCGGGAGTCCAAGCACCGGGGCACTGCGCCCGGCCGCGCGCCCATCCACCGCATGCCCAATCTCCTCGCATGGAGCGAGCGGCTGCCGCCCTCCGCGCGGATTGTGATCCTCGATCTGGGGGGCGTCACGCACATTGACCGCAACAGCGCGATGGAGCTCCGCGCGGTGATGCAGCAGATGACTCGGGGGGGCCGCAGGCTCATCCTCGCCGGGCTCGCGCCGGCGCACGTGCGCCAACTGCGGGACTCTGGGCTGGGCGAACTGCTCAGGCCGGAGAACACCTGCCCTGACGTCGAACTCGCCGTCGCGCAGGGGATGAACGGGTTGGAATAACGCCGGGGCATCCGCACGCCGCCGGCCCTCTGTTCTACTGGCACTGCCCACCGCTGAACACAGCCAGGAAGGTCTGGATGTCTGCCACGTCCGGCAGCAGCGTGTCGTTGTTAAAGTCGATATCGCTGTTGCACGGCACGTCGCCCGCCTGCTGACCCTCGCACACCCCGCCGGCGAAAACGCTGAGGAAGTCCTGGATGTCCAGCGTGTCGGGGAAGATGGTGTCGCCGTTGAAGTCGATGGAATCGCACGCGCTCGGGCAGCTGGACCGGCCGCAGCTGACTGGCATGAGAGCCACCTGGGAGGCCGCGACGCCGCCCTGCCCGCTGGGGTCGACCACGAACCACTGGAGGTAGAGCGTGGTGCCAGGGGAAAACTGCGACGCCACCAGTGGCCAATGCATGGTCGCCATGCCGTTGCTGCCGGCGTACAGCGTGCCGACAGACTGCGTGGGCGAAATGCGCCCGCCCGCGGGCGGCGAGGTGGAGACCCCCAGCGAGGCCTGCGCACCCGGCAGGGCGCCCGCAAGGCCGATGCGGAAAGTGTCATTACCGATCACCGGCGGCGCCACCGCGATGATCGACGGGACGACGCCGCCCGTGCCGGCGTCGCCTGTGGCGGCGATGACCGCGCAGCGGTCCTGAGGCCGGTCGCCCAGCAGCGAAAGCCGGTCGAAAGGGAACTGCTGGTACTGCACTCGGGCATCAGTCAGCGCGTTGGCGACAAAGTCCTGCACCGCCGCGCTCTCTTCCGTGGTGAGGAAGATTGAGTTCATCAGCACGTCCATGTTGTCCGGGTGCACGGGCGGCGCGGTGGGGAGCTGGCGGTAATACGCCATCACCTGGCCCATGGTCTGGAACATGCCGTTGTGCATCAGCGTGCGCTTGAGGCCGGCATTCCGCAGGCCCGGTGTCTTGAACTTGCCGGCGTCGTTGGGGTTGCCGGAAATGGCCTGCCGCCCGGGATCTTCGCTGATGGGCCGCAGTCCGATGTTGCGGAAGGATGAATCGGTGAAGAGAGGCGCCACGTGGCACACGTTGCAGCGTCCGGCCCCCTGGAACTTCTGCCACCCCAGGACCTGGTTGGCGGTCATGGCGTCGGTGTTCCCCGCCACATACGCGTCCCACGGTGTCTGGTCGGAGATCAGGGTGCGCTCATAGGTCGCGATCGCGAACGCGACACGCTCGGACGTGATGGCCGGATCGCCGAACGCCGCGGCGAACAGGCCGGGGTAGGTGGGGTTGGAGGCGAGCGCCGCCGCGACATCCGGCTGCAAGCCCGCCGCAAACTCCAGCGGGCGGGAGTCGGCCAGCTTGGCGGTCAGTTCATTCCAGTTCCAGCCTGGGTGCGCCATCTCTACGCTGCTCACAGGCGGGCCCACGCTCTGGCTCTCGAGC
The DNA here is from genome assembly GCA_937858155.1 of uncultured Phycisphaerales bacterium. GTDB lineage: Bacteria > Planctomycetota > Phycisphaerae > Phycisphaerales > UBA1924 > BJHL01. Next base: position 11,888 of record CALLYM010000271.1, on the reverse strand, counting down.
GCCCCGCCGCTGGCGATGGCGACCTGGCCCGTCTGAGGGTCGATGAACTGGCTGGTCGCGCGCCCATCCCAGAAGAGGCTCGGGAAAAACGCCGCGTTGATCGTGGGGTTGGCGCTACGCCCGGTCTGCTGGGGCTTGACGCCGAAGACCGCATCTTGCACGTAGTCATACCCCGCATCGCTCTTGACAACGCCCGCAGAACCGAAAATGTCGTCCTCGGTGTTCAGCACCCCATCAGGGCCGGGCGAGCGCAGTTGGCGCGGGTCCGTGCCGCCCTTGCCCAGGCTGTGGCACGTGGCGCACGCGACCGTGTTGTCCGATGACAGCTGCTCATCCCAAAACAGAACCTTCCCGAGCAGCCGTTTGCTCTCGGTCATCGGGTTCTCCGGCGGGACCGGCACCGGCGGCAGACCCGCGAGCGCAGCCCGGCCAAGGCCCGCGCAGACCATGAGCGCAGTGATACAACGCATTCCAAGTTTGGACATCATGCCCTCCACACCCGAGTCAAACACAGGGACAGGAGTCATGTTACCACGGGTGTCAAGACACCGGAGCCAGGGGGGTAATCAAGAAGCAGCGTTGATACGAGGCTGCGTGCGGCATCTTCTCGGGCGTGCGCTGGTCCTAATACGCCTTCACCACTTCCGCCCCGGGATAGAACGCCTTCATCATCTTCTGCCAGTCCCAGCCCTGGTCGGCGAAGCCCTTGGCGCACCACTGGCACATGCCCACGCCGTGCCCCCAGCCGCGCCCCGTGAACTTCACCTGGTTGGCGTAGACCTCCACCTCGAAGTCGCCCGAATTCACGCGGGACTCGCGGGTGATGGGCGCCGCGTCGGCGAGCGCCCAGTTCGCGCTCGTGCGGAGCTCCTCGGCGGTCATGACGTACGCGTGCCCGGTGTCGTCGGTTACGCGATAGGCGTTGGGCCGGCCCGCATCGTTGGTGGAATCAGGCTTGATCTCACGCACGCGGGACATCGAGGTGAGGTCGGGCTTGTACAGCTTGCCCCACGCCTTGATGCGCCGCGAGAGTTCGACGTCATCCCGCGTGGCGGTCCAGCGGTAAAACGTCGCGTCCTTGCACGCCCACTCGCGCGGGTGTCCCTGGATGCACGGGGCGAAGTTGAACTCCGTACCGGGCTTCCTGGGCCAAGTGTCCTTCGCGCTGGCGGGGCGTCCGCCACAGGTGCTGGAGTAGTACGCGCGGACGAGCTTGCCGTTCTCCGTCACGACCAGCCCGCGTGTAGCGCGGACAGCCTCGTTGGCGACGATGGACTTGGTCGCGCCGCCAAAGACCTGATCGGCGTCCGTGTCCTCGACATCGAACGACCGCCCCTCGCCGCGTGCGCGGTAGCGCTCGTGCAGGGCGTACGTGCGGGCGGCGATGGCCTGAGCCTCGTAGGTTTGCCTCGGCCAGTCCTTGAAGAGTTCGTGCGTCAGGACGCCGGGCAGGTAGCTCTCGATGCCCATGGTGACCGACACGTCAAAGGACGTGGGCGAGGCGCTCCACGCGGGGCGCACGGTGGCAAAGCCGGGGTACGGCGTGCCGTTGACAGAGAGGGACTGCGTCGCGGACTTGACAATCCCCTCAGCGGTGCCGTCACTCACGACAAGCTCGATGTCGTTGCCGAAGCCCCATTCCTTCTTCTTGCCGGACGCGTCCTGAACGATGACGCCCCTCGCCCCGCTGCTGACACGGACCGGGGTATTCATGAGGTCTGCGGAGACCGTGCCCGGCCCGGCCTGGCGGACGACCACGTACGCGGGGCCCGAGACATCAATGCCCGTCAGCCCCTTGTGAATGCGGACACAGACTTCCGGCTCGTTCTTGTAAAGCCCGTCCACTTTGGGCCCGGTCCACGCCGGCTCGGCGATGGAGGACGTGACATGCTCGACCGTCTGGCACGCGGGGAGCGCGAAACAGGCGGTGGCGAGGGCGAGCGAGGCGGCAAGGGCGTGGGTGAGGCTGGGCATGTCTGGCTTCCCGTTCTGTCTCGGCCCCGGTTGTTCGGGGGGCGTTGGTGCAGTATGCTGTGGGGATGCAACGAAGTGTTCGCAGGTCCTCCGCAGCATTGATGGTCTGGGCGCGTGCCGCCGCGCTGGGCTTGGCAGCCGCGGGCATGACTCTGATCGGCTGTGCGCTCCCGAAACCTCCACCCGAGAGGGGCCAGGGCGCGTACTCGGGGCCCGCGGTCTCTGTTGGTGAAAGGATGGGCAAGCACACCGCGGTGTTCGAGTGCCCAAACCCCGGGTGGGCGGCTGGCTTTGATCAGCTTCGGGACGATCCAGAAGGGTGGACCGCGGTATTCGTGACGCTGCGGCGACCAAGCCCAATCTTCGTATACCCGCAGGTGGTGACCCGACAGGAGGTACTGCTGGACGTTTCTATCCAGCACCCTGTCCGAGTCTTCGTTCGCGTGTTGGACCATGACTCGATCGCGGACGGCGCGTACCACCTCGGTGGCGAAGCGACCGGCAAGTGAGGGAAACGTGGGCCAGACGCACGCTTCAACCACGCCCGACGCGGAACTGCACGCGATGCTGCGCCTCACGCTCACGCCAGGGCTGGGTCCTGTGCTCATCCGGAGGGTGCTCGCCAAGACCGGCTCAGCCGTGGCCGCCTGTTCTCTGTCCGCGGCCCAGTTCAAGGGGGTTCATGGGATAGGCGATCAGAAGGCGGCCGCGATCGCCCGTGGAATTGCCGAGTCTCAGCGCCTGGCGGATGAGGAACTTGCCCTTGCGGAAAAGCTGGGCGTCCGCATTCTTTCCTGCGCTGGGCCCGGGTTTCCCACGCTGTTGGCGCCCCTGCCCGACGCGCCGGCTGTGCTCTATGTCAAGGGGGAGATCACAAGCACCGACGCCTTCGCCGTGTCGATCGTCGGCTCGCGGCAATGCACCGCCTACGGGCTCGAGCAATCGGCCCGGTTCGCCCGGGTGCTGGCCCAGGCAGGCATCACCATCGTGTCGGGCGGGGCGCGGGGGATCGATACCGCGGCACACCGGGGCGCGTTGGACGTGAATGGCCGGACCATCGTGGTGCAGGGGTGCGGACTTTCCCGGGTGTACCCGCCGGAAAACGCGGCGCTCTTTGAGAAGGTTGCCGCGAGCGGAGCGGTAGTGTCCGAACTCCCACTCAACACGCCCCCTACGGCAGAGAACTTTCCAAGCCGCAACCGCATCATTTCGGGGCTTTCGCTGGGGGTGCTGGTGATCGAGGCCGGCCGTGGTTCGGGTGCTCTCATCACCGCGGGGCACGCGTTGGAGGAGCACGGCCGGGAGGTCATGGCAATCCCCGGACGGGTCGATTCATCCTCGATCGCGGGGAGTCTTGAGTTGCTGCGGGAAGGGGCTGCGGCGATGGTGCTCGAACCTGGCGATGTGATTCAGTCTTTGGAGTCGGCTGCGCGGCACCAGCACGGAGGGACGCACACCGAACGCTACCTCCCGTTGTTCAAGGGGGAGGCGACGACGCATGATGGTGGAAGTAGAGATGCACAGGGCACTTCCACTCACGCTTCGCTGGTCACGGATGCTCAGAAACGGGTGCTCGATGGCCTCACGGAAGCTATGACTCTCGATCAACTGAGTGAGCTGACACGCTTGGAACCCGCAAAGCTGAGAGGCGAGTTAACGCTGCTGGAAATCCAGAAGCGGGTGAAACGGGAGGGACCAATGTTCCGTCGCGTGTAGCGGAATTTTTCCATAAAGACCTGTAAAATAAGATCATACGACATTTACCCCGGGTCTGTGAGGGTGAGTTTTCCACAATCCGAACAGGTACCAATTGAATGTACTTGACGTGCGGAATCTATTGGGCTATCATGTCCCGAACAAGCTCGCGTGCGCGAATTTGAGTGGATGACCTCAGCACGCTTTCTTGGGGCGGATTCCAGAATCAGGCGTCAGCCAAATCTCGGAATTCGGACAAGTTGGTTGGTCGAACACGGGGCGGAGCCCCCTGAAGCACGGACGCACCTTCTTTGGCGGAAGCCCAAGTGGGGAGCACGGACGCTCAGGAGGATCGCATGTCGGTGGCAATCAATTCCGGTGCAGCAGGCCTCAGCTCTCTCGTTCAGGGTCAGTGGTTCAGACCTCGCGATGGAGAAGTCGGCAAGCCGGTCAATTCTGTGGAAAGTCGTCGGGATCGTTGGAGGGAGATCCCGGTAGTGAGGTTGGGTCCTGGGGGCGACTTCACTCGCGATTTCGGGGGTGGCAGTGCTGGTTCCGGGCGTGACGAGACCGAGGGACGTCACGAGTCTGGAGATTGGTCCGGGCATTGGCAAGAAGGGCAGGAAGCCCAAGCCACTACAGCCTTCCGCGGTTCGGATGCGGCGGAGTTCTCGAGTGCGGCATTGGGCAGCAGCGCCCGGCCGCACGAAAAGCAGGGAAGCGGTCGGTTGGCGGACGAGGCGTTTGGCCTCGCCTCTCAGCTGAACTCGCTTGAGCGTGCGGAGGCAGCTCTCGCGGGTCAACGCTCGGTGATCGACGGGCTTGCAGACTTGATCGGCGGGCTTCTTGCGAGCATCGAGCGGGGAGTGCGGGCTTTGGGGATGGTGTGGGGCACGCCGGACTGCGAGACCATGCAGTTCCAGTGGGCCGCGGACCGTTCTCACAGGATGCACGCGCGGCTGGTTGTTGCTGGTCGGGCGGTGAGCGCCCGGAACCAGGCGGGAACGAAACAAGCCCGGCCGCGTGAACGCGCCGGTCGGGAACAGGGTCGGTCGATCGCACAGCAGAGCAAACGTGGACAGCCGGAAAGGAATGTTGGTTATGAACCTCACCCCCAAGCAGTTGAAGATTCTCCAGCTCATCAGGGATTGGCGCGTGCGTCGGGGGTATTCGCCCACGATGCAGGAGCTGGCCGACGAACTGGGCGTCAGCAAGGTGACGGTGTTCGAGCACGTCGAAGCGCTCATCAAGAAGAACGCGCTCGTGCGAGAGCCCAACAAGGCACGCTCTTTGTCGATTGCTGAGGGTGTGGCGGTGCCGGACGAGTCGCGTCCGCTGCGCTTCCCGCTGGTGGGGAAGATCGCCGCCGGCAACCCCATCGAGCGCGTGGCCAACCAGGAGGAGATCGACCTGGGCGAGATCCTCTGCCCCGACTCCCCCAAGGCGGCCAGCACCTTCGCACTCCGAGTCGAAGGCGATTCGATGCGGGATGAGGGCATCCTGGACGGGGACTTCGTGCTTATAGAACGCACCAGCGCCGCCCACAACGGCGACCGAGTGGTCGCCCTATTGCCCGACGGCTCAACCACGCTCAAGACCTTCTATAAGGAGGATGACCACATCCGCCTTCAGCCCGCCAACCCCTCCTATGACCCCATTCGCGTGAAGTTCTGCCAGGTGCAGGGCGTCGTGAAGGGTGTCGTCCGGCGGTACGGCCGCTAGGAGGGCCCCGAAGACGGGCGATTCACTCCTTTTGTGGTGGGCGGTTGCGCCCGGAGCGCGCGAGGGCTACATAATCGTGGGTGTCCCCTGAACCTACCCAACCCTGGGAAGGCACGCCTGATCGGTCCGCCGTTCAGGGGTCAGGGTCCGACGGAGGTTCTGTCACTCCGCCGCATTCGCCGGCGATCAAAGCGCGGGATGCCGCGGCAGATCTGATCGGAGACGTGATCGGGGAGTACAAGCTCCTCGACAAGATTGGGGAGGGTGGGTTTGGTAGCGTGTGGTTGGCGGAGCGCCGTGGGGCGATCGTTCAGCGTGTGGCCCTCAAGGTCATAAAGCCGGGCATGGACACAAAGGGCGTCGTGGCGCGCTTCGAGCAGGAGCGGCAGGCCCTGGCCCTGATGGACCACCCGGCGGTGGCGAGGGTCTTTGATGCGGGGGCGACGGACAAGGGACGACCGTACTTCGCGATGGAGTACGTCGCGGGCCCGCCGATCGCCGAGTTCTGCGCCCGGCGGGGAACGACCCTGGCGGACCGGCTGGAACTCTTCTCGCAGGCGTGCGAGGGTGTGCAGCACGCCCACGAGCGAGGGATTGTTCACCGCGACATCAAACCTTCGAACATCCTTGTGAGCGAGCACGACGGCCGGATGCAGGCGAAGGTCATCGACTTCGGGATCGCGAAGGCGCTGTCCGGGCCGCTGACGGACAAGACGCTGGTGACGCGTGAGGGTAACGCGCTGGGCACGCCGCTCTACATGAGCCCGGAGCAGAACGCGGGCGAGGTATCGCGCCTGGGGCCGGCGAGCGACGTGTACGCGCTGGGCGTGACCCTGTTCGAGCTGGTGACGGGGAGGCTGCCTTGGGCCGTGCCCGAAGGCAAGGATGACGACGCCGAGTATCTCAGGCGGCTGGTACAGGCGGTGGAGCCCGCGCGGCTTCGGAGCGTGATACGGGTTGGCGAAGGGGGGATGGATGGTGAGACCGCACGAGACCTGGAGACCATCGTGCTCCGCGCGATGGACCCCGATCCAACATCGCGGTACGCCACCGCGAGGGCGCTGGCGGAGGACGTGCGGCGGTCGCTGCGGGGAGAGGCGATCCTCGCGCGTCGCGACAGCCCCGCGTACACCGCGCAGCGCCGTGTTCGCCGTGCGTTGCGGGCCAACCGGCCCATGGCCATGTTGAGCGCGTGGGTCGCCGGGTTCGCCGCCGCGTGCCTGCTGATCACCGCGCTCTGGCTGTGGACGCCGCTCACGGCGAAGTTCGACGCCATGTTCCGCCCATCTGCGGGAGGCTCGTTCGAGCACGTGCGCGTGCTGGTGCTGGGGGACGATACCGCCGCCGACCTCGCGTCGCTGGCGGGCGTGGAGGGGCCACCCGAGGGGGACGGGACGGGCATGCGGCGCGTTCACGGTGAAGTGCTCAAGCGCCTCGCAGCCTTGGGGCCATCGTGCGTGCTCGTGGACATCAACTTCAAGGGCGCAAGCCCTGCGAACGACGGAGCGCTCGTGGATGGAGTGCGTGCGATGCAGCACGCGGGCGTTCCGGTCGTCATGGCATCCCGCCGGTGGTGGTTTGGGGAGAGCGCATCGTCGGACCTGTCGCCCGCGCTGACGGCAGAAGCATGGCCGGTGTTCGGAGGGATTACGACATCCAATTACGTGGACAACATCGACGCCGCGTACTCACGGGATGGGGCCGCGTGGCTCCCGCACGCGGCGGTCGCGGCGTTCGCCGCGTCGCGCCACCCCGGGGCGGAGTTTGACCTCGCGTTGGATGAGAAGCGCGATGCACTGCTGGTCACATATTGGGAGCGTGAACCGGGACCGCGCGCGGGGCGTCGGGCGCTGGGCGAACCGGACATCATCCCGTTGAGCGGTGCGGGCACAAAGCCCGCGGACGACGAAAGGTGCAACGTGCAGAAGGGTGATATCGCGGCGCTGTTCGCTGCGCCACTGCCGTCGGACGCGGACCTGGGCCTTTCGACGTGGACGGTGAAGATGTTCTTGAGCGCGACCCCCGGGGACCAGCGCCGGTTGGTGCAGGGCAGGGTGGTTGTCATCGGCGACCCCGCTCGCGACACCGTGACAGCATCGGACGGTCGCAAGGTAGCCGGCCCTCACGTCATGGGTGCGGCGGTGGAGCGGCTCCTGAGAGGGCACGCGCAGAGACTGCCCGGGCGGATGCTGCAGGTCTCCTTCCTGGGGGTGGGTGTTCTGATCGGAGCGTGGCTCGCTCCGCGGTACGCCGGCCTGCGTCTGCTGGGGGCGCTCGCCGCAGGCTCGGTCTTCGCCGCCCTTCTCTCCATTTTCATGTATTCTGTTGCGCGGACCCAGGTGAGCCCGCTGCTGTGTCTCGTGGGTCTGTTGTGCGGCTGCGCCGCGGGCAAGGCGCTGGTGCAACCGAAGGAGGTGCGTGGTGCGTAGTAAGGTGTGGTGTGCGGCGGCCTGCGTCATGGCGCTGGGCGGCTGTTCGAACCCGGACAGCAAAGCGATTCTGACACACGCGGGCGCGGACCTGGAGAAGGTCCAGATCGAGGTGGTGACCGGGAAGGCCGGCGCCAACTCAAACGGCACGGTCGTGGACGCGACCTGCCAGCACGGGCGCCACTTCAAGTCGGCGTACGCGAACACAAAGACACTCAGGATCGAGCCCACGACGGGCGGCAGCGGGTTTTTCCTGGACGATGGGTGGGTGTACGTGCGCGGCGAATTCAAGGATACCTCGGGCACATCGACGCCCGACCATCCGACAGACCCAGAGACAAAGAAGGGGCACAATGTGTGGCCCTACTGGCCCATCATCATCCGGTCGTCGATGGCGATCGGCGCGGACGGCACCGAGTTTGTCGCGGACTTCACCACGCCCGATGTGGCCTGGGTGCGGTGCCGCAGTGGGGGGCCGTTAAGGGTCTATGACCACGTCAGCCAGAAGTTGATAGAGACGATTGATCCTGGGAAGTCGGCGAGGTTCAAGGTGACGTCGAGCAGCACGGTCCTTGATGTGGGGGCGACGGCGACGGACACGAAGGACCCGGTGTATGTGGAGGCGGTCTCCACGGCGTTATCGTTGAAAGTGACGAACTCACCGCCGTAGCCATGACGGTGAATGGTTTTATTGCGGGGCGTTTCTCTCGTGTTGCGGACGGGGCAATTGGAGGTGCTGCATGAAGTGCATGGTGCGAGCGTTGTGCGTGGTTGGGTGCGTGGTGGGTGCGGGTTGCGCGACGCACGGCGGTGGTCACGGGCCCGGCCCCAAGGCGGTGCCAGCGGCCGACGTTCCGCAGGTGCAGTCGATCACGCTGGTCACCGGGGCGGGCCCGTACAAGAGCGGCATCCTGATGGACGTGCTGTACGGGCGTGGGCCGTCCTTTGGCATGCTCAACAACCCGGACGCGGGTGTGCGGATATTGCCGGCAGAGAACCAGAGCGGCGTGCAACTGGACCGGGGATGGGCGTATGTGAACGGCAGCTTCGGGATCAACCCGACACCGATGTGGGGATTCTGGCCGATCATCATCCGGTCGACGATGGCGATAGGCGCGGACGGCACGGAATTCGTGGTGGATTGCACGGACCCATCGCACCCCTGGGTGCACTGTCGGAGCGGGAGCAAGGTGAAGGTCTTCAACATCAAGCCCTCGCCGCCGGTGGAGATCGCCGTGCTCAATCCCAAGGAGTCCGCGATGTTGTCGGTGACGACGCAGGGCACCACGCTCGTGGGCGTGGTGCAATCGACGCCGTCGTCGGGCAACCCCGGGTATGACGTGTACGAGGAGGCGGTGCTGACGGCCAAGCAATTCGGCCTCACGAGCGAGGGACCGTGACGGCGTTAGAACTTCTTGTGGGCCGCGCGCCCCTCGGGCTCGCGGAAACCCATGATCGCTCTGGCGAGGGTGAGGTCGGCTGGAACGGTGACCTTGATGTTGCGTGGGTCGCCCTGCACCACGATCACGCGCTCGCCAAGCGCCTCGACGAGGGACGCATCGTCCGTGGGGGACGCTGATGCCGGTCGCGCCTGGATGTAGGCCTTTTTCAGCAGTTCTGCCCGGAAGACCTGGGGTGTCTGCACGAGGACGAGGTTCGCGCGGTCGATAGTTTCCTTGACAGCGCGCAGCGGCTGCCTGGCGCCGGCGGATTCTCCAAGGATGGCGGCGAGGGGGTCAGCGCCGCCGAGCACTTCGCCGGTGTCCACCACGCGTTTGACGGTGTCGTTCGCGGGGATGGTGGGGATGACGGCGGTGTGTTCACGCGCGGCCTTCAAGACGCGCCCGAGCAAGTCGAACGACAGGCAGGGCCGGGCGGCGTCGTGCACGGCGATGTGGGTGCAATCGGCCGGCACGTGCGCGAGAGCGGCCTGCACGGTCTCCCAACGGTGGGTGACGCCTCCTGGGACGATGATTGCGCCCAGCAGCCCGAGACGGTCTGCGTGGCGTGTCTTGAACTCGGCGAGTGCCACAGGGTCGTGGGGACCTGCGACGATGATGGGTGCGATCGTGAGGTCGTCGTCCTCGAACTTGGTGAAGACTTCGATGGTGCGTTGCAGGAGCGGCTTGCCGCCCAGGTCCTCGTCGAGCTTGCTGCGCAGGCCCCCTTGCTCCAGGTATCGCCCGGAGAAGCCTGCGGCGGGGAGGATGACGGCGAGTCTCATCTCACTCATGGGCGGAGCATAGTGGGGTGTGGTGGGAGTGAGCGGCCAGGTGAAGCAAGTCACTACAGGTGACGGACGGGGATTGCCGCGCGGTAAGACCAGAAGCGGATCGGAGATGGCGGAAGCGCTGATGTCTGCCCACCGGCGCTCGCGGTTCGTGGTCAGCTCAGCGTGGTCTCAGAGGCAGGGGCCGCCCGAAAACACGGAGAGGAGTGCGTCAAGGTCCAAGGTGTCGGGGAAGAGGGTGTCGTTGTTGAAGTCGATGGTGTCGCAGACTGCGTCGTCCGGCTGGCACGGGCCGCCCGCGAACATACTGAGGAACGCGACGATGTCAAGCGTGTCTGGGAAGAGGCCGTCGTTGTTGACGTCAATGTCGTTGCAGGTTGCGGGGGTGGGGACACCCTCGAACGTGACTGTTGCGGGTGTGCCGGGTCGCCACAGGCCGAGGGTGGCGTAGCGCCCGGTGCCGCTGGGTGGGAATGCGGAGTCAAACCGGAAGTTGTACGCGGTGCCCCATCGGAGGGCGTTGGCACCCTGGTTGGTCGCGAATGAGTCGGTGGTCCAGAAGCCCGGGCCTGTGAGTGTCCAGTCGGTGCGGGAAACGTCGACGTAGCCCGGGCCATCGCCCGAGTGGTAGGACACGTCGTGGAAGCCCGGGTTGCTGAAGTAGAGGGGGTTGTTGCCTTGCCAGAGGACGGGCTCGAGTTGGAAAGACTGGATTGCGCGGTGCGAGTTCTGGTTGAACACCAGGTACTCGTAGCGCCACAGGCCGGTGGGGAGGTGCGTTGCATTGGAGAGGAGCCAGACACGCCCGTCGCCGGGGATGTCCATGTGCGAGACATGGACAGAGGGCTCGATCTCCGCCCAGCGCAGCACGGCGGGCTGGTCGCGGTGGACCGTGCTGGTCAGCGCAAACGTGCTTTCGCTTGCCTGCGCGGTGGCGGTCAGTTCGCGGTTGGAAAGGTTATTACTTCGGGTCCCGTCGTCGGGGCTTAAGACAATCTTCTCACCAAAGTACCTGGTGCCGCTGCTGCTTGGAGGAACGTCGATTAACGCATAGAGGAGGCGGCGGTCGACGGCGCTGGTCACAGGAGGGGGGGAAGAGGTTGATGGGAAAGATGCGGTGACGGGGTTTACTTCGAAACGGGGTGTTGCGGATGACTGTGTCGACGAGGAGGAGGCAGTGGTCGAGGACGAGCATCCAGGGCCCAGGACGGCCACAGAACCTGGTGTGCAGGTTGTGCAGCAGGTGGTGCCGGACAGCATGGCGAACTCGTGGCTGACCCAGCCCATACCAATCTGCTCGAAGCGCCCCGCGCCATCGACGATGGAGTAGCGGTACAGGTTCTGCGTGAGGATGGGGTGGGTCACGGCGGGCGATGGGTTGCACTGGATATTGACAGTGCCGATGTTGCACAGGGTGTGCGCAAGTCCCAGTGCGTCGACGCCGGCGGTGGGGGTGAAGTTCACGATTCCCGACATGTCGCCGACGATGATGTCGGGTCCGACAGAGGTTGAGCATGCCTGGGCATACGCGTGGATCGCGCAGGCTGACAGGGCCATCATGCTGGAGGCAGGTTGGATCGCGCGTGTGTGCATTCCTGGACCCTCCTTGGGGTTCGTTCAGCATACACGAGGGGTCAAGACGCGGTGCGGGGGGTGGCGGGGGCGATTTGTGTCCAAAAACAACGCGACCCCCGCGGGGGTCACGGGAGTCGCGCTGTATTGAATTGAGCCGTTGAATCTTGGTCTAGAGGCAGGGGCCGCCGGAGAAGACGCTCAGGAGGCTGTCGATGTCGGCGGTGTCGGGGTAGAGGGTGTCGTTATTGAAGTCGATGGAGTCG
>CALLYM010000270.1 GCA_937858155.1 uncultured Phycisphaerales bacterium | reverse complement strand
CCAGGCGAGGTTGAGCTTCTTGCCCGAAGAAGCGCACTCTTTGAGGTACAGGTTGATAAGACTCTGATAGGGGATGCCAATCTGTTCTGACATCGACTTGAAGTAGGTGATCGAGTCTTCATCGAGTCGGATGGTCACCGACTTCTTGAGTTGGGCGGCGTACGGGTTCTTCCGGGACGCACTGAAGTCGTACTGTTTGCGCATGGTGAGCTCCTACGGGTAGTAGGTTTGTTCTTCGCGCGTAGCCTTTCGCGCAGAGATGATGCGGATCACATTGCCCTCGGCTCGATAGCAGTGAGCCACAACGAGAAGTCGCAGCGAACTGCTCAGGCCTAGCAGAAGGAAGCGCTCTTCGTCCTCGGCCGCGATCGACCACGCGAGGACGGGCTTGCGGAACGACACGCTCGACAGCGAGGGCATCGATGCGGCGGCGGAAGCGGAGGCGGCCATCTCAGTACCGCCCGGCCGTTCCGAAGGCGCTGAGCGCCCCCGGACCCGCAGGGTCCCCTTCGTGGACCGGGGGCAGCGAACGAAGTGAGCGTGGGGGCTTCAATTCACGCGTCCTTGCCTTCCTTGCGCCGCAGAGCGAAGGAAACGTCGCCGAAGTTCGCCGTGGCGCAGGTGACCATCACCTTGCGCAGCACGTGGTACGGGATGTCCTTGTCGGACATGATCGTGATGGCGTTGGTCGCCTTCTTGTTCTCGGCACGAACGGCCACGCGCTGCGCCTGCTGGTCGAGCTCGGTCTTCAGCGCCGCGATGAGGTCGGTCTTCTGCGCCGCCACCTCGGCGAGGTCGGCCACCTTGCGGCCTTCGACGAGGATCTCGCTGGCGCTGACGACCAGCACGACGGCGGGCTTGGGTTCCTTCTCGGCGCTGGACATCGGCAACTGCACGGCCTTGGGGCTGGGCAGCGTCTCGATCGGCCCCACCTGCGCGAGCAGGAAGAAGATGACGCTGCCGGTCCAGAGCATCGCGCTCCAGGGAAGAACGCCGGCCAAAGCCACCAAGCCGCCACCACCGACGATGAGCGCCGCGCGATAGGTCGAGACACGCAGCGAGTTCGCGCCCCCCTCTTCCCCCTTCTCCATCAGCCCGATGGTGTAGGCATCGATCGCGATGTCCTGGGTGGCGGAAAGGAGCGTGAAGCCGAGCAGCACCATCCAGAGGAGTCGGCTGGGCGGCCCGGCCGGGAAGAACGGGACCAGGGCGAGGAGCAGACCCATGCCGAAGAGCGCCGCGGTCGTCCAATGCCTCCGCTGTCCGAAGCGATCGACCAGGGGGGACCACAGGATTTTGAGGCTCCAGGGAAGCCCGATCAGGCTGAGGAGTCCGATGTCCTTGAGCGAGACGCCGAAGCTCCGGAAGTAGACCGGCAGGAAGTCGTAGACGATGCCGAAGGGAAACCCCTCGGCGAAGTAGAGGAGACCAACCCAGAAGAGCTTTCGCTTGAGGGGGAGCGTTCGTCCCTCGCTCATGATCCCGCCTGCAACAGAGCCTCCATTCGTGCGGCCTCCGGGCCGCCAGGAAAGATCTCGAGATAGCGCCGCGCCTCGCGACGCGCCGCCTCCGCGTCTCCGATCGGTCCCGCCAGCAGCAGGACCAGGTTCACCCGCGCCGGACGATAGTAGGGATCGCGCGCCAGCGCCGCCTCGAATTCGGAGCGCGCCTCGGCATAGCGCTCCATGTCGCGCCGCCAGTCGCCTGACGGCATGGGCATTTGGGCAATGCGTTCGCGGAAATACTGGTTGATCACGCCGGACAACAGCTCGTCCCGACTGCCGACGTAGTAATGAATCAGACCCGGCACCACGCCGAACTCACGCGCCACACGCACCATCGAGATCTCGTCGAGTGACTCGGTCTGGGCCAGTTGCGCTGCTTTCTGGATGATGGATTCGCGGCTCAACCCATTGGCGTCGGTGTGCACATTGGGCTTGCGCGGACGGCCCCGGGGCTTCTTGACAACCCCGGCTTCAATCACAGCCGGTGCACGTTGGGTCTCTGGTTTCATGCGCTGAGCATAACTTTATTGCCCATGCAGGTTGCCGGAAATCCGGCTGTCAAGCACGCTTGTCATGGTTTACACCAATGCGCCCAAAAACCTGTGGACAGGCTGATAAAGATCAAATACATTCAATTTATTGAGTGAATGTCAATAAATCGCAGGAGCAAAGGAATGGAATTGAAAAAGCACCCCGGCGTGACCGTGACGGCCGGCTTGCGCGGTGCCTCGTGGGACGTGGCCCGCATGGCGGCAAAACCCTACACCATGGTGCCGTACCCGCTGGCGACGGCGGACGGCCAGCGCACCCTGGGTTTTCTGTTCTCGCGGGGTGGTGAAAAGACCGTGGTGTGCATGATGCACCCGCGCGAGATGATCGTCACCAATTACCTCGTGCCTGACGTGTTGGATGCGGGCTGTGCCTGCTGGGTGCAAGGCCCGCGCGCGGTGGGCAACGACCTGCGGCTGGAGCATGAGATTGCACTGTTTGACGTGGCCGCCGGCATGAATCACCTGAAGGCGCTGGGCTTTGAGCGCATCGTCCTGCAGGGCACGTCTGGTGGGGCGGCGCTCTATGCCTTTTACAACCAGCAAGCCCTTGCCGCCCCAGACAAGCGCGTCGCCCGCA
>CALLYM010000269.1 GCA_937858155.1 uncultured Phycisphaerales bacterium | reverse complement strand
GATGACAATCGTCGTCGGCTTCGGGCGCACCCGCGCCCACATCTCATGCGGAACGAGGTCTTCGCCAATCGTCACGCGGACATGCGGAAGAAATTGGTCCGGAACGCCGGGGATGGCAATCGCAACTATTTCGGCGATCGTCGATCCAGCAGGGGCGACCGCATCCAGACGCCGGCCGCCATCGAGATAGGGCTGCGCAATGATGCGCGCGCCGCTGAGATTCGGTTCCGCGAATAGAACGGCGTTGTCGCTCATCTCATTCCCGCCCAGTTATTTTTCGTGGCCTCGCATCATTGAACGGAAATACCCTCGGGAGCCCGCATGATGCTTTTCGCTATTGGACGGGCCACATCGCCCTCCGGAGTCCGCTCCCGAAATCTTCCGGCTATGCGGCGGCTTGCGTCACCGGCGCCTTGGACGGATTGCCGAGGATGGCGACGGAGGAAAGCAGTGCGGCGCTGGCATTCGCGGAAGGCGTGATCGTCAAGCGGGTGTAACGCTTTTTCCCGATGTAGCCGAGCTTGCGCTCCTCCGCGGGAGACAGGCCCACCAGGTCATCGATGGGCAGGAACTCGCGCGGGATCAGCGGGCGCTCCGGGTTCAGGGGGTCCACGTCGGTGTCCCAGGGCAGCGAGTCGCCGTCCCACTGGCCTTCTTTTGCGCGGCGGTAGAGCAGCGCCATCTCGGGCTGGTCGGCGGGGTAGGTCCAGTCGAAGTGGGCGGTGTGGGCGGCCGGCATGGGGGTCGGCACGCCCTGCGTGCCGCGGTGCAGGAAGAGACCGCGGACGGCCGACGGGCCCATGGAGCGCAGGACGGCGGGGTTGTCGATCTCGCGCACCAGGCGCAGCGCCTGCGCGTAGGCGTCGAGCTGGCTGCGCACGCGCGGCGGGACCACGCCGCTCAGGCGATGCAACAACCGGCCGAGCAGGTGCGGGGACGTGGGGCTTTGGTCGAGCTGCATGGGCGGTTCGAGGGGTGCGGTGCCGATACTTCGGGCCGCTGGGAGAGCCACCTCTACCTCGTCCGAGCCCAGTACGTCTGGCCATTTTCGGACACGATCACGAGATTCCCGCTCGTGGCCGTAAACCTCCGTATCGTGGGCTGGTTGACAGATCTGGGCCCGTGGCCTAGCCACGCTCGATGCTCGCCTCCGAAGCAATTCACCTCGACCTCGATGCCCTCGAGGAAGTTCTCGACCATGCGGTCCAGCGTGTAGCGCCGCGCGTCGCGCGCAGCCGCGTCGCGCACGCGGGCCAGTTCCGCCGGGTCTTCGATGAGGCGCAGCACCGTGTCGGCGTAGACCTGCGCGTTGTTGGCGACGATGAAGCCGTTGCGGCCCGACTCGAGGTACGAGACCTCCGGGCCGTGCCGGGCATCGTCGGTGGTGATCATCGGCACGCCGGCGCAGAACGCGTCGATCGGGTTCGCCGACACGCCGACCTTCGATCACCTCAAGTGCTTCGCCATTCGCGACAGTCTTGGGCGCGCGACCTATACTGCCGACTTGAATGCTGAGGATAGCTTGACCTTCCCACCGGAGCTCGGCGATCGAAACGGGATCGCCGGCTGTCGGATTCGGGTGCCGGCCAAGTACCTCTGCATCCCGGTCGACAAGTCCAATGCCCATGAAGTGCACTCTGGGGCGCTCCCCCCAGGTGCTCCGGCCGGATCCCCAGCGTGGCCGGACCGGGGCCGACGCCGGTCAAGAGTTGGGCAAGAAGGCGCAGTTCACGCACGGCATGCACATCAACTTCGTCTTCCGCAACAGCGAGCCCAAGCTGAGCAGGTTTGTCTTGGAAGAGCTCGGCATGCCCTTCAAGAAGCCCGAAGAGAACACGGGCAAGTCCAAGCCCAAGGCCTGACCCGTTGTAACCCCCCACTACCCACGAACCCCGAACGACCCGCCGACGTCACGAAGTCCGCCCGGAGCACAGCATGGCCACGAAAGCACAAGTCGCCAAGAGCCGCCGCAAGCCCAAGTACAGCACCCGCATCGTGCGCCGGTGCGAGCTGACGGGGCGGGCGCGCGGCGTGTACCGCAAGTTCCGCATCTCCCGCATCATGCTGCGAAAGCTGGCGCTGGAGGGAAAGATCCCCGGAATGAGGAAGAGCAGCTGGTAAGCACGTTCACGAATCGACGACCCCGCACAGGAACCAATGGTCGGGCCCACGCCCGACCCGTACTCAGAGGTGAATCAAGATGGCCATCGGTGACCCCATCGCGGACATGCTGACCCGCATCAGGAACGCGGCCCGCAACAAGTCCAAGACCGTGACCTGCATCCGCAACAAGGTGTGCGTGGGTATCGCCACCGTGCTGCGCGACGAGGGCTACATCTCCGGCTTCGATGTGATCGAGGACGGGCGTCAGGGCCTGATCCGCGTGCACCTCAAGTACGGCCCCGCCGGCGAGGTCGTGCTGAACAAGCTCACGCGCGCCAGCAAGCCCGGCTGCCGGACGTACTCGGGGGTCGACGACCTCCCCCGCCCGCTCCAGGGCCTCGGCATCGCCATCGTCAGCACCAGCAAGGGCGTCATCAGCGACCGCAAGGCCCGCCAGGAGCGCGTCGGCGGCGAACTTCTCTGCACGGTTGAGTAAACGACACAGCAACACGCGGAAGCCCCGGGAACCCGGGCGAGCAACACGCGACAGGAGTACCAAGCAATGTCTCGTATCGGCAAGAAACCCATCCCGATCCCCGCTGGCGTGAAGGTGAACATCAAGCCCGGCACCGTGGAGGTCGAGGGCCCCAAGGGCAAGCTCAACCTGAAGGTCCGTGACGACGTCAAAGTCGTGTGGGACCAGGGCGAGAAGGCGGTCAAGGTTTCGCTCACCGAGGGCGTCTCCGCCGACAACCGCCAGGCGAAGGCCTCCTGGGGTGCGACCCGCGCGCACATCCGCAACATGGTCGAGGGAGTGACCAAGGGCTACGAAAAGAACATGCAGGTCGTGGGCACGGGCTGGACAGCCTCTGTCTCGGGCAAGACGCTGAAGGTCGTCGCCGGCATGGCAAACGCCCTGATCTTCAACATCCCCGAGGGTGTGTCGGTGACCGTGGACAAGGCGACGGGCGAGACCACGCCGGTGAAGATCACGGGCACGGACCGCGCGAAGGTCGGCATGTTCGCGTCGTCGATGCGTCAGAAGCGCCGTCCTGAGCCCTACAACGGGAAGGGCATCAAGTACACCGAGGAAGTCATCAAGCGCAAACAGGGCAAGCAGTTCGGCGCCTAAAGCAGCATTCAATTCACGCACGTGCGGGACTGAAGGCCCGCCCGGGCCACAGAAGGAAGCAGGTCAGTTACCATGGACAAGAACGCTCAGAAAACGCTGCGTCGCTCCCGGCGCCGCATCGGTATCCGCAAGCGGATCAGCGGTACCACGGCGCGGCCGCGCATGGCGATCTACAAGTCGCTCAACCACATGTACGCCCAGATCATCGACGACCTGGCGGGCAAGACGCTGGTTGCAGCGTCCACCCAGGACGACGGCCTCAAGCTGAAGGCGACGGGGAACAAGGACGCGGCGGGCGCGGTGGGCACGCTCATCGCCCAGCGGGCCAAGGAGAAGGGCATCAAGGCCGTGGTGTTCGACCGCGGGGGCTTCAAGTACCACGGGCGCGTGAAGGCGCTGGGCGACGCCGCCCGCAAGGCGGGGTTGGACTTCTAATCAAGAGCACACACAGCGGGTGTTCCCGCGAATCGAGAGTGAACCCATGGCAGAAGTGATGGAACAGTCAGGTCGGATGGACTCCACGAACCTGGGCGTTGACCGCACCAGCGCGACCGTCAAGGGCGGTCGTCGCTTCTCGTTCGGTGCCCTGGTGGTGGTGGGCGACCGGCGCGGCAAGGTGGGCTACGGCTACGCGAAGGCGAACGAGGTGCCCAACGCCATCGAGAAGGCGGAGAAGTACGCCAAGCGCGTGCTCGTCGAGCTGCCGCTCGTGGGCTCCACGATCCCGCACGAGGTTGAGGGGAAGTTCTCCTCCGCCAAGGTGCGCCTGGTGCCCGCCGCGCCCGGCACGGGCGTCGTCGCCGGCAGCACGGTCCGCGCGATCCTCGAGATGGCCGGCGTCACCGACTGTATCACCAAGTGCTACGGCACGACCAACCGCAAGAACGTCGTCAAGGCGGTGTTCGACGGCCTGTCCCGTCTCCAACGCAGCGAGAAAATCAAGGCGGTCCGCGGCATCGACGTCGGATCCACCGTGATCGAGGACAAGATCGAACGCGGCAAGCGCTTCATGCCCGTCGCCCCCAAGCGTGACAAGGCCAAGGGCCCCATCAACACCGTTGGCGACGAGCGCAAGCGCGGACGTGGCGGCAATCAGCGGCGACGTGGCCCCGGCGGTGGGCATGATTCAGGCGCCGCCGCCCCAGCGGCGCCCGACGCGGCACCCGCGGCGGAACCCAAGGCCTGAACACCCAATCACACAACCCTGACCATCCAGTGAGAACCAAGCCATGATGATCCACGACATCACCGCCCTCGCGGGGCGATACAAGGACCGCAAACGCGTCGGACGCGGCGAAGGCAGCGGCCACGGCAAGCAGTCCGGCCGCGGTAACAAGGGCGCGGGTTCGCGTTCGGGTACCAGCGCCAAGAAGGGCTTCGAGGGCGGCCAGATGCGGTACTTCCGCCGCCTCCGCAAGTTCGGCTTCACGAACGCCCCCTTCAAGGTCCAGTTCTGGACCGTCAACGTGGGCGACATCATCGCGCACCCCGCGTTCAGCAAGGGCGGCGAGGTGACCAGCGAGTCGCTGATGAAGGCCGGCCTCGTGCGTGATGACAGCCGCGATCTCAAGGTCCTGGGCTCCCTGCCCAAGGGCGCCGCGGGTGTCAAGGTCAAGCTCAATGTCACCGCGGCGCGCGTCACGGCGAACGCCGTCAAGATGATCGAGGCCGCCGGAGGCAAGGTCACACAGACGGGCACGCGGCGCGACCGCGTCCGCGGTGTGGACCTCACCAACCCCGACGCCAAACCCAGCAACCTGACCAAGAAACTCAAGCGCAACACCGCCAACCAGGCGAAGCTCGCGGCCCTGCCCAAGGGTTCCCAGAAAGGAAAGGGCGAGGACGCCGAGCCCAAGGCCGCCAAGGCACCGAAGGCCGAGAAGCCCAAGGGCGAGGGCAAAGCCAAGGGTGAAGCCAAGCCCGAGTGACAGCAGCGACTTTGACAACCCCCACCGCATAACATCGTCGGCGTTTGTGCCCCCCGATCCCAGGACCGGGCGAGCATGAACGCCGACGGTTCATTTGACCAAGCCCTTCCGAGGTCACCCTCCATGTTCCAGACGTTCGTCAACATCTTCAAGATCCCCGAGCTGCGCTCCAAGATCTTGTTCACCCTTGCCATGCTCGGTGTCTTCCGGATCGGCCACTGGATTCCCATGCCCGGTGTGAACCAGGACCAGCTCCGCAAGGTGATGGAGCAGACCACCGAGTCCGGGAACACGGTCGGTGCGCTCGCGCAGGCCGTGTCCATCTTCTCGGGCGGCACGCTCAACCACTCGACGATTTTCGGTCTCGGCATCATGCCGTACATCACGGCGGGCATCATTTTCCAGCTCCTGGGCCAGGCGCTGCCTGCGCTCAAGAAGCTGCAGGAAGAGGGCCCGACAGGGCGGACGAAGATCATGGAGTACACGCGCTACGCGACCGTGGCGCTGTGCCTCGTGCAGGGCTTCGGCTGGCTGGCCTACCTGAAGGGCCAGCAGCTCATCTACCCAGAGTTCGCTGCGAACCCCCTCTGGTGGGTCATGGCGGTGGCATGCCTTTCAGGCGGGTGCGTGTTCCTGATGTGGATCGGCGAGCAGATCGACAAGCACGGCATCGGCAACGGCGCATCGATGATCATCATGGCGGGCATCATCGCGGGCATCCCGCGCGCGATCTCGTCCATCTACTCGAACTTTGACCCCGGCACACAGGGGAAGCTCGGGTACATGAGCATCATCTGCCTTGCAGCGGGCTTCTTCTTTGTCATCGCGGGCAGCGTGCTCATGACGGTGGCCCAGCGGCGCATCCCCGTGCAGCAAGCCAAGCACACAAGGGGGCGGCGCGTGTTCGGCGGGCAGCGTTCGTACCTGCCCCTCAGGATCAACCACGGCGGCGTCATGCCCGTCATCTTCGCGAGCAGCCTGATGATCTTCCCGCCCATCCTGTTCCAGCAGGTCTACCAGGTGATCTCCGCGAAGTGGGGATCGCTGTCAACCGGCGCGGTCGTCGCCAGGTTCTTTGACATCAACTTCGCGCAGGGCGCGTTCCTCTTCATCGTGGCAGAAGTGCTGCTCATCTACTTCTTCTCATACTTCTGGATCACGGTGCAGTTCAACCCCGAGGAAATGAGCAAACAGCTCAAGGAGAGCGGCTCGTTCATCCCCGGCCTGCGCCCCGGCCCCAGGACGGCAGAGTACCTGGAGACCGTCATGAACCGCGTGACGTTTGTCGGCGCCGGGTTTCTTGCGCTGGTCGCGGTGCTGCCCGTCGTCATCAACAAGTCAATGAACATCGACTTCGCGATTACGCAGTTCCTGGGCGGCACCGGCCTGTTGATCGTCGTAAGCGTGTGCATGGACTTCCTCCAGCGTGTGGAGGCAAACCTCATGATGCGCAACTACGCCGGCTTCCTGAGCAAGGACGGCGAAGAGGGCGGGCCCCGTTTCCGCGGCGCGAAGAACTAGGCAGGGGCCACCTATCATGGTCGCCCGTCCCCAAACCGGAGTATCGTCACCGAATGGCTAAGCAGGACGACAAGTTCACGTTCGAGGCCGTGGTCATCGAGGCCCTGCCCAACGCCATGTTCAAGGTGCAGCTGCCCAACGAGCAGAAGACCGAGGTGCTCGCGTACGTCTCGGGCAAGATGCGGATGAACTACATCCGCATCCTCCCGGGCGACAAGGTGACGGTCGAGATGAGCCCCTACGACCTCTCCAAGGCCCGGATCACGTTCCGGCACTAGGGGTCGTTCGTTCGGGGCAGGCGGGGGGTCGGATCGATCCTCCCGGGTGTGATTCTGTGGCGTCGGCCCGACGGAACGGGCAGGGGTCGCGGGTGACTTTCGGTCGTTGTGGGGCTACCATCTCTACCCGCGCCGGGGCGTGATTTTCGCGCCGCGCCGCGATGTTTCGGAAGGTGTCAGATGAAGGTGAAGGCCAGCGTCAAGAAGATTTGCGCCCAGTGCCAGGTTGTGCGCCGCAAGGGCAAGGTCCGCGTGATCTGCAAGGCGGAGCCCAAGCACAAGCAGGTCCAGGGGTGAGTTGATGTCGCCTCGTCGCGTCGGCCGACGCGACGAAGGAGGAGTTGAGCGCTATGCCTCGTATCGCCGGTATCGACGTGCCCGACAAGAAGAAGATCCTGTACGCGCTGCAGTACATCCACGGGATCGGGGCCAAGTT
>CALLYM010000268.1 GCA_937858155.1 uncultured Phycisphaerales bacterium | reverse complement strand
GCAGGGAAACTTCGGGTACGCGCCCCAAGGCCCGTTCGGCCAGAACTTCCAGCCCACGCAGGGTGGGTGGGTGAACGGCCAGAATGGCCCAGGCTACTTCGGGACGGTGCAGTTTCAGCACCTAACGCCGCAGAACACCCCGACGAACGAGGTAGTGGAGGCAGCGACCAAGCGGAACGGCAGCCGGTAGCTTTGCTCATTTTCAAAAAGCACAAGCCCCGACACTGGTTGTCGGGGCTTTTCGTTCACCAAGAGCCACCTTGGGGATTTGAACCCCAGACCTATGCTTTACGAAAGCATCGCTCTACCGCTGAGCTAAGGTGGCCAGCCCGCGGGAGGCCCGAGGGCCCTGCGGGGAGGGAAGTATCGGCGTGCTGGGGAGTGATTTCCAGCGGGGCGCGGGGCGGAATTACAGACGAAAGGACGGATTCCATGAGGTTCATTCTTCCGGTTATCGCGGCGTTGCTAGTGGCGGGGTGCAGCTCGACACAGCCCGCGGGGGAAGGACGTCCCGAGATGAAGACCCACCGGGTGACGGGCGAGGTTTCGACGCTCGTCAACGCGGGGCTGGACCGCGCGTTTGACCAGTCGGTTGCGGCGGTGCGGGACGACCTGCAGTTCACCGTGGAGTCGAGCGCGAAGGACGCGTTGGTGGGCGTTGTGAAGGCCCGGACGGCGCAGAACAAGCTCGTCACCGTGACGCTCAACAAGAAGAGCGACACGATCACGAGCGTCAATGTGAGCGCGGGGGCGTTTGATTCCGACGTCGCGACGGCGGTGGCGGAGAAGATTTCTTCCCGTTTGCAGTGAAGGTGATTCGATCACGGCCACGAGGCTGATCGTCACGCCTTCACGATCGAGTCAAAGTACCGCGCGACCTCGGGGCGTATGCCGCCGAGCGAGTCTTCCATGCGAGACGCCTGCTTGAGCATCCACGCGCGGTGTTCCTGGGCCATGGCGTGCACATCGATAGGCTTTCCCCATAGCGTCACGGCCTTGGACCGCGCCAACTGCGCCGTGACGTCATTCAAGAGCGTCGGGTCTCCGCCGAGGAACTCGTAGTACGGGATCATCAGGAGATTGTTGTTGACCTTGGTGCCGCGGCCCTGCCGGTGGTCCACGAACTGGCAGATCATCTGGCTCGGGTGCACCATGTGGGCCTCGGGGAGCGGGATGATGTCGCGCGTGCCGGCGAGGTACTGGGCATTGAGGAAAGTATCAAACTCCACGCGTCGTCCGCCCATCCAGCGCATGGTGTTGAAAAGGTCTATGGGTTTGTTCTGGCTGCGGACGAACTGCGCGTCGAACATGAGTTCGAAGGTGCGGCAGAGGCGGTCGCTCTCCTGTGTGCCGCCGCCCGCGTGGTAGGCGATGCCGAGGTACTCGACCTTGCGGGCCTGGATCTCGCGGAACCGTTCTTCCAGCACGTCGGGCCTCAGCAGGAGGGCGTCAAAGTCGTGGAGCATGGCGTAGCGGGTGGTGGTGTGCCCGATGCCGATGCACCAGGAAAGCCACGCGTACACCCAGCCCCAGTCGATCTTGCGGGTGACGGACCGCTGCCGGTCGGTGTAATGAATGACGCGCACGGGCAAACCAGGCGCCGCTTGCTTTGCGCGCTCCACGATGTTGAACCCGACCTCCTGCTCGCTTCCGTCGATGGTCAGGATGACCTCGCGGAGGTTGGCGCGTTCCTGGCGTGCGAGGGCCGCGAGGTTGGCCATGAGCAGGCCGCCGAGGTTCCTGTTGCAGCCGACGAGGACGGTGTAGCCCGGGGTCGGGTTGTCCAGGGGCTGCCACGATACGAGGGGCGTGATAGCGGCGCTCATGGCGCGGCGCGCGAGGAGCTTCCGCGTGTATTGAAGAAGTGTGTGCTCGGCCATCGCGGGGAGAGTATCGGCGATCTAACGTCGGCGCGTGAGTGCTGTGGGGCGCGACAAGAATGCGGCTTTGCGTGGAGAGACAAGCACGAAGAGGGCGTGGTTGTCAACGCATCGGGATGGGGACATGCTGCTCGCGCGCGCACTGCTGAGCGAGTTCGTAACCCGCATCGGCATGGCGGAAGATGCCCATGGCGGGGTCGTTGGTGAGGACGCGCTCGAGGCGCTTCGCCGCGGCGTCGGTGCCGTCTGCGACGATGACCTGGCCGGCGTGCTGAGAGTAACCGATGCCGACGCCGCCGCCGTGGTGGAAGGAGACCCAGGACGCGCCGCTCGCGGTATTGACCAGCGCGTTGAGGAACGCCCAGTCGGAGACGGCGTCGGTGCCGTCCTTCATGGACTCGGTCTCTCGGTTCGGGCTGGCGACGGAGCCGCAGTCAAGGTGGTCGCGTCCGATGACGATGGGGGCGGACACCCTGCCGGTGCGGACCAGTTCGTTGAAGAGCAGGCCGGCCTTGGCCCTTTCTCCCAGGCCGAACCAGCAGATGCGTGCGGGCAGGCCCTGGAACTGGAAGCGGGGGGCGCACTTCGCGAAGTCGCCCGCGAGGAGCGCGGCTGGATTGGCATGGCACCCGAGCACCCACTCGTGCAGGCGGTCGTTGAACGCGCCCGCGCCGCGGGGGAACGCCTTCAGCACTTCATGGTCCGTGACAAAGATGTCTTTGGGGTCTCCGCTCAGGGCGACCCAGCGGAACGGGCCACGCCCCAGGCAGAACTGGGGGCGTATGAAGGCGGGCACAAAGCCCGGGAAGTCGAACGCGTTGGGCACGCCGTTGTCTTTGGCGCGCTGGCGGATGTTGTTGCCGTAGTCGAACGTGACGGCGCCACGCTCCTGGAGAGCGAGCATCGCACGGACGTGGCGGGCCATGCTGGCGAGTGAAAGGGTGACGTACGCCTTGGGGTCTTTGACACGGGCGGCCTCGCACTGCTCGTGCGTGTACTCGATGGGGCAGTAGCCGATGAGCGGGTCGTGGGCGCTCGTCTGGTCGGTCAGGACGTCGGGCGTGATGTCGCGGGCAAGGAGACGCTCGAGGAGCTCGATCGCGTTGCAGTGGACGCCGATGGAGACCGCACGATTGGCCTTGGTTGCTGCGATAGCAGCGTCGATGGCCCGATCAATTGTGTGTGCAAGCGGCCCCTGCGACGCGATGACTTCATCCAAGTAGTTGTCTCTCTTGCGGCGTTCGAGACAGGCGAGGTTGGTATCGGCGATGAGGCACGTGCCCTTGGCGAGTGTGACGGCAAGCGGCTGCGCCCCTCCCATGCCGCCGCAGCCGCCCGTGACGCAGAGTCTGCCCGCGAGGTCTCCGCCGAACTTGTCGCGCCCGCACTGCGCGAAGGTCTCGAACGTGCCCTGCAGGATGCCCTGTGTGCCGATGTAGATCCAGGAGCCCGCGGTCATCTGGCCGTACATCATGAGGCCCTTGCGGTCGAGCTCGTTGAAGTGCTCCCACGTCGCCCACTTCGGCACGAGGTTCGAGTTCGCGATCAGCACGCGCGGCGCATCGGCGTGC
>CALLYM010000267.1 GCA_937858155.1 uncultured Phycisphaerales bacterium | reverse complement strand
CAAAGCGCGGGGAAGAGTCCTGGGAATTGTCATCACGCGAGTACACGCTGCTCGAGTACCTCATGCGGAACCAGAACCGGGTTCTGACGCGCACGCAAATCGGTGAACACGTCTGGCACTTGGACTTTGAGCCAAGCAGCAACGTCATTGATGTCTACATTTCCGCTCTGAGGAAGAAGATCGACCGGGGCGCCCAGCGTCCGCTTATCCACACCATCAAGAATGCCGGTTACCGCTTCGGCGTTATGGATTGAATCGAGAACGTGCCCCCGCTGGCTCCGTGTCACCCTGCTCCTCCACTCCCCGCCCACATGCGAACGCGCATGAACATCCTGCACTGGCGGCCATCGCTCCGCCTGCGGCTCACGCTCTGGATGATGCTCATCTTCCTCATCGTGCAGATGTCGCTCATCCTCGTCCTGCGGCTCTACCAGCACCGTTCGATTGATGATTTTTTTCACGGCCGCCTGCTCGTCCGCCAAAGGCTGGTGGCGGACGATGTACGGGCCATGCTCCCTGGCCTCAGCGATGACCGCGTCCTTGAACTTGCAGAGACGCAGCGTCGGCTTACCTCCCAGCGCCAATTCATGGTCACGGTGTACGACTCCGACGGCAACCCCGTGGCATCAAGCCATGCGCACAAAAGGCTTCCGCCGAGTGTTTGGGCCGATATCCAGCAATCTCGTGAGCCGCGTCTGCTCGATGTCCCCCCGGATTCACTCCTGCTCGCGGACATCGACGGCGCGAGCTCCGCGGCGGGTTGGATCACCGGCCCTGATGGAAGCCGGTATGTAGTGTCAGTCACGTGGACCGACATGTACGCCGCGGAAATGCAGCGGCGCCTGTCGGGCGCTGTTTTCATCATGATCCCCATCGGGCTTGTGTCGCTCATGATCAGCGCCTACGCCATTTCGGGCATCGCCGAGGAGCCGTTCCGGGCCGTGCGGCAACTCGCAAAGGGGCTGGACCCCGAGTTCTTCGGCACCGCCGTGCCCACGCCGACGGGCGGGCAGGAGGTTCGGGAGCTGCAGCGAGACCTGGAGAGGACACGCCAAAGACTTGAAACCGCGTTCGCATCGCAGGAACGATTCATGTCCAACGTGTCCCACGAACTGAAGACGCCGATCTCCGTGATGCTGACTGAGGCACAGGCGCTGCGCCTGACCGATGCGCCCCGCGATGTCCGATCGTTCGTTGGCAGCATGGTCGAAGAGCTCGACAAGCTTGGGCGGATGGTCGAGAGCTTTCTCCTGCTGACGCGGGTACGCCACGGCAAGGCCGCGATCCCGAACCAGGAACTCTGCGCCATCCGCGACATTGTCATGGCGTCCTACGAGGGCTGCAGTTCCATGGCATCCCAGCACAAGGTCCGGGTGAGTGTGACTCTGCCCATGGATGAGGACGTCGATGCCGCCATCCGGGGTAACGCGGACCTGCTGCGCACCGTCGTCGATAACCTCCTGCGTAACGCCATCCGCTTCAGCCCTGCCGGGTTTGAGGTCGATGTGGTCGCGACAGTGCGCGGCGACAACGCCCACATCGGCATACGTGACAGGGGCCCTGGGATCCCGCCCGATCTGCTGCCACGCATCTTCGACAGGTTCTCACAAAGCACGGATGAGCAGCGTCGCAACCGCGGACATGGGCTGGGGCTCGAAATCGCTATGGGAATCACGGAACTGCACGGCGGCACCATCACGCCCCGCAATATAGCGTCCGGTGGTTGCGAGTTTGAGGTCGTCCTGCCTGTATACCGCGAGAGTACCCGGACCGGGTAAACCTCGACTGGATATGCACACGGCGGGCGTGACGGGGCATGCGCGAAGACCCTCCGTGGCCTTGTGCAAGTACAGGTGAGACCGCATTCACCGGTAGCTCAGCCGACGAACGACCTTGCACGCCAAGTTCCAGCGTACGAGCGCCATCGCGGCGCTCCAAGCGGAACGAGCAAGGAGTGCAACCATGGCCCATCTAGTGACCGGAGTATTTGAGACTACCTCCGGCGCCGACAGCGCGGTATCGCGTCTGCAAAGCGCCGGCTTCCCGTCTTCCGATATCAGCATCCTGACGAGCGAATCTACCGGCGCCAAGGCCTTTGCTGTGAAGACAGGTTCCAAGGTGGGTGAGGGCGCAGCCATCGGTGCGGGCGTCGGTGGTGCGATCCTGGCGATTGCTGCTGGGCTTACCGCCGTAGGCGTCCTTGCCAGTGGAGGTCTGGGCCTGGTGGCGGCTGGCCCCATCGTGGCTGCCTTGGCGGGTGCCGGCGCGGGCGCGGCCGCGGGTGGCCTCGTGGGAGGGCTGATCGGGCTCGGCGTTCCGGAACACGAGGCCAAGTACTACGAGGGCGTCATCAGCAAGGGAGGCGTCCTCGTGGGAGTGCGCGCAGAAGGCGACCGTCGGGCCGATGCGCGACGAGTGCTGGAGGAAGCCGGGGCGATGAAAGTGTCCCGCGCGTAGCGACAACAGTTCGAGTTCTCTTGGTCGGGCGATCCCGCAATATGTTGCTCATTGTCTTGAAGGGAAAAGCCATGCTCAGCTCGCTTCGCGGCCTGCTTGTGGAACAAGTACGAGACCTGTACAGCGCGGAGCATCAGCTCATCAAAGCGCTGCCACAATTCGCCAAAGCGTCGAGCGACGTGACGCTGAAAGGACTGTTCCTGAACCACCTGGAAGAAACACGAACCCACGCAGACCGGCTCGAAGTCATCGCGGAACGGCTTGGCATTCAACCTACCGGAAAGGTGTGCAAGGCCATGCAAGGGCTGATAGCGGAGGGCGACGAAGTGCTCCGTGAGGCCGGAGAGGAGCCTGTCGTGGATGCTGCGTTGATCGCTGCCGCTCAGCGGGTCGAGCACTATGAAATCTCCGCGTACGGAACGCTGCGTGCGATAGCAGAAAGACTTGGTCAGCACGACGTCGTCCGGTTGGTTCAGGAAACCCTGAACGAAGAACACGCGGCCGACGAGAAGCTGACCGGCGTTTCGGAAGGGGGCGTGCTGAAGGCCGCCCTGGCGGCAGGTGCACACTGAAATGATCTTGTGAGGAGAATTCGTATGAAGAAACGCCAAGTCGGTCAGAACAAGCCATTAAGCGCCGACCGGCTTCTGTCCGCGGCAGATGCGATCCTTTGGGCCGCGAGCGCGCCGGGTACTGGCTCGGTCCAGTTCCCGCCCGGCCCGTTGGCGGCGACCATGCTGGGCTTTTCGACTCAGGAACTTGAGGAAGCGGCGATATTCCTAGCCCGCCTTGGCCTGGTAGAGCTCATCTGGCGTGCCGGACCCTCGAAGGAATCCCACTGACGTCGCGGCCTAAACCAGCGCACTTTCACGATTGGAGAATGCCATATGAGAACGGCAACCAGCATGCAGAACAGCGTTGATGGCGTGAATGAACCCAGGTCCATCGCAGACGAAGTGGCTGAACTGAAGGACACGTTCCGAAGCGGGGTGCACGATACAACGGACAGCGGCAAGCGTGTGGTGCATGCTGTGAGCACAGCGGCCGCTC
>CALLYM010000266.1 GCA_937858155.1 uncultured Phycisphaerales bacterium | reverse complement strand
GGGGACTTGGCGCCGCTGCGGTTCAAGTCCCGCGTGCGCCGGCCGCCGCCGCTCGTCGTGCTGTGCGACATCTCGGGCTCCATGGACGCCTATGCGCGCATGCTGCTGCATTTCCTGTTCGCGCTGACGAACGCGCGCGACCGCGTTCACTGCTTTCTGTTCGGAACACGGCTCTTCAACGTCACGCGGCTGCTGCGCGGCAAGGACCCGGACGCGGCGATTGGAAAGGTTGGCGCCAGGATCACCGACTGGTCGGGCGGGACGCGGATTGCGACCTCGCTCGAAACCTTTAACAAGCTCTGGGCCCGGCGGGTACTGGGGCAGGGGGAACATTATCCGTCTTCTGTGCCCGACATGCAACGACCCACCATCAATAATGGATGAGAGCAATAATCTCCGGACTCGGAACACAAAGGACCGTTCGAGCCGCAACGACTTTCACCAAACGCAAACCAATACAGGGCATGGACCGGGGTGGTTGCAGCGCCCCACCGCCCGAAACCTTGGAAACCCGCTTGCCCATCCCCCCACACTCACTATCCCTCACCCCCGTCGGCCGGCCCCGTGTCCTGATTACTGCGG
The DNA here is from genome assembly GCA_937858155.1 of uncultured Phycisphaerales bacterium. Taxonomy (GTDB): domain Bacteria; phylum Planctomycetota; class Phycisphaerae; order Phycisphaerales; family UBA1924; genus BJHL01. Next base: position 15,002 of record CALLYM010000266.1, on the reverse strand, counting down.
GCCCAACGCAGGAGCCGATCGACGCGGTGCGTTTCATCGGTAACCGCTCGTCCGGGCGGATGGGCACGGCGCTGGCGATGGAGTGCGCCCGCCGAGGCTGGGACGTCACCCTATTGCTGGGGCCCGTCAGCGTCCTCCCGACGGACGGCCGTGTCGTGATGCACCGGTTCCGGACCACCAGCGATCTGCAACTACTGCTCCGAAAACACGTAGCGGCGGCGGACATCCTGATCATGGCGGCGGCGGTGGCGGACTACCGCCCGAAGGTGGACCCGGCGTTCTTCGGCGGGAAGTTCAGGCGCAAGAGCGAGAACCTCCACCTGGAACTGGAACCCACGCCCGACCTGCTGGCGGAGGTCTCGCAGGCCCGGAAACCCGGGCAACTTTTTGTCGGATTCGCCCTTGAGCCCAGGGACGAACTGGTCATGGCGGCGTGCTCCAAAATGCAGCGGAAGAAGATCGACATGGTGGTTGCCAACCCGCTGGAAACAATGGACAGCGACAGCATCGAGGCAACGGTGTTCTACGCCGATCGTTCCCCGCCGCAAACGTTCGACAAGCGTCCGAAGACCGAGGCCGCCCCGTGGCTGCTGGACCTGATCGACCAACGCTGGCACGCGATGCAGACGGGTCGAGCGGCAGCGCACGTATGATGCCCGAACACCCCCTCCCAAGGACAGGTGGTGTTCTGGAATTTCATCCGCGCGAGTGACTCTTGTCGTTGCGCGTTCCACCCTCAACGCCGCAAGAAGTCACCCCTATGACACCGATCCGCAAACCCTTCAAGAAGAATGACCGACGCGACACGCGCCCCCGGTCATCCGGTCCTAGCCGAACATTCCGTCCGCGCGAGGATGCACCGCGGATGGACCGTCCGCTGCGTCCACGCCGTGAAGATGCTCCATCACACCCGCCGCGTGAGGATGCGGGGGAAGACCGCTACCGCACCATCGGCGGCGGGGTCAAGATCGTGCACGAGGATGGGGACCTCATCGTCCTCGACAAGCCCGCGGGGATGCTCACCGCGAGCGTGGACTCTCCGGACCAGCAGAGCGTGTTCCAGTTGCTGAAGGAGTATGCACGCGAGAAGTCCAGGCGTCGGGGCGTCAAGGCGTGGATCATCCACCGGCTGGACAAGGAGGCCTCGGGCCTGCTGGTGTTCGCGAAGTCCGAAAAGGCCTTCCACTGGCTGAAGGAGGACTTCAAGGCCAAGCGTGTCCACCGGATCTACACCGCTGTGCTGGAGGGCGAGGTTGCCGGCGCTCCGGCCGGGACCATCCAGGGCTACCTGCTGGAGGGCGATGACGGGATCGTGCGTGTCGTGTCGTCCCCCACCGCCGCGAAGAAGGGCCGGAAGGACGACGACGAAGAAGCGCGGCTTTCGGTCACGCACTACCGCGTCGTGCGGGTCGGTCATGGGCGGACGCTGGTGCAGGTACGGCTCGAGACCGGACGCAAGAACCAAATCCGTGCGCACATGCAGAGCATTGCGCGTCCCATCGCGGGTGACCGCCGGTACGGGGCGACGACCGACCCTCTTGGGCGGGTGTGCCTGCACGCGAGCGAGCTGGGCTTCACCCACCCGGGCACCGGCGAACAGCTCCGCTTCCGGAGCGCCGCGCCGACGGCCTTTGACATGCTGCTTGGTGGTGGTGCGACCAAGCTAGATGAGTTGGGGGAGGGCGCAGAGATTTCTGGCGCGCGTGGAACTGCGCCCTCGGACGCACCTGCCCTGCGCGGCAAAGCCGCTCAGGTGTCCTCATCGTGGGACCACGTCGCCACCTGGTACGACGACCTTCTCGAGGGGCGACGCAGCGACCACTACGACCGGGTGATCCTGCCGGGCACCGTCCGTCTGCTCTCCCTGCGCGCCGGGGAACGCGTGCTGGACGTCGCGTGCGGGCAGGGCATCTTGTGCCGCGAACTGCACGGACTTGGCGCGGCGTGCGTGGGCGTGGACTCGTCGCCGCAGCTGATCGGGCTCGCGCAGAGGTTGGACCCGGCGTCGCGGTACCTCGTGGGGGACGCACGGGAGCTGAGCAGCCTGGACACGGGAGAGAAGGGGCACGAGGGGTTTGACGCGGCGACGTGCGTGATGGCGCTCATGAACATTGAGCCGCTCTCGCCCGTCATGGCCGGTGTCGCGAAACACCTGAAGACGGGCGGTCGACTTGTAGCCGTGATCCTGCACCCCGCGTTCCGGTCGCCCGGACAGACGTCGTGGGGATGGGCCGAGACTTCGAACGAGGACCCAGCGCCGCGCAAGCCCGGATCACGCATGAAAGAGCGTCCGCTGCCCACCGAGCGCCAGTACCGGCGCGTGGACGGGTACCTTTCTCCTGCTCACCGCGAAATCGTCATGAACCCGGGCGCTGCGTCGCACGGGAAGGCGGCGGTCACAACGGTCACGCACCACCGCCCGATCCAGGCCTATGTGAAGGCGATGGCGGACGCGGGGCTGCGCATCGTCGCGATGGAGGAGTGGGCGAGCGCGCGGGAGAGCCAGCCGGGCCCCCGTGCACGGGAGGAAAACCGGGCGCGGCGCGAGATACCCATGTTCCTCGCGGTGCGCGCCGAGAAGGCGTGAGCGAGGCCGGTTTTCGCCTTGTGCTCGCGCGAGCGACCTCCCTCGCTGCTCTATGCTTCCTGCCGTATGCGGGCCCGCGCGTTCACGCTCATCGAGTTGTTGGTCGTCATCGCGATCATCGCGGTGTTGATCGGGCTGCTCGTGCCCGCGCTGGGAAAGGTGCGGTCGGTCGCGCGGACGACGGTGTGCGGGTCACGGTTGCAGCAATTGTCGGTCGCGCTGAGCGCGTACTGGAACGACTACGACCGGCGGATGCCCCAGGCCCTGGGCCCGCTGCCCACCGGCGGCGACGCTGTGATCGGCGCGCTCTTCGGCGGCAAGAAGGGGCGGCTGCCCTTCTACGGCATCGGCTCGATCGGCGCTCAGCGACGCCCGCTCAACCGGTACGTCGACAGCAGCGCAGTGCCGGAAGACAGTGATCCGTCGGTGTTCCCCATGGAGGCATTCCGCTCGCCCATTGACAAAGGCGCAGCCCAGACGGGAGTTCCGATACCCGGGTTTGACTCCACGAGGTCGATGTACGACTTCGTCGGCTCCTCGTACACGCTCAACGACCACACGCTGGCGGGAGAGGACGACGCGACGCTCGTGCCGCTGGGCGGGGGCCGCATGCCCGAGGTCAGGAACCCTTCCAAAGTGTGGGCCATCGGCACGCACCCGATCTACAACTTCCAGCAGGGCGGGGATCGGGGCATGCACTGGCTGGACTCCAACGTGGTCCACGCCAACCTCGCGTTCGTGGACGGGCATGTGCGGCTGCGGGTCGTGGTGCCCGAGGGCGTTGTGAATACGACAGACCTGTACGCTTTCGAGCCTTAATGCGCGGAGCCATGCGCCGAACGCGTCGCGCGGCGTGCACGTACTGTTACCCATGCGCACGGGCTTTCTGGCGTTCTTTGCGTTGACATCGACGGCCTGGGCGCAGGATGGCAACGCCCCGGCGGCAACCGTCCCTTCTCCCCCCCCGGCGGTCCGTGCGCCCCATGACCTTCCCGCGCCCATCACGCTCGGGCAGCGGGTCATGGCGATCAATGCTCAGGCCCAAGTCATCCCGCAGGTCGTGGTGGTGACTGATGTGCGTTCGTACCTGGCGTCGATAGCGGCATGGACGCCCACCACGCGGTTCCCAGTGCTGATCGACGATGGATCGCCCGCGGCGGCCGAGGACATTGGGAGATTTGTCCGCGCGTACAAACCCGAAAAAATCGTCACGTGGAGCGATCCCCCACCCAAGGACGCGCCACCCGACAGCCCCGACTTCCGCTCGCCCGACCGCCCTCGTTTGACGGGCGCGCTGAACGAGGCATGGGACCTGCCGCCGGGTTTTTCCACGCCCGACTTCATTGAGGCCATGAAGAAGTCGGGGCACACGCCGCCGGGCGTGGTTGTGATGAACGCGAACGACCCGGCCTGGACGGGTGGCCTCGCCCTGGCGGCGGCGCACGCGCAGCCGATCGTGTGGGTCGAGGCGCTGCAGGCCCTCGACCATTTCTTTACGGTGAGCGAGGCCGACGACTACTGCGGCAAGATAGAAACAGAAGTGTCGGCGTTGCCGCTCACGTGGCGCGCGCTCGGCGACGATATCGACAGCGTGACGCTGGCGGTCAACACACCGGCAAAGCTCGACAAGGGCGGGCATGAGTTCCTGGCGATGACCGACCGGGTCGGGCGCCTGGGCACGGGCAGTGAGGTGCCCCAGCGTTGGGCGTGGGCCGGGCAGGTGCACGGGAGCGCGCGGGAGTCGGCGTACCGCGCGATGAGCGCGGTGTTCCTCACGCACACTTCGGCGTGGTTCTTTGACGGCTACCCCGACACGCCGCCCTGGAACGCGTACGACTGCACGAAGGCGGCGGAAGTTCTCTCGGAGCAGGCGAAGATCACGACCGAGGTGCTGGACTCTCCCAAACAGGGCGCGAGCGATTGGCGGATGCGTGCGTCGCGCGCCGTGGACGCTGACGTCCTTTACATCACGACCAAGGGCAACGCGGACTTCTTCGACCTTTCGCCCGGCCAGTGCAAGCCCGGGGACGTGCCGGTGCTGTCGCGGCCTTCGGCGGTGCACATCGTGCACTCGTGGTCGAGCCTGTTCCCCGGGAGCCGCGACCTGCTGGCGGGGCGCTGGATGGAAAGGGGATCATACTTCTACGTCGGGTCGGTCCACGAGCCGTACCTGAACGCGTTCCTGCCCACGCCGATGCTCTCGGCGCGGATGTTCAGCGGGGCGGCGTGGGGTGCCGCCGTGAGGCAGGACTCTGGGCCGTGCTGGAAGGTTGCGGTGTTCGGCGACCCGCTGGTGGTGAACTGTGCGTCGAGAAGGGCCACCGACTCGCCCCTCCCGCTGGAGGGCGCGAAGGAAGTGGGCGCGGGGCTGCGTGACGATCTGAAAGCAGGGAAGTTTGAGCCCGCGTTCCGCGTGCTGGTGCTGGCGGGGCGAGACAGCGACCTGGCGAAGATCGCGGGAGCACTGCTCAAGAATGAAGAGAAGCGCAAGAGCCTGACCCCCGCGGCGGTCGAGCTGGCGGTGCTGCCCCTTTTCCGGGCCGGTCAGCAGGAGGACATCGCCGGGGCGTTCGCGTTGCTCGACAAGCCCCGCGCGCAGAACCCGGTGCTGAGGGATGCGTTGTGGCTCGCGGCCTACCCACGGATGGCAGCCCCGAGCGAGGCTTGGATCAATGCCTTGAGGGTCAACCTGCGGAAGGACCAGATCGCGCGGGACGCCACGGCGGTGGCGGCGGCCATCACGCGGACCAAGTCGAGGGAAGCTGGCGAGGAATTCCTGCGCACGACAAGGGGCAATCAGACCGACAAGGCGGCGCAGGACGCGCTCGACGCGGCAATGAAGCTGCCCCAGAGCGAGTGGGGCAAGTAGGCGGAGTGTCGATCAGGAACACGCCGGATCAGCGTTGGATTTTAGAGACATTCCACGCTGGTAAACTGATCGAGGTTCACGTGCACAACCTCGCCGTCGTCTTTCCTGAGCTGCAGGCGCTCGATCCAGAGCTTGTGATCCTTGCTGTGGGCGTACCACGAGCCGGTCTTGGACTGCCCAGAGGACGTGATAATTCCCTCAACGCTGGTCGAGATGGTCTCACCAGCGTTGCCCAAACGGGGCACCTGCTGAGTCACACGCACACGCTGTCCGATGGCGAAGCTGCCCGAAGCACTGGTCGTCATTGTCCATGATAGGTGGACCGTGCGCGGGCACGGCCTTATCAACTCCCGCCGGCACTTGTCGGCGGGGTGGGGACCCCACCAGGCTGCTTTGCGGGAGGCGGCGCAGGTGGGTCGCCCTCCTGAGTCTGCACCCATCGGCCCTCGCGGAACCATGGCTTGGAAGGGTCCACGGACAGCAAGCGGGGAAGTGCGAGCGGGTCCAGGTCTGCCAGCGGCTCACCCATATCGACCGTCACCTGGCTGGCCCAGGTTCGTTTCGTGCCCGCAAGCAGCCATGATTCAAATCGCAGCTGCGCGACATATTCACCCCGAGAAAGCTTCGCGCCCGGCTTGCCCTTGCAGTTGGAGCAGAGCTTTGCGTCGCCGAGCAGCGAGCTGGACCGCTTTTCGTATCGGAGGTTGCCGCAGGAGGGGCAGGGCCAGCGGCTTGCCTCGCGGATGATCCCGTCCGCACCACCCGCCATGCCAAGGCGCTGCACGATGCGGTCGAGCTCGAACAGACGGTCGCGGACCTCCGTCTTGCGGAGCAACTGGCGGGCAAAGGCTCCGTCGCCCGTGCGTGTGAGCCCCACCGCCACCGATACCTGGTAGTCGATTGCCTCGGAGGTAGAGGGGGGCTTGCGGCGTACCCAAACAGGGAGCTCGCGGCGGGGGTCGATCTGCATCGCCAGAGCCCGCAGCCACTCGCGTTCGCTACGGCTGGGCGAGAGGTCCGCGAGCGCCAGGCAGGCGCTCGCCGCGAGTGACAGTGATCCACCCCGCCCGTGATCGAGCGAGAATGCGAGCACCAGGAGCTGGGTGGCGAGTTTCTGACCCTCGGGCGAACTGTCAGCATCCATCACCTCCTCGGCGAGGTTGAAGTACCCCTCGGGCATGTCGGGGGCGAGGGCCGCGAGGCGGGCCTCAAAGCGCTGTGCGACCTTTTGCTTGGCGGGCTGAGGCAGGGGGGCGGGGGCAGACCGCTCTGCGCTGCCCGCGCCGACGAAACCGCACACAACCAGGGCGAGCGTCCAGCCGAGGATGGAATGCACACGCGTCAAGGCTCACCCCCCAGCCGCACAATCCAGAGCCTGCACAAGGCGCGCTCGCCCGTGTGCACCTGCTCAAACACATGGGACGCTCGCCTGCGTTCCTGGTCAAAGTCTTCCAGCACGTGCGAGATAGTGTCTCCGCGCCCCGCCTGCTCGCTGGCGGCGAGGATCGCGAGGAGTTCGGCGCACGCCGCCTGCTCCGCGACGAAGAGCTGGATATCGCCCTCCGCCCGCGCGCGGCGCTCCTGCAGGCGGGCGAGCACCTCGGACACGCCGGGGACGCCGGACGGGGGTACAACAATCTTCTTGACGTCCGCGCTCAGACGCTCCCGAACGCTCGCGGCGTATTCCGCGATGGAAGTGCGGGCCGCCTGTGGTGCACCGGCCTTGGTGGTTGTGGTCGCTGCGCCGTTCCACGACGCGAGCGAGTCTTCGTATTGCCGCCGGATGTGGTCCGCGGACACGTCTACGAACCCACTCTCATCGCTCGAGACCATCTCAAGCATCCGTCGGACGAGCGATCGCCGCACCGCGACGCGCCAGGTGGGCGACCTGGGTGTGGGCATCTTCTCTCCCAGCACGGCCTCGATCAGCGCGGAATTGTCCCGCGTGGGCGGGATGAAGGACGCGAAGTCGAGCATCGCCGCGGTGACCGTGGGGGCCTGGGTGTAGCGCTGCACGACGCGCCGCGCGTCCAGTCTGAGCTGCGAGGGAGACCCGCGGGTTGCTTCCATCACCAGGACCGCCGCGTCCACGGGCGTTGGCTCCTGGTTGATCTGCCCGAGAATCTCGCGGCGCTTGGGGATGTCCTGCCCTGCTGCCAGGTACCGCGCCGCCCACGTGTTGTCGCTTGATCCCGTGAGCGTGTACCAGGTGTTGTCCTGCCTCGGCACAAACTTGACGCCCACCTCGTTCCCGATCGCCAGCCCGTCCACCGTGGAAGCGTCTCCGTCGGACAGCCGCATCGCCGCCGCGTTGAGCGTGGCGTACCGCGTCGCCTGGATCAGGTTCTCGATAGGGCCCTTGCCCTGCGTGGTATTGGAAAGCTCCGCCTGGGCGCGCGCCACCCACTTGGCGGCGTATTCCCGGGGTGCTGCGGCGCCGGCGACGCCCCACGCCGATTCGTACCGCGACCGCAGGTCCGCACGGTCCATGTCGGTGGCATTCAGAGACACCACCATCGTGATATCCAACTCCTGGTTCTGTCCCGCTTCCAGAATGGCGGCGGTGATGGCGTGCAGGTCGCTGTTGGACACGTCGCTGCGCCCGAGCCACTGCACAAGACGGTCACGCGCGGGGCTCCCGGTGCCGAATCCCACGCTCCTCGCCAATGCCTGCTCGGCGGCGAGCACCGACGCGTCCTGGTGCGGGTCACGGTCCGACAGCACGACCCGCTCCAGCGCCCCGAGCAGGATCCTCTGACGCAGCGCGGCATCCTTCGTGGTGACTGTCAGGGCGCACTGCGCGTACGCGTCCCAGGCCTGCGCCTCGGTCTTCACCGGGCCCGGTGCACCGACGCCAAGCAGCAGGGGTGGGAGCCTCCCCGACGCCGCGACGACCCCGGCCTGGAACGATCCATCCATCGCGGACGAATCACCAAAGGTGGGCCGCCCGCGTCGGTGCAGGTCCTCGCTGATGGACGAAGGTAGATCACGCTCGCGGAGGAGGCGTGCGAGCATGCCGGCGCCGAAACACGCTCGACGCACGTCGGCCGCAGTCCACTCGGGCCGCGCCGACAGGAGGTCCACGCCGGAGACAAGCGTCGTGATGGACCGCTGCGCTCGGTCCACACCCGACGATGCGCGGTACACGAATTCCATCGAAGCGTCCACCATCGCGCCCATCTGGGCGGGGGTCGCCTCGGTCCACCGCTGGGCGAGCGATGACTCGCTGGCCTCGAACTGAGCAATCGCCGCGTCGGGTGCCGCGTCCAGTTGCACCGCGGCATCCCGCACGCGCTGGATGAGCGAGTCGAGCGACACCGGGGGCGTCGAGGATGCGGTGTTGGTTGGTGCGGACCCAGGGCTATCCCCCGCGCGCGGCACGACCTCACCCGGAACTGATGCAGTGCCCGGTGACGTGAGTGTTCCTCCACTCGTGCCGGAGGGCCCCGGCCCGCCCACGGCGCTCGGCCCCGCCCCACTGTTCGTGGCGCGTCGACCTGATGTCATGAAGTACAGTCCCACCGCGCCAACAACGAGCACCGTGATGACGACGACCAACGCGATTCCCGCCCGTTTCAAAAACACGAGGCCCGGGTCCACCTGCTCCGTCAGCACGCGTGGTTCAACGATTTCCTGGTGCAGCGGCTCCACATCGGTCACATGACTCGACCGCTTCTCCGCCTGTGCGCGAGGCCTCGCGTAGGGAGCTCTGCGTAAGGAAGGAGGGTTGTGGCTCCTGACCTGCGGCATGCGTGGCGTCGTGGGCTGCGTTACGCCCGTTCCGCCCAGCATCGCCATCACCTCAGGCACCACCTGCTCGGCGGGCACCCCGTGTGAGAGCGCGAGGACGCGGAGGGCCTGCATCGCTTCCTGGCTCAGCCCCCCATGCTGCCCGAGGATGAGCATTGCGCCCCGTTCAAATTCGGCCCTGGACGCAAGGTCCAGCTCAGCGGTGACGCTCTCGACCGGCGCCAGTGAAAGCAGCGTGCGGGGGGCGGGAGCTGGGGACATCGGCATCAGCATCCGCGCCGCCGCCGCGTGCAGCAGGATGCGGACCTCCGACGCTTCCGGGCTTGCTCCGAGCCGGTGCGACGCCACCTGCGCGAGGCGTGACCGCAGGGCGTTGAGCACCGCGGTGCGCTCGATGTTGCCCTCGGGCAGCCCCAGCAGCGCTCGGGGGTCACTCTCCTCGGCCGGCAGATCGAGGTAGGTGGTGAGCGCGGGGGGCCGTGCAGCCTCGCTCATCCGCCACCCCCCTTCGCGTCGGGCGCGGTTGGGCGGGCCGGGAGCTGGTCCTTGAGCGCCTCGATCTTCTTGCCCCACTCGCCCTTGCCGCCACCGGGGTGCAGCAGCATGTGCTGGTCGTACACAGTTGCCGCCGTCGCAGCGTCAGTCCTGATCAGAAGGCGCAGGGACTGGTACCTTGCCTCCAGCCACTGCTCGGAATCCTGGTCAAACCCCCCGAGGAGTTCCTCCCACGCGCCCTGCGCGCCCTGCGGATCACCGGCCTCCTCGAGCAGTGTGGCGAGGCGCCGCAGGCTCGCCACCGTGCGCGTGCCGCTCTCGAGCTGCGCCTTGTCGGTCTTGATCGCCAGTGCCCGCATCTGCTCATTGCGGTCCTTGCTCCACAGGTGGGCCGCGGCCTTCGCGGTCTGGTCACGCACAAAGTCAAGCCCCTGGGACCGTGCGCCCCCCTGGCCCGCGGCGTCGATGATCCGCGTGCCGAACCGCACGACGTCGGTCGCAAGACGCGCCTCGTCCTCGTTCACCCTCCACAGGTCCACACTCCGCTGAAATAGCAGTCGGTCCGCCGCGACGGCGAAGGGACCGCTCGCCCCCTGGAAGGAAGCGGCGAGCGCTGTGACACGGGCGTCGTCCTGTCGTGCGAGCGCGATCTGCAGCCTGCGGAACGACACCTCGTCCTTGATGGAATCAGTCGTCGTCCCCGTGCGTGGGGCCACCTGGCCGATCAGGTCCAGCGCCGCCTCGACCCGCGGCAGGTCCGGCACGCGGAGGGACAGGATCGCGTCGGCCAGCTGCCGTGCGCGCAGTATCACCGACTGCGCCGCGTCCTTGGCCGCCTGCTCCTCCCCCGTCCCCGCCCTCATGGCCGAGGCAAAGTCCGCGCGGATGACTTCTTCAGCAACATCGGCGAACCGGATCGCCGCGAACTCGCGGTCGCCCGCGCCCGCCCGCTTGTACGCAGAGTAGAGGAGGCGCGACGCCTGGCGTCTCGCCGCCACGTGCAGGGGTGACTCGGGCGCGACCTTCATGAGTATCTCGATCGCCTCCGACTCGCTGATGGCGTCGTTCCCGCGGAGCAGCAGGCGCGTGGCGTTCTCACTGGCCGGGAACGTGCGGAGGTAGAGCGTCGCGAGGCGCTTGCGCCGGTCGCCCTGCCCGGTCGCCCCCCGCTCGATCGCGCCGTCGAGGGCGACCACGGCGTACCACAGCGCGTCCTGCTGCATCGCAGCGCCGCGTGCCTTTCCGAAGGCTTCCTCGAACGCGTCCGCCGCCGCGGGCATGTCGCCCGCGTAGTAGAACGCCAGGCCGCGGCGGAGCAGTGTCTGCGCCCACTGATCGGGGAACTGGGGCGCGTCCTTCGCGCCCGCGGCGTCCGCGAGCAGCTTCGCGGCGTCCCGGTACACGTTCACCACCGCCGGGTCTTTCGCGGGATCGTCGGGGGACGCGCCGGGCCCGAGCCCCGCTTTGTGGGCTGCCCGTGCATCTTCGAAAGCCTGGATCGCCCGCACGTACGCGACAATGAACCCTTCCCGGCCGATCGGGAGCGTGCCGTACTTCTTCACCAGGTCCACGACCTGCGACACGTCGCCCCGCGCAATAAGGTCTCCCAACGCGGCCTGGGCCATGTCGTTGGCGGGCGTGCGGAACGTGGCGCGCAGGTCCTGCCTGCGCAGCGCATCCAGGGACATCACCGCCAGCAGGCGCGCCTCGGGGGTCGTCAGGAGCGACGGACCGCCCGAGCCCTCGGGCGTGCGGCGCTCCCGGAGGGCGTTGCCGGCGTCCGCCCACCGATCGGCGGCCACGAGCACGATCATGCGCCTGGAGAACAGCTGATCCTGCACACCCGGGGGCAGGTCTTCGGCGGACTCGATGGCCTCCATCCACCGCAGGGCCCCGACATCATCGCCCAGCAGCGAAGCCGTCAGAGCGCAGCCCAGTGCGGAACGAGCCACGTGCTCAAACTTCATCAGGTTCTTGGGCATCCGGTCCAGCGTGGCGGGTTTGCCGGGCGGGGCGTTGAGGAGCGCGCCGAACGCGACAAGCGCCTGCTGCGCATCGGGCTTGTGGTCGCTGAGCAGCGCTGTGTAGTAGTTCGTCCACCCGTCGTAGTAGCGGGCGAGCGATCGCAGGCGGCGCGCATCGGATAGCTGCGCACGCACGACGATCGCCTCGTCGTCGCTCGCTGTTTCCTCCTTGCGTTCCAAAAGGGTGACACGCTCGTGGAGGCGGTTGCCGATCGACGCGAACACAGGGCCCACGGCGCGCAGCACGCGCAGGGCCTCGACCACGTCTTCTTCGGTGGCAAGCTTCAGGCGGAACCGCTCCGCGATGTCCTCTGCAGAGAGGTACGACGCCTTCGCGAGGTCGATCCGAAGCTCCGGGTTGTCCGCCGTCGGTACGCGGTCCAGCAACTCGCGGGCCTTTGCTTCCAGGGCCGTGCGCTCCTCGCGTGACTTGGCACGGCCCAGCAGCTTCACGTACAGCCTGCCGAGCCCATCGGCCGCCTGCTCCTTCGCGGGGCTCGGGGCGTGCTCCACGCGTTCCCGCAGATGGGCAGCGAGCACATCGAGCAGGTCCAGGTCCGCGAGGTAGGACGCAACAATTTCGTCCCGCACTTCCGAGGGCGTTTCGTCCGGCTCATCGCCCTGCTGCGCGTGCACGCGCGTCACCACCATGAGCGCAGCCGCGATCCCCAGGCCCCCACAAGCAACACGCCAGCGTCGGTGGTTCACTTCCCACCCCCCGCCGTGGCAGGGCGATCTTCCGGCATGCCTCGCAGGGCCTGCGCAGGGTGTCCCGGGAAGCGCTCGGCCAACTCACGCCAGACGCGACCCGCCGCGTCCGCGTCGCCCTGCCGCTCCAGCATCCGCGCGACATCCACCAACGCCACTCCCGCGAGATAGGGGCTTACCGGTTCCAGGCGCGCGGGCACGTGCATGAGATTCACGATCCCACGGAGACGCTCCTCCCCGTCCCCATCCAACACCTGCGAACGTCCCAGCGCGACCCGGCACCAAGCCTCCGTCCATTGCGGGGGCAGGGGGTCCGCGTTCAGCCGGGCCGAGAGGTTCGCCCGGGCCTGGGACCGTTCGTCCTTCGTGCCCGCCGTCGCGGCGACCACGTCCCACGCGAGCGCCACGCCCGCGTCATCCGTCATGCGTGCGGGGAGAACAGTGCTCTTGCCCATGGTGGACGCGGCGGAAGCACGGTACAAATCGGCGAGTATCCGCGCACGTGCTTCCGCGGGGCTGGCTGGAGCGGCCGCCCCGCCGGCACTGGCGAAACCGGCCAACGCATCCACCGCCGGGCTCGCGATCCAGATGGGGGGCAAGCCCGGCGCGAGACCCGTCTGCTCATCCACCATCGCGGGCACGACAATGCCATCGGCCACGAGCGAGGGCGTATCAAATGTCGTTTCCTTCTCACCCGATGCAACGAGGGCGAGCCACGCACGGACAGCAGCGGCCTGGGCCTGACGGGACAGGCGGCACCGCAGCAAGCCCGACCCGACCACGCCCGCCGTCGCGCCGCGCTGGCCCTCATACTTTGTGAACAGCGATTCAAACAACGGCTCGGCGCCCGTCGCATCGCCACGGGCCAGCCGCGTCCTGGCGCGCCACGCGGTTTCCGCGACCCCGGTGAACTCGCCCGCGCCCTCCACGCCCGCCACAGATGCGATGCGATCCCACGATAGTACGACGCGCTTTGGCTGTTCACCTGCCACGTCAATAGCGACCCCCGAAGCGTCCGCCCCGACGATCACGCCCTGCGGCAGCGCGTCCCCCCCCCGTAGAACGACCTGGGCGTCAGCGGGCTCGTGAGGTGCGCTCCACGCGCAGAAGGTCATCGCCGCGCCCGCCCAGACCGCGAGGTTGGCATTCAGCGTCGTTCTCATGGCCCGGGGACAAACGTGTACGTGCCCTTGCTCTGCTGGGCGATCTTCTTCATCAGCACTTCGCCAGACTGACTTGCGAAACAAATGCAGTGCACCGGCACCGGCGTCGACATCTTGGACTGCATGAGCGCCACCTCCTGCACGACCGCCTCGTCGAACTCACCGTCGGTCATGAAGTAGATCGCATCCGGCCTCGGACGCAGCTCACCCAGCACCACGCGGAACGCCGGGAGGGGCAGCGTGTTGGAGCCCATGGGCTGGGCCTCGATGATCGGGTACATCTTCTTCCGGCCGGCATTGCTCGCCTCGCGCCACTGCGTGCGGTTGCCCAGCACGCTCGTGACATCCGAGAAGGTCACGATGATGAACTCGTTGGTCTCGGCCATGCGGTCGAGGCTTTCCCGCAGCTCCTGCTTCAGGCGTGCAATCTTCTGCCCTTCCATCGACGCCGAAAAGTCGACGATGAATGCGAACCGCGTGCCCGCGGCCTCCACCCCGAAGAAGCTCGTGCCCCCGCCGCCCCCTGTGCCGCCGGCCCCGCCCATCGCCCCATCCGCCCCTGATACGTTGCCGCCCCCGGACATGGCGCCCAGGTCCGAAACATCACCCAGGCTCACGCTGCCCGCGTCACTGGGGCCCACCTCGGTCAACGAGGGAACAGGCGCGTTACTCGCGGCAACCTCGCTGGAGATCGCGGGCACCGAAACGTCCAGCCCGTTGGCGTCAATGCCTTTGAGGTCACCGTCAGAGAGAATGGCCATTTCCACCGGGCCTTCCCCCTGCCCGATGACCGCCGGCCCGCCCCCATGCCCGATGGTGATGAACCGGGCCACCACGCCGCCGGTCAGGTGGATGACGATGGAAATCGCAAACGCCAGGACGCTCATCCGCAAGAGCCACTTGGCCGCGACCTCGCGCAAGCGGGGCGGAAGGATCGCGTCGCGCTCCATCGTCGGGTCGGGTTGAACTTCGTCGTCCTCGTGCATGTGTGTTCTGCCCCCCGGGAGGAGGGGTTGGGGGTGGCGGCGGTCCTTGCCGGCACCCGCTCATCGCTCTGCGGACTGCCCGCACTGTATCTATACCGCCTGACCTGCCCGCCCGTTGCCGTACACTGGCGGAATCCGCCCAGCCACCCGGGGGCCTCCCCCCGCCCGAAAGGCCCCCATGCCCACCCCCAACGGCTCTCACACCCCCCAGCCGCACCGTCAGCAAGCCAAAAAGCCGTCGCGTGTCCTGCTCAAAATCTCGGGGGAGTCCTTCTGCAAGCCCGGGGGCTTTGGCGTAGACCCTGCAGAACTAGACTTCATCGCCACCGAAATCAAGGCCGCCAGGAAGTCCGGGGCACAGATCGCGGTCGTCGTGGGCGGCGGCAACATCATCCGCGGGGCGGAACTGGCCCAGGCCGG
>CALLYM010000265.1 GCA_937858155.1 uncultured Phycisphaerales bacterium | reverse complement strand
GCCCGGCCGCGGTGCTCCAGTACTGGTCGCCGCCGAGCAGGATGCCCCGGAACCGGCCGTGGACGATCCGGTTCTTGTCGTTGATCGCCTGCAGCACCTTGTTCCCCTGCTCCCACACCGGCCCGGCCGTGGCGGTGCCGAGGTTCACCCCGTCGGCCAGCTGCTTGGCGCTGTACTTGCCGACCTCCTTGCCGTCGATCGCCACCGCGTACATCCCGTCCTTCAGCCCCGCCACCTTCAGCCCGTAGTCGTTCAGGTCGCGGAGCTCGTTCGTGTACGGGAGCATCGGCACCCAGTCCTTCTGGACCGGGACCGGGATCGCGGCGTCGGTCCGGGTGAAGCTCACGCCGTCGGCCGGCGGCGAGACGTTCCACTGGGCGCTCGCGCCTGGAACCGACGGCGCGCACGTGCAGGTGTGCATGGACCCGGCGTGCGTGACGGTGCTCTGGGAGAGCTCGGTGTCCGGCACCGCGGCCACCCGAGGCTCGCCAGCCGCCGTTTCCTTGGCAATTGCAATTTTCATGAGAACTCCCGCAGCATCAGGACCGCGCTGCATATGACCAGATCGCCGCGCCAGCACCAACAGGTGCTGACAATCGGCGAAACCGCGCCTGCGGCACGCCGCCGTAGATCTTCACGCTGTTGCGCTGCTGGAAGCGGTTGAGCGCTCTCGGCGCCGTCTCCTTCTCCAGGTGCATCACTGATGACGCAAGCACCAGGCCACCCGTGGACGTCCGGAGCTTGAGCTGCAGGAGTTGCTCGGGGGTCCCACGGAATGAATCGTCGACCTGCGGGATGACCTTGTAGCTGCGTCCCTGGTAGTTGAATCGGTTGACATAGCCGCCCGAAAGCAGGACCGCGAAGTCGCGGCCCACGTCCGCGAGGTCCAGGCCCATATCCGCGACCTTCTCGCGGTCGATCACGATGCGCGTCTGCGGCAGGTCGATCTTGAGGTCGGTATCCGCGTACAGGTACTTGCCGCTGGCGAACGCCTCGCCCACGAGCTGCCCGGCGATCGGCGCCATCTCTCCAGCCTCAGCCGAAGCCGAGACAACGAGCTCGACGTCAAACTGACCCGCGCCGGGCAGGGGGGGCGGCAGGGCCGCGATGGAACGAACACCCGACAAAGCCAGGAGTTTGGGGAACACCTCGTACTGCATGTCCTTGGTGCTGCGATCCCGCTCCTGCCACTGCTTCACCTTGATGCCGCCGAAACCGCCGTTGATCTGCGCGACCTGGAAGAACGTCTCCGCTTCAGGAACGGCCGTGAACGCGTCCTTGACGCCCTCGAACCCGCGGAGCGTGTAGTCGAGTGTCGCATCGGGAGGAGCAAACACCACCGTGAAGACAATGCCCTCGTCCTCCGTCGGCGCGAGCTCCTTCCGGCTCATCTGGTACATGGGGATTGCCGCCGCCGCGATGAGCACGGCCGCCAGCGCCATGGTCCATCGGAGGTTGAGCGTGGTGTCGAGGAGCCGCCCGTACATCGCGCGGATGGACTCGAATCGCTTGTTCACGAACCGGGCGAACCAACCTTCCTTGCCGCCCGCCGGGACCATGTACGCGCTCATGATGGGTGAGAGCGTGACCGCCACCACACCGGAGACCACCACGGCCGATGCGAGCGTGAAGGCGAATTCCTTGAAGAGCATGCCGGTGAGGCCCGACTGAAAACCGATGGGCGTGTACACCGCCGCGAGCGTGATGGTCATGGAGATGACCGGCCCGAAGAGCTCCCGGGCGCCGATCAGGGCGGCGTCGATCTTGGGCCTTCCCTCGCGGATGTGCCGTTCCACGTTCTCCACCATGACGATGGCGTCGTCCACGACCAACCCGACCGAAAGCACGATTGCGAGGATCGTCAGAAGATTCAGCGAGAATCCCATGAGGTACGCTGCGATGCACGCGCCCACCAGGGAAATGGGCATCGCAATGAGGGGCACCAGCACCGTCCTGATCGAGCCCATGAACAGGAAGACCACCAGCGCCACGATGCCGATGGTCTCGGCCAGCGTGTGGGTGATTTCCTTGATGGCGTTCTCCATGTAGTACGTGCCGTCGTAGGCAAGGTCCATGCGCACGCCTCCCGGCAGGTGCGGCTGGATGTCCTTCATGCGGGCCTTGAGCGCCGCCGACACGTCCAGCTCGTTGGCCCGCGGGAGGGGCCACACCGAGAGGTAGATGGCCGGCTTGCCGTTGAAGCCCGTCTGGCCGGTGGGTTCCTCACTCGCCAGCTCCACCCTGGCGATGTCGCTGAGGCGGATGATGGTGCCCTCGCTCTCACGCACGATGAGCCGCTCGAAGTCGGCGGACGTGTGCAGGTCGGTGTCCGTCAGCAGGTCGATCTGGACGTCCTTGTTCTTCGTGCGTCCCACCGCCGCGAGGAAGTTGTTGCGTGCGAGCGCGGTGTACACCTCGTCCGACGAGATATCCAGGGCGTCCATGCGTTCGGGGTTCAGCCACACCCGCATGGCCAGCTCGCGCTGGCCCTCTACGCCGATGCGCTGCACCCCCTCCACCGCCTGCAACTCGGGCTGCACCTCGCGCACGAGGTAGTCGTTCAGCTGCGTGAGCGACATCGATTCGCTCGTAAAGCTCACGTAGAACGTCGCATAGGGCTTGTCGGTCCGCGTGATCTGGATGCTCGGCGCCTCGCTCTCCTGCGGCAGGTCACTCCGCACCTGGTTGATGCGGGCGGACACCTCGGCAAGTGCGTCCGTGCTGCTGTGGTTGAGGCGCAGATGGATCGTGATCGTGCTGATGCCCGCGGTGCTCGTGCTCTCGATGTAGTCGATACCGTCGATCGCCGACACTGCCCGCTCGATGGGCGTGGTGATGAACCCGCGCACCGTCTCCGCGCTCGCGCCGATGTACGCCGTCGTGATGACGATGCTGCTCGACTCCATCCGGGGGTACTGGCGGATAGGCAGGGCGGAAATGGTGCGCCAGCCCACCGCGAGGATGATCAGGTTGATCACCACGGCGAGCACCGGGCGCTTGATGAAGATGTCGGTAAAGGACCACTTCATGGCTTGCTGCAACTCCGGAGAACAACCTGTGACGGCCTACTTGCGGGAATCGGACTCAGCCCCGGCCTGCTTCTCGCCGCCGGTCTGCCCGGGCTCGGCGGGCTTGACGCCCGGAGCGAGCGCGGGGAACACCTTGGCGCCGTCCTGAAGCTTGAACGACCCGTCCGCGGCGATGGTGTCGCCCGCGGCCAGGCCCTTGAGGACGATCGTCTGTGTCCCAAGCGACGGCCCCAGCGTGACGAACCTCTGGGTGGCCCGGCTGGTTTTTTCATCATCCCCCGGCTTGGAGCCCGGCCCGATGAGGAAGACGTGATCCCCGAAGCTGGACCGGCGGACCGCCATGCTGGGGATAACGACGTATTCCTCGACGCCGCCAATGGGCACACGGATATCCACGGACATGCCGGGGCGCAGGCGCTGGTCGGGGTTCGCCACTTCGCCGCGCACACGCACGTTGCGTGTGCTGGGGTTTGCCGCGGCGTCCACCGCCACGACCGTGATGGGGAAAGGCTCTTCGCCAAACAGCGACGAGGTGGCCATCACCTTCTCACCCAGGTGCACGCGGAAGAGGTGCTCCTGCGGGATCGCGAAGTCCAGGTTGATGGTGTCTTCGATGCTCTGAAGCATCACGACGTCCGATCCTTCCGCGAGGTACTGGCCCGGGTGGATGTTGCGCAGCCCGGCCCGCGCCTTGAACGGCGCCACGATTGTCTTCTTGTCGATCAGAGTTCGTACCTGGTCCGCGCGAGCGTGCGCCTGGACCACCGCGGCCTTTGCACGCTCTAACTCGGCCCGGTACTGGTCCAGGTCTGTGCGGGCCTTGTCCAGCTCGGACTCGGAGGCAACCTTTCCCTCCACCGCCTGCGTCATGCGGCGCAGGTTCGTGTCGCCCCACGCGATACGTGCGTCCGCGACCTTCACGTCCGCCTCCGCGACCTTGATCGCCGCCTCTTCCGCGGCAAGGTCGGCCCGTTCCTGCGACGACTCGAACGTGAGCAACACCGCCCCTTGCTCGACGATGGCGCCCGACTCAAACTTGATGTCCTCAATCCGTCCCGCGACCTCGTTGCGCACGGTCACGCTGCGCTTTGCGAGGGCGGTGCCCACCAGATCGGCGGTGGACTGCCACTTGGCGGTCGTCACCGTGGTGAACACGACTGAGTTTGGCATTTCTGGTGGTGGGGGCGCCAGCTTGGCCGCCTGTACAGCCCTGTACTTCCACAGCGCAAGGCCCCCGCCGACAGCGAGAATGCCGCCAATCACAACGGCCGCAGCGATCACGGTTTTCCGGCTCACACCCTGCCCCTTTGTGGTTCGACAGCAAACCCTCAAACCCAAAAACGTGCGTGATTATTGATGCCCCTACCCGTAAAGGTTACGAAAACCGGTCATTGAAACCCGCGCAGCACACAAGAAAGTCCCAAAGTGGTTCTCGGTACACCGCTGAGAGAACAATTCTCCTGTAGGGCTACGCCGGGGTGACCGCACCCCTCACAGATTCGAGAGGCTTCCGTGGGGGCAGCACGCTCCTCCAACGGGTGGTCGGGATCTGGGCGATTCCAACAACCAGCAGCTGCGCAAGGCAGAAGGAAACGAGCCAGAATACCGCGGAGTCCATGAATCCGTACGAATGCAACCCCACGCCCAGCATGTTCGTGCCGAACCAGGACCACGCCGTCACGACGTTCCCGAATACGGCCATCGCCGCAACCCCGCGCTCTTTGACCATACCCCCCCAGCGGGCGTGCAGAATCAGGACATTCCAGGCGACGATGAGGGCCGCGCCATTCTCCTTGGGGTCCCAACCCCAGAACCGGCCCCACGACTGATCGGCCCAGATGCCCCCCAGCACCGTGCCGACGAAGCTGGCGACGCTGGCAAAGCAGATGACGCCGTAAACCATTTTGGGGAGCGTCTTCATGGGTTCACCGCGCAGCAGCGGCGTGAGCGCGCCGCCCAGAACGTACGCGACCGCGAGGAACCCCGCGAGGAACGTGGCGGAATAGCCGATCGTGACGACGACCACGTGTGTGGACAGCCAGAAGTTGCTGTCGAGCACCGCCTGCATCATCTCCATGGTGTCGCCACCGCTGGAGAGGTTGTGCGCAACGACCAGGGTGGCAAACCCGATGAGGGACGCGGCAAGGTTGCCGAACCCGAAGCGGAAGAACCACTCTCCGACGAGCGCGAGGGGAACGCACGCCCAGCCGATGAACACCGCGGACGAATACAGGTTGGTGACCGGGGGCCTGCCCTGGAGGTAGATGCGGGCTGCGATCCCCAGCGTGTGCACCACAAAGCCCAGGGCGATCGCGACAAGCGTGGCGCGGTTGAGCGAAATGAACCAGCCGCCCGTCCCGCCCGCGACGCTCTGGCGGGCCAGAAGTGCAAAGCACGCGAGGACGAAAGCAAGCACGTACAAGACGGCCGACTGATAGAACGGTTCAATACGGTTGAAGAGCGTCTCGTGCTCCGAGGTGCTGATCATCCCGGGGAACACCGCGGTGAGGGCCGAGCCGTAGGCCGCGGCCTCACGGTCGGCCGTTGCCGTGTCGTCTTTGGCACGCGCCGCGAGTATGGATATGACGCTCTTGGCCGAGGCTTGGTCGGACAGTGCAGGGTCCCGCACCACATCCGCCA
Organism: uncultured Phycisphaerales bacterium; assembly: GCA_937858155.1. GTDB lineage: Bacteria > Planctomycetota > Phycisphaerae > Phycisphaerales > UBA1924 > BJHL01. The sequence continues at coordinate 9,886 of CALLYM010000265.1, read as the reverse complement.
GCGGACGCCAGTCTTCGCCCGCGCCCACCGGGGCGACGGTGAGGGGCGTCTGCATCTGGGCGATGCGCGCGTAGAGAGACATGCGGTGCCCAAGCTGCACCACCTCGCGCTGGTAGGGGTCGCGCTGTTTCGCGCTGACCTGCTCCGCCTTGTCCGCCTGACGCAGGAGCTCGTCGAGCTTGGGCTCAAGCTCCGACCACGCGAACCGCGTGCGCTTGGGGTCCTTCACACCAAGCATGGAGACGACGTCCGGGTGATCGATGCGGAACACATTCCGACCGGCGGCCTTGCTGGGGCTGGACATGAGCTCCACGATCCACTCGGTTGCGCTCGCCCTGCGACCATCAAAGTCCGCGGTCTGTCGCCCGCTGATCTGCATGAGGGAATTGCGGGCAAAGGTGTCCAGGGGCTTCACGCGTCCGTCTGCGCAGACCGGCAGGCGCGCGTAGTCGCGCCAATGCTCCCCGGTGTGCTCGGGGCGCCCCGCGACCATCGCAACGTACACAAGGGCCAGCAGCCCCACGATCCAAGGGAACAGGCGTTGCAGCACGCTCATGAGGCCTTCCTCCGAATCGAGCCCGACAGACGGATGCCAAAGTGGACAAGCAGGCCTAGCGTCACCATGCCGCACGAAATGTACGGGATGAGCCAGCCCGGGTTTGTGACAACCTGCAGGATGGTGCCGGTGTCACCCTGCTTGAAGGCGGATTGGTAGAGCGTGTCGCCCGAGTACCGCAGCGGCGTGTTCATATAGATCAGCACCTCACGGTCGGTGTTCCGCGACGGATCGATCAGCCGCACAAGGCTCGAAAAGTTGCGCGGTGTGTCCGTGCCGACGAACTTGTCGTGCTTGAAGTCGATGAGGTGCAGGGTGTAGGGCTTGTACGTGCGCTTGAACCGCAGCTCAACCTGGTAGACCTTGCCGTCCACATCGACCGGCTGCGCCTGGTTCAGGTACATCGACACGAGGTACGTGCCCAGTTTCTTGCCACCCCGGCTGAACGTCAGGTACGCCGAGGGCGCGTCCACCTCGGCCCCGTTCACGCCCGTCGCGGTCGGCGCCGGCACCGCGGCGATCTGCAGCCCGGCGCCCGCGTCCGCCTTCTTCCGCTGCTGCTCTGTCGATTGCATCGGCCCCAGGATCGTCGAGTTGGGCATCCACTCGCTCACCGCCACGTCGAACGGCAAGAGCCCGTGCGTGACCGGCTGGCCGCTTCGCGCCGCCCTCTCCAGCAGCCTCTGGGGCACAACCACGACCAGGTCGTCACCCGCGGGGGATGGATCGATCACCGCGAGCTCGACCGACCTTGTGTCCTCGACGTAGTTGCTCGAGCTCCCCTCGTCGATGGTCATGTTGCCCTCCTCCGCGAGGGCCCCCGTGACAAATTCGCCAACCAGAAGCAGCAGGATGCCCAGGTGCGAGAGGATGATCCCGCTGCGTTTCCAGGTAACTTTGAAACGAGTGAAGTGCGCTGCGATCAGGTTCACAAAGAGGAGGACGCCCAGCGTGAGCCCCCCCGGGAACGGCAGCACACCCGGGATCCGGGCGACCTTCTCCGGGATGAATAGCTGGAACGGGATGAGGACGAACGGAGAGCGGAAGTAGCGGTCCACCACCGACCACACGCCCTCGTTGACCTGCGCCAGCGTGCCGGCCAGGATCAGCACCATCGACAGCGCGAGGAGCAGCACCGTCAACCGGAGCGACGCGAGCGCTGAAAACGCTTCTTTCAGTGCTTTCACTCTACTTTTCTCCAAGGCCCACGCCACGCACCATCTGCTCGAACGCCGCCTTCTCCCGCTCGACGGACGCCGGAGCGCCCTTGAGCTTGAAGAACCATGTAGAACCGTTCCCCGCGGGCACGATCGCTCCGATCATCCTTTCGCTATTGGCCGAGTTCACGACGTCCACCATCGCCGCACCGTTGCTCAGGTTCTGCGCCCCCGCCCCGGCCAAGTCACTCGCGGGGGATAGCCCAAGCTGGTCCCGCCAGCGGTTGATGTTCGCAAGCACCCCGCCGCCGTCGTTGTTGAGGCTGGTCGCGGTCGCCCGGGCGTTGCCCCCATCGTTCGCTATCGCGAAGGCCGCCGCGACTATCCCCCCGGAGTTGGCTTCGGGCTTCCAGTGCTCGGGGGCCTTCCAGGTCGCCAGGCGAGCCTCGATCACGGAATCCTGGTTCTTCGCGATCGGCACACTCGAATTACCCATGCCCTGCGGAGCGGCGGGGGGCAGATCGGGGATCGACGCCGCCGTGCCACCTCCCACCAGCCGGAAGGACTTTGCAAATTCCTCGAACGATGGTCGCAGTGATTGGACCTGCTGCGCGGTCGCGATGCCCTTCACAAACCAGGTCTGACCGTCCCCCGGCGTGATGATGGCACCCAGCAACTGCTTCTCCCCCGCGCCGCTGATGGAGGTCATGCTGACATTGGAAGGAGCACTCTGAATCTCCTGTACCAGGCTGGGCAGTTCTTGCTCGGTGACCGGCGCTGCGCCCACCTGCCCCCGCCAGCGGTTGATGTTCGCGAGCATGCCCCCCACGTCCCCCGGGAACGCGGCGACCGAAACTTCCACCCCCATCGCCTTGTACGTCGCCAGCCGCATCGCCTGCGTGTTCGGTTGCTCTTCCCATCCAGCGGGCGCCGTCCAGACAACCTTCTTGCTGCCAGTTGGGCTGGATTTCGGGGATGCAGGTGGCATTCCGGACAAGCGTGGGCTTTGGGCTACCTGTGAGCTCTTGGGTGCGTCCGCAGGAAGCGGGACACGTTGGACATGAACGTCCTCTTTGCCGCAACCCGTTAAGACAAGGGTGCCAACGAAGACCGGCGCAGCCCACCAATATCCACTCGACTTCATATGTGCAACAATAGCAAAACGACCGTGGAGTCCCTCTATCCCCGATCGAGTAATTTCTTGTCATACAAGAAAAGAGCGCCAGGATGCAACAAACCAAACAAACTCCAAAAATAACCAACCGTTCCATATGCTCACGCCTAAACTCGCCCCCTTATGACGAATGTCACGCTCTATCTCGCTCAGGCTTGGCCACCGTGGCTCATGAGCGTTCTCACTGTCGGCTTCATCGTCGCGTGTGTGTTCTTGGTGCTCACGGTGCTGATCCAGAAGCCGCAGGGTGGCGGCCTTTCGGGCGCGTTCGGTGGTGGCTCGGGATCCGGCCAGACGGCGTTCGGAACCAAGACCGGCGACGCGCTCACGGTGTTCACCATCATCGTGTTCTGCGTGTTCCTGGTTTTTGCCATCGTGCTCAACTTGGGCGTGAAGGCAGCGAAGGGCTCAGGCCCGAGTTCGACCACAACGGTCAAGGCTCCGGCGGGCACCTCAGGGTCGTCTTCTCCTGCTCAGCAGACTTCCGCTCCTGGGGACCAGACACCGGCATCCACGGAACAGGCCCAGCCCCCAGCGGACAAGCCTGCGGAAAGTCCTGCGACGGCTCCTGCGGAAACCCCGGCCTCTAATCCGGCCCCTTCTCCGGCCCCCGCGCCCACCACACCGCCCGAGGAACCAAAGACCCAGCCGACCACTCCCCCTACGACGCCTCCCGGCCGCTAACTCCCTGCCCACGGAGCAATTCGTGTCCAAGCCTCTTGTAGTGCGCAGCATGACCGGATATGGCGAGGCCACGACCACGGTCGATGGGACGCACTACTTCGTCGAAATCCGCTCGCTCAACAACAAGTACTTCAAGAGCACGATCCGCCTGCCCGACAGCGTGCAGGGCCTGGAGGCGGAAATCGAGTCGCGCCTGCGCGAGCGCCTGAGCCGCGGAACGATCACGCTCAATGCCCGGTACACCGATTCGTCCGCGCAGGCAGCCTACCAGATCAACACGGGGGCGCTCAATTCCTACATCCAGCAGCTGCGCACGCTGCCGGACTTTGCGGGGCAGGCAAAGATTGATCTCGCGGCGCTCCTGAACCTGCCGGGCGTGCTCCAGCCCCCCAGCGATGAGGAGGCCAGGTTCGAAGCGGCCCGGGCGGCGTTCATGCCTCTCGTCGACAAGGCCTGTACGCAGCTGACCGCCATGCGCGAACGCGAAGGGCGCGCGCTCGTGGACGACCTGCGGGCGAACCTCTCGTACATCGCGGAGCGCCTGAAGCTGATCCAGGAACGGGCCCCGGGCGTGGTCGCCGACTACGAGCTGCGCCTCCAGACCCGCATCGAGTCGATGCTCCGCGAGGCGGAGGCGAGCGTGGAGCCCGGCGACCTCATCCGAGAGATCGCGGCGTACGCCGAGCGCACGGACATCGCCGAGGAAATCAAGCGGCTCTCCACCCACCTCGTCCAGTTTGAGGAGTTGCTCGCGGGCTGCAACGGCAAGCCCATCGGGCGCACGCTGGACTTCCTGGCGCAGGAAATGCTGCGCGAAGCCAACACCATCGCGAGCAAGAGCCCCGACGCGTTCATCTCCCGCAACACCGTGGAAATCAAGGGCTCGATCGACCGGCTCAAGGAGCAGGTGCAGAACATCGAGTGATGGACGAGTCACTTTTCAAGTGGCCCCGGTGGGAGTCGAACCCACACGCCCGGTGAAGGGCTGCGGATTTTAAGTCCGCTGCGTCTGCCGTTCCGCCACGGGGCCGATGAGCGGCAGGGTATCGGTCATTCCGTGCCGTACATGCGGTCGCCCGCGTCGCCCAGGCCCGGGCGGATGTAGCCGCGTTCGTCCAGCTGGCGGTCGATGGCGGCGGTGTAGATCTGCAGGTCCGGATGGTCCTGGTGCATGCGGGCAAGCCCTTCTGGGCTCGCGACGAGGCAGATCATGCGGAGGTCCTTGGCACCTGCGGCGCGGAGGATGGTGACCGCCTCGCTCGCGGAACCCCCGGTGGCGAGCATGGGGTCCACGAGTATGACGGGCCCGTCGTCGATGTCGCGCGGCAACTTGCGCAGGTAAGTCGTGGGACGGAGCGTGCGCTCGTCACGGGCCATGCCCAGGTGCCCGATGCGCGCCTCGGGCATCATTTCAAGGATGCCTTCGGCCATCCCCAGACCGGAGCGCAGGACAGGCACCACGGTGATTTTCGCGGAGAGCCGCTTGCCCCCTGTGCGCTCAAGGGGGGTATCGATGTCCACGGCGGCGGTGGGGAGGGTGCGCGTGATTTCATACACCATGAGGCCCGCGATCTGGTACAGCAGAGCGCGGAAGGGCCTGTGGCTGGTGGTCTTGTCGCGCAGGTAGCCGAGCTTGTGCTGGATGAGGGGGTGGTCGAAGACAACGACGTTGGCGTGCGCGGGGTGCGGGCTGCCCATGCGCGGAGCGTAGGGGTGCGTTCCAGTGGGGTGCGGACGCCCAACTCGCGCTCAACGATCTACGATGACTGATGGACACCGCACAACTGCACCAACTGGCGCTGGACGCTGCGTACGAGCAGGCGGTGAAGTCAAGGTCGGAAGGCGGGATCCCGATCGGGTCGGCGCTTGTCACGCGAGCCGGAGTGGTGGTTGCGCTGGGCCACAACCTGCGGGTGCAGCAGGGCGACCCCACCGCGCACGCTGAGACCGTGTGCATCCGGAACGCCGGGCGACGCCGTGATTGGAACGAGTTGATCCTGGCGAGCACTCTTTCTCCGTGCGCGATGTGCAGCGGCACTGCAGTGCTGTACCGCATCCCCACGGTCCTGATCGGCGAGAACGTGACGTTTCAAGGCCGGGAAGACTGGCTCCGGGCTGCGGGCATGGATGTGCACGTCTTGAACGATGCGCGCTGCATCGCGCTGATGCGCGAGTTCATCGCGGCCAGGCCCGACCTGTGGAACGAGGACATCGGCGTGCCAAAGTAGGAATCTCGCCAGCGTGTTCCTTACTTGCCGTCCGGGCCCTTGACTGGCTTCTTGTCCTTTTCGGGTGCGGGCTTTGCCGGAGTCGCGTCGTGAGCGGTGTCCTTCTTCTCCACGAACACACCCGGGCTGAACGGCGTGCCGTCCAGATCAACATGGTCGATGAATTCGCCGGCAGCGCGCGTGCGTTGCACGCTGTTCCGTGCGTTCGGGAGGTTCTCCGTGAGCTGGGCATCGCCTTCCGCGTGCTTATCGCGGGGGCGAGCGGGCTGGTTGTTCTCCTTCCCCTTTCCATGCCCCTTGCCAGCCGACTGGGCATCACGGAAGTCCCACCGCACGCACTCGACCGTCCCGGCACCGGCGCTCTGCGGGCTGGTGAGCACCACCATGTCGTGCTGGTTGGAGAGCGCCTGGTACGAGCTTGTCGCCTTCATCGTGAAGACATACGCGCCGTGGAACTTGTCGTTCTTTTCCGCGGCCTTCGACGAATCACCGACAGGTCCAGGGATGTGCGCCTCGAAGCCGTTGAACACCACCACCACCTCGCCCGGCTGGAGCATGAGCTTGGGGAAGGTGAAGGCGAGGGGTTGGTATTCGTGGTCGTCGGCGGACTCGGAGGGCTTCTCTTGTTTCTGGTCGTCCTGCTTGGGCTTGTCCTTACCAGGCTTGTCCTCGCCTTGAGTGTCTTTGGCGGGCTTGTGGTCTTTGCCGGCCCAGCCCTCGGGCTGGCCGTCCGAGAGGCGGTAGCCCTCCAGCTCGATGGGCTTGTCGTGGGGGTTGATGAGCTCGATGAACTCATCGCCCGTGGCGGAACGCACACCGTCGCCGTTGGCGTCGCCGTTCTTGCCTCCTGGAACCGAGTACAGGACTTCTGTGATGAGGGGGTGGGGGAACGCAACCTTGGCGGTCGCGGGTTCAGGCTGCGTGGCTTGGAGGGCGATGAGGAGGGGGAGCATGAAGAACGGTAGCGCGGGGATGGGGATGCGGGATGTGGCGGAAACTCGCTCGAAACCGGCGTTTCCACTCAGAAACCCCCGTGACCATCGTTCCATCCGGTGTTTCGCTCTTATGATCGCCCCCCATGTTCGAGAAACTCACAGACACCTTTAACGGCATGCTGCGCAGCCTCGCGGGCAAGGACAAGATCAGCGAGTCCAACGTGCGCGAGTCGATGGAGACCGTGCGCACCGCGCTCCTGGACGCGGACGTGCACCTAGACGTGGTGAACACGTTCTGCGAGCAGGTCGTGGGCGATGCGGTGGGCCAAAAGGTGGTGGAGAGCGTCGAACCCGGCCAGCAGATGATCGCGATCGTGCACCGTCGGCTCGTTGAGCTGCTGGGCGGGCAGGTGCAGGAGCAGCGGGACGAATTCACGGGGTTGCCCATTCCCCTCCCGCGCCAGGCGCCCGCGGAGGGGCTCATCATCCGCGCGGCCCAGGCGCCCACCATCGTCATGATGTGCGGCCTGCAGGGCAGCGGGAAGACGACGACCTGCGGCAAGCTGGCGGCCTACCTGCGTAAGCGCGGGCGCGGCGTCATGCTCGCCGCGTGCGACCTCCAACGTCCCGCGGCGGTGGACCAGCTCCGGACCATTGTGGAGCAGGTGAACGAGGGCGCGGGAGGCACGGCGGGCGGTCCTCCGGTCCACTTTTATGCCGAGCCCGACAAGTGCGCGGAGTACGGCAAGGCCGTCGGCGTCGCGGTGCAAGTGGCCAGGCGCGCCCTCGCGGAAGCGAAGAAGCAGGGCGTCGACACACTCATCATCGATACAGCGGGGCGTCTGCACATCAATGAAGAGCTGATGGGTGAACTCACGAGCGTCAAGAAGACGCTCTCGCCACACCACACGCTCCTCGTGGTGGACGCCATGACGGGCCAGGACGCGGTGAACAGCGCCCGCGCTTTCCACGAAAAGCTCAGCGTTGACGGCGTCATCCTGAGCAAGTACGACAGCGATACGAGGGGCGGCGCGGCCCTCTCGGTGCGGCAGGTGACCGGTGCGCCCATCACGTTTGTCGGGACTGGCGAGAAGCTGGACGCGCTCGAGGAGTTCCACCCTGACCGTGTCGCGGGTCGCATCCTGGGCATGGGCGACGTGGTATCACTGGTCGAGAAGGCCCAGCAGGAGGTGAACGAGGAGGACGTCAAGAGCGTCCAGGAACGGATGGAGAAGGGCCAGCTGACGATGGACGACTTCCTCAAGCAGATGAAAACGCTCCGTCGCATGGGCCCGATGAAGCAGCTCCTGGGGCTGCTGCCGGGCGTCGGCGGGATGCTCAAGGACGTGAACATCGACGACAAGCAGCTCGACCGGGTCGAGGCCATGATCTCGTCGATGACGGTGGAGGAGCGCACGCAGCCGCAGGTCATCAACAACTCACGCAAGCGGCGCATCGCCGGCGGGAGCGCCAGCAAGCAGGAGGAAGTGGGGCAACTGGTCAAACAATTTGAGCTCGTGGGCAAGGTCACGCGTGACCTCGCGGGCATGAACAAGAAGGAACGCGCCCAGGCCATGGCTGCCATGAGCCCGGGGGCGTCCGCGCCGGGCATGCGTCTGCCGGGCCTGGGTCGTGGAAGCTCGTTCACACCCAGTGTCAAGGACAAGTTCAAGAAACGGCGGAAGTAGTCGGGCACTGAGCGCGCTGATCGCTACTTCACGCGGACGGCAAGGACTGTTTTATCGTCGCTCCGGGCCTTGCTCAGGCCGACGAACTGGCGCAACTCCCACAGCACACGCTCGACGATATCTGACGCGCTTGCCTGAGGCTTCTCCGTGAGGCAGCGCAGCAGGGCGTCGCGGATGCGCTGCTTGCCGAAGCGATGGCCGTCGAAGTTGCTTGCGTCGGAGAGGCCGTCGGTGTATGCGAAGATCACATCGCCCGGGCGAAGGTCAAAGACGGCGCGCTGGTATCGCTGCGTCGGATCGATGCCCACGACCATGCCGCCCACGGAGAGCTCGTCCACGTCGGCCGGGCTGGGCGGGCGCCCCTTGGGCAGGCGCACGACGATGGGCGGCTCGTGGCCGGCGGAGCAGTAGGTGAGGCGGAGCTTGTGCGGGTCGATGACGCCGTACCAGAGGCTGGCAAACTCGTTGTCCCGCGTGTCGCGGGCCAGGGCCTGGTTCACTCGCCCCACGATTTCGTCCAGATCGTACACGTCCTGCGTGTACGCCCGCAGGCTGGCGCGGACGCTGGCCATGAGCAGGGCCGCGGCGACCCCCTTGCCCACGACGTCGCCCACCACCAGCCCCATATGGCCGTTGAGCTCGATGAAGTCGTAGAAGTCGCCCCCAAGCTCGAAGCTCGGGACGTAGCGGGCGGCCAGGTCCAGCCGGGGGATCTGGGGGAGCCTCGAGGGGAGCATGCGGCGCTGCACGTCGGCGGCCAGCGCCAGCTGGCGCTGGATGCGGCGTTCCTCCTCGCGCAGGCGGAGCAGGCGGGCCTGCTCGATGGCGACGGCGGCCTGCTGGGCGATGGAACGCAGCAGGCGGCGGTCGAAATCCCCGAAGGTGCGGCGGGACCTGGAGTAGAGGCGGATCACGCCCAGCGGACGGTTCTGGAAGATGATGCCCGCGTGCATGGCCGACACGAGGCCCTCCTCGGCCGCCTTGCCCGGGATGTTGACGCGCGGGTCGTTCTGCAGGTCCTCGGAGACGACCACCTCGCCGCTGAGGGCGACCTTGTCGAAGAGGCGGTCCTTGGAGAGGGGCGTGGGTAGGTCCAGCCACTCCTTGGAGAGGCTGCGGCTGGTGGAGAGGGAGAGGTCCTCCTCGGTCCCCTGGGCGACGACGCCGTCGGCGTCCTCCTTGAGGAGCATGATGGAGCCGGCGTCGAGCTCGAGCACGTCGAGGGCGGCGTCGAGGGCGACCTCCAGAACGCGCTGCATGCCGGAGGCCTGGGCGAGCAGGGAGGTGAGGCGGAAGAGGGCGCTGAGCTCCTTGACCTTGTGCCGGACCTCCAGCTCGTGCTCGCAGAGCTCGGCGCTGGTGCCGGCGAGGAACGCCAGGAGGCGTTCGAGCGTGCCGCGGGGGTCGCGGGAGAGCTCCGGCGTGCCGCCGGCGACGAGGATCGAGCCGATGCGTTCCCCTCCC
>CALLYM010000264.1 GCA_937858155.1 uncultured Phycisphaerales bacterium | reverse complement strand
CGCCGGCCCGTGACGCCGCCCCGGCTCGTCCCAGCCGGCGGCGAGCGCAGCGCGGTGTAGTGAAGCGATGCATTCTCGTCAGAACGCCTCGGCGAGGACCGGCTCGCCGGCCTGCCGGATGCCGAGCAGTGCCGTATGGTCATCGGGTGGGGTCCTTGGCTGGCTCGGTGAATTGAAGGGCTCAGAAGTTGCGTTCGTCAATCGGGCTCGGGGTAGCAGTCCGGGAGCAAGGGCTCGGGAATGCCTTCCCCGGCCATTCCGATCGGTTGTTCCGGCCCGGCTGAATGTGCTCTAGGGTGCCGCTCTCAAACGAACCGACTGTCGAAGGAGTGTCATGTCCGCACCGCATGTTCTGGCAGAGGTCAAAGATGGCATCGGCTGGCTGACGCTCAATCCGTAGCGACGCGGAAACGAATTGAACTTCTGGCCCGGCGGTTTCAATGCTTCGTCCTCTGCAGGATCGACTCCGGGCGTTGGCGTCTGGTTTCTCACCGACGGGTCGCGCTGGTAGAGATACGACCGCCCGGCGTAGGCCGATGCGCCGATGGTCGGACGCCACCCGGCGCTCGCCTCGCCTAATACTCCAATTTCTGGTTCACCAGGATCGCGCAACGCATTCTTTCAGTTATTTTCGTTGACAGGCACCACCAATTCCAGTACTCTCTGGACGTGACAAGACCTGCGCTCCGGCTGGAGAACCGGTGCGCTGTGTGATGTGGGCAAATAGGAGGAGAGGAAATGACCTTCTCTCGCTTTGGTTTTGCAGCGATTGCGCTCTGTGGTGCGGCTATGTCCGCGCACGCCACAGTGTGGACGCTGGCCGACCGCAATTCGTCGACTGACATCGACGATGCTTCGAGCGGTGGCATGGTGAACTGGAACGTTGACGGGATGGACCAGATTTTCCAGCAATGGTTCTGGTTCCGAGTTGGTCCGGCGGGCCCCGAGGCGCCGATCAACTCTCTCAATCAGACCGGTTCGTTCGTCTCGGACACGAACCCGTTCGTGGACAATCGTCCCGACACGCTGGCGCTGCAGTACACCGACCCGGCAGGGCGGTTCAACATTCAGCCCTCCTGGACGCTCCGCGGTGGTGCAGCGGGCTCAAACCGCTCGGACGTCACCGAGTCGATTGTCATCAACAATCTCACCAACGGTCCGCTTCCGTTCCACTTCTTCCAGTATTGCGACTTTGACCTTGCCGGCAACGCAGCCGGTGACAACGTGGGAATCCCCGGGCCGCTGCACAACACCGCCATCCAGTCCGATGGTGCGCTCGCCATGAGCGAGACGGTTGTGACGCCCCAGCCCAGCCACTACGCGGTCGGCCCGTTCCCGAACCTGCTCAACCTGCTGCAGGACGGTAATCCTGACGACCTGCCTGACTTTGCCGGCCCCCTCTTCAACGTGGACGGCACGTGGGCCTTCCAGTGGGACTTCCTGATCCAACCAGGTTCGTCCGTCGTCATCAGCAAGGACAAGGGCTTCGTGCCCGCTCCCGGCGCGTTCGCTCTGATGGGTGTGGGCGCTCTGGCCGCTGCCCGCCGCCGCCGCTGATCGTCAGTTTCGTTCCAGCCGCACGGGGCCCAAACGGGCCCCGTGTTTTTTTTTGCTTCGAGCCGCCCTGTCCTGCAACCAACAGGAACTTCATCCGCCCTTCGCACTTCCGCGCGATCCCGTGTAGCATGTGCCCCGCCCCGGTTTCGACCCTGGGGCAAGGAGGCTCGCATGGTGCTTCGCAGCGGCTGGCATGGACGTTTGGTCCGTCGAACCGGCGCGGTGGTGCTCGGCGTGGGGCTGGCGTTCGGCGGCCTTGCAGGGTGCGAGGAAAAGATCACCCCGGAGAACTACGCCCTCCTGAAGACCGGCATGACGCTGGCAGACGCAGAAAAGGTGCTCGGGCAGGGCGAACGAGAAGAGGTCAGCGGGTTCGGCGTGTCCGCCGCCGGCATGGCGGGAGGGTCGTCTGTGTCCGTCAACTACTCATGGAAGGCGGAAGACGGCCGGAAGATCGTCGCGACCGTGAAGGACGGCACGATCACGAGCCTTTCGAAGTTTGGGTTCTAACCCCCGCTCCAGTCGCGACAGGTCGAGAATAAAGTCGCCCCCATGCACGGGCACGACCACACCCGGCCGACACACTGGCTCCACGGGCCACGTCTTTGGCTTTTGACATCGTCCGGAGGGGCGGTGGCCGGCGTGGTGTGGGCGTTCCTGATGCCGCCCGCGGTCAGCGCCGCGGGAAAGATGGAAGTTCCGCTCGTCCTCGTTGCACCCTTTGTGCTCCTCCTTGTCAGTATCGCCGCGTGCCCCCTCGTGAATGCAAAGTGGTGGCACCGGCACTACCCGGATGTTGCCCTTTCGCTTGGGGCAACGGTCGCTGCGTACTACCTCACGGCCTTCCGAAGTGCACAGGGACCTGCGGCTGTGCTCCACACCGCTGCGGAATACGTCGCGTTCATCGCCCTGATCGGCGGCCTCTTCATCGTCAGCGGTGGTGTAGCGGTGCGGGTGAAGAAGCCTGTGTCGCCGGCGGCGAACACGGTGTTGCTGCTGATGGGTGCCGTTCTGGCCAACATCGTGGGCACGACCGGGGCGTCCATGCTGCTGATACGCCCCTACATGAATGCCAATCAGGGGCGTCTGCGGCCCCTGCACGTTGTATTCTTCATCTTCATCGTCAGCAACTGCGGCGGCCTGCTTACACCCATCGGCGATCCGCCGCTGTACCTGGGCTTTGTCAAGGGTGTTCCTTTTTTCTGGACTACGCGCTGGCTGGGCGCGTCATGGGCCCTGGTGGTGGGGGCGCTCCTTGCGGCGTTCTTCGTCTACGACCTTTGGCTTGCGAGAAGCGCGGAGCCAGGGGCGAAGGGCCTGCTGCCTCGCATCGGCGTCACAGCGAGGCCCGTGACGTTGCTGCTGCTGGTGCTGATGGTCGCTGCGGTGTTCATCGATCCTGTGTTGGGCAAGCACATCAACCTGCACCACGTGCCCGTCGGCGCGCTTGTCCAAATTGTCCTCGCGGTGCTGGCGTACGCCACTACTCCCAACGCAACGCGCGAGGCCAACGACTTCTCATTCGAACCAGTGAAGGAAGTGGGGCTTCTGTTCGCGGGGATATTCCTCACCATGATGCCCGCGCTCGCGTACCTGGCGGCAAACGGCACAAGGCTCGGCGTGCACTCGCCTACCTCGTTCTACTTCGCGACCGGGTCGCTCTCCGCTATGCTCGATAATGCGCCGACTTACCTGAACTTCCTGCAGGTGGCGACCGCACCCGACGAAGTGTCCAGGGATCGCATCCACAACCTCCTCGCAACCCACGACGGCCGTCTCACGCTGGAGGCTATCTCGACCGGGGCGGTGTTCTTCGGGGCGATGACGTATATCGGCAATGGTCCCAACTTCATGGTGCGGGCAATCGCCGAGCGGGCGGGGGTCAAGATGCCCTCTTTCTTCGGGTATGCCGGTTGGGCCTGCCTGCTCCTCCTGCCCGCGCTCGTGTTGCACTGGCTCGTGGTCATCCGCTGACCAGCCCGCGTCCTACGCTGAACGCGTGACCCGAGAAGGCCAGGACGGCCAAGCCCTACCTGTTACCGCTGTGTCCCCGGCCTCCCCGGCCCACGACGCGCACCACGCGGGGTTTCTCGCCGCCGCGATCCGCGTCGTCTCCGGGCTCACTCTGCTCTCGCGTTTCGCGGGGCTGGCGCGGGACGTGCTGACCGCTCGTCTCTTTGGTGACGGCGCGGTGGGCAGCGCATTCCGCGCCGCGTACGCCCTCCCTAACTTCTTCCGGCGTCTCTTTGGCGAGGGGGCCCTCTCCGCGGCGTTCCTCCCGGAGTACACCCTGCTTTCGCGGGATGATCCAGCGCGTGCCTCCGCGCTCGCCAGCCGTGTCGTGTGGCTCGTCACGCTCGCGACGGGCTCCATCACACTCTTTGCGGAGGCCTGCATCCTGGCTCGTCTGATATTCTGGCCCGCCGGGGACGAACTGGGCATGAGTCTGCGCCTCATCGCGCTCATGCTCCCCATGATGCCCATGGTGTGCGTCACCGCCATCCTGGGGGGCATGCTGCAGGCACATGGGCGCTTCGCGGTGCCCGCGGCGGGCCCCATCGTGCTCAACGTGTTCCAGATCGTTGCCGGCGCCCTTTTCTACGCCGGCCTGCTTTCTGGGCGGACGCTCGCGTCGTACGTGGTCGGCGTCTCGGCCGTGGCCGCGACAGTCGCGACCGTGCTCTGGTCGCTGTGTGCGCTGCGTGGAAAGGTCACATGGACGCGCGGCTTCGCGGAGGCGCGGGAATCCGGCTCACGTGTGCTCCAGAGGTTCATCCCAGCAATGCTGGGCCTGGGCACGCTGCAGCTGAACACGATGATCGACACCCTCATCGCGATGTGGCCCATCTGGATTGGGCCCACGATGTTCGGTCACGCAACCCCTTTGGACGAACGCAGCAACGCCGTGCTCTCGTACACGCAGACGCTCTACCAGTTCCCGCTGGGCGTGTTCGGCATCGCCGTCGCTACCGCTGTGTTCCCGCTGCTTTCCCGCAGCAGCGACAAGCCGGAGGAGTTCCTCGCCCACCTGCGTCGCGGAGTGCGCCTTTCGCTCTTCATCGGCCTGCCCGCGAGCGTGGGGCTGATCCTCGTGCGTCATGACCTGGTCGGGGTCATCTTCGGCGGCGGACGCAAGAGTTTTACGGATGAGGGGTTGACACGGGCCGCCGCCGTGCTGCTGGGCTTCGCGCCCGCGGTCTGGGTTTATTCGCTCAACCATGTCCTGACCCGCGCGTACTACGCCAAGGGTGACACACGCACGCCCATGCGCATCGCCATTGCATGCGTGGGAGTCAACATCACCCTCAACTTCACGCTCATCTGGTTCCTCAAGGAAGCGGGCCTTGCGTGGGCGACCGCTACCAGCGCTGCGGTGCAGTGCATCCTGCTGCAGACTTGGCTATACCGCCATCTGGGCGTGAGGTTGTGGAACTCCGGTACGCTCGCGGCGGTGCTCCGCACCGTCTCCGTCGCGCTGCTCATGGGGGGCTGCGTCGCGGGGGTCATGTGGCTCATGCCGCACGGGGACCGCTGGGCGCAGCGCCTCCCGCGGCTGGCGGCGTCGGTTGCAGCCGGAGCGGGTGCATACGCGGCCTTCGCCTTTCTGTTCCACCTGCCCGAGCTGCGATGGCTCTTGCACCGCGCGCCCGCCGGCGCAGGCCGGGACGGCATGAGCGGGATGTCGTTTGAATAGGCGGGACGTCACTGGATCCGCGGGTCCACCCAGCGGTACAGCACATCGACCACGAGGTTGAACAGCACGAGCATGGTGGAAAACACCAGCACCACGCCCAGCAGCAGGAAGAGGTCCTTGTTCTGCACGGCGTTCACGAAGTGCTGCCCCATGCCCGGCACCGCGAACACAACCTCGACCACAAACGAACCTGTCATGGCGAGTGCAGTCGCGGGGCCGAGGTAACTGAGCACGGGCAGGATGGCGTTGCGGAGCGCGTGGCGCAGAATCACAGTGCGCTCGGGCACGCCCTTGGCCCGCGCGGTGCGGATGTAGTCGGCGGACAGGGCCTCGATCATGCTCATGCGTGAAAGGCGCGCGATGTACGCCGCGAATGGGAGCGAGAGTGTGAACGCGGGGAGGATCATCGAGAGGGGCGGGTTCCACTCACCGATCGGGAACACGCGGAGCCACACGCAGAAGACCATGAGCAGCACCGTGCCGACCACGAAACTGGGCAGGCTGATGCCGATGAGGCTGAGCGTGAGCGTGGAGGCGTCGAGCCAGGAGCCGGGCTTCACCGCGCCGATGATGCCCGCGGCGAGGCCCAGCACGAGCGCGATGAGAATCGCGACCCCACCCAGTGAGACCGACACCGGCAGCGACGAGAAGAGGATGTCGTTCACGCGCTGGTCGCGGTACTGGAGGGAGGGGCCAAAGTCAAAGACGGGGCGCGCTGGTGGGGCCTGGCCGTGGGAAGCGGCGCGCTCGCGTTGTGCACGCAGCGTGCCGGTCGCCGCGTCGCGCGCGTACGCGACACCCGTGATGTTGGCGAGGTAGGACACGTAGAACTTGGGGAATGAGTCCAGGTTGTACTGGGAGAGCATCGCGGCCTGGACTTCGGGCGGCGGGCGGCGGCCCTCCGGGTTTTCCAGCGGGTTGCCGGGGATCGCCCACGCCAGCGCGAGCGCGATGGTGTACACCGCCAGAAGTATGAGCGGCAGCGCGAACAGGCGGCGGAGGACGAGGGCGAGCACGGGGCGAGCGTACGGGGCTTACTCGAACCTGGAGGTGTCGAAGCGGTACGTGCCGGCGCACTCGGGGCAGATCTGGTGCGCGGGTGTTGCGGAGAGGTCGTACCCGCAGTGGGCGCAGAGGTCACCCACGCCGACCATCATGGAGGCGTTGCGTGCGCCACGCTGGGCGCCCTTGAATATGCCGTATGCGCCGGCGGCAGCGCAGACAGTGATCAGAAAAGCAATCTCGAAGCGCCCGAAGATGCTGCCGAGTGCGATGAGGGCTGGGGGCACAGCGACGGCGATCGCGACGCTGCGCGGGGCGATGGGTTTCTTCGCGAAACTGTTGCGGGCACCCTCGAACAGGCCAGCGCCGCTCGTGAGTGCGCCGAGGATGGCGGCGGTCAAGAGGACCGCGGGGTGGGTGCCGCCGAGGTTCATGTTGGAGAGCAGCATCGCCGCGAGGAACGCTCCCAGCCCCGCCGCGATGGGGATGAAGAGCGTGCCCAGCGCGAGGGCGATGACGACGTAGCCCGCCGTGCGCCACTGGCGGGCGCGGGTCTTGGGGAGCACGGGGGTTGGTGGGGCGGGGGGAGTCATCGAGGGGGCGGAGTGTTCATCGTGTCTTGAGATGACAACGGGGACGTCTGCGTTGGATGTGCGTAGCGGTAGGTGCCGCCACACTCGGGGCACTTGATGTGGTCGGCGAGGCCGGAGAGGTCATAAGAGCAGTGAGCGCAGGTGTTGCCCACACCACAAGAGAGGCCATACCGACGCGAAGCAGCGTGCGATCCACTCCATACCGCCAGCAGTAGCGCGGCCTCGCACGCCGCGAGAGGGATCGTAACTTCACCGAGTCCC
The DNA here is from genome assembly GCA_937858155.1 of uncultured Phycisphaerales bacterium. Taxonomy (GTDB): domain Bacteria; phylum Planctomycetota; class Phycisphaerae; order Phycisphaerales; family UBA1924; genus BJHL01. Next base: position 2,322 of record CALLYM010000264.1, on the reverse strand, counting down.
GTCGCGAGACCAACGAGCAAAAAGGCAAGGCCGGGTAAAGCGATCACGCACAAGACAATCACCGTACGGTAAGGACGCCGCAAGTAGTCGTCGTGCGATATGCGCCTGGCAATGACGTACGTCACCATCGCGGTCAAGACGGATGTTGGGAGCACGATCATCCAACTCATAGGGTTTCGAACAAGTTGTGCAAGCAAGCCACAGAAAACAAGCACTGTCAGGGGCAGGACAAAGACAGCAAAGAACGCTGCAATGCAGCACTCAACGACAGTCGCCTCGCGCAGGCCACTGCGCCTTGGCGGTATGAGTGGAGGTTGAGTCATTGGCTACTTCAGTCCCTCCGTTCCGCCTTCACCCCCCCAAACGTCCCCTCCCCTTCACCCTCATGCATCAACTGCGGCTCGTCCGTGCCCTTGCCGTCGCCCAGGATGTCGATGCGGGAGAGTTGTTGTTCCATCCGCGGGTGGCTGGAGATGCCAGTGATCTTGTGCGGGTCGAACATGATGATCTGGACGTACTGGAAGATCGGCGCGAGCGGGGCTTCGTCCTCCAGCAGCATGCGCTCCGCGTCCGCGAGCATGTGCATACGCGACGCGGCGTCGGGCTGTTCTTCGGCGTGCGCCAGCAACTCGTCGAACGCCGGGTTGTTGAACTTGCGGTCGTTGTTGCCGTCGCCGGTCTTGTTGATGTTCAGGAACGTGGTGGGGTCGCCATAGTCGCCGAACCAGCCGGCTCGGCTCACCATGTAGTCCCCGTTCTTGAGGCGCTCCCGGAAGACCTTGATCTCCACCTGTTCCAGCCGCGTCTGCACGCCCAGTTCCCGCTCCCAGTCTTTCGCCACCGACTGGGCGATGAGCGCGTGTTCGCCCTCCGTGTTGAACAGGATGCTGATGGGCATCAGCCCCTTGCCGCCCGGGAAACCGGCCTCCGCGAGCAGGGCACGGGCCTTCTCGGGGTCGTGCGGCAGCCCAGCCGGTGACTCATACCCCGCGATGGAACCCCGCGGGATGAGCGTGCTGGCCGCGGGCTCTCCGATGCGCCGGATGTCATGCGCCACAGCCTCGCGGTCGATCGACATCGCGAGCGCCCGGCGTACCCGTGCGTCGGCCAGCGGGTTCGCGCGCCCGTCGCGCAGCGTGGGTAGGCAGTTGAAGTTATAGAAGTAGGTGCCAAACGCCGGAAAGACACTCAGCGTGTTGCGCGGGTCTTTCGGCAGCCGCCGGTCCACCTCGACCGGATCCCTCGGAAACTGTTCGCGCAGGCGGGCCAACTCGTCCTTGTGCTCGTCGTAGAACGCGAGCTTCTCGGTAAGAATGCGGTCGCGGTACCCGGGCACTACGTCGCTGAGCCAGTCCACCGCGCCGGTCTGGAACGCCAACACCGTGGTGCTGGGGTCCTGGATGCTGGGCACGCTGATGGAATCGATGGCGACGCTGTCGTGATTCCAGTAGTGGGGGTTTTTCTCGAACCGCATGTCACGCTTGAACCGCCACACGGTCATCACGAAGGGGCCGTTGGTCACACACTGCGGCGGCTTGGTCCAGTCCGGCCGGCTGCGCAGCATGCCGGTGCGCGGGTCGACCGACTCGTGGGCCTTGACGAGGGGCGGGTAGACCGGGTACATGGGCGGGAACGCCGTCAGGTCCAGGAAGTAGGGCGTGGGACGCACCAGCGTCACGCGCAGGGTGTGGGTGTCCAGCGCCGTGCACCGCACGAGCTCGTCAAACTTCTTGACGGTGTCGTTCCACAGGGCGTCCGCCCCGGCCACGCGTGCGGCATCGTCCGCAAAGTCCGTGCGTTGCTGGAAGGCCGCCAGCGCCGCGCTCCGCCACGCGATGAACTCGCGCCCGCCTTCGATGAACTCGTACAGCTTCATGTAATCGCCCGCAAGGTCGGGCAGCATGGACCGGCGCCACGAAAACACAAAGTCCTGCGCGGTCACCGGCTCGCCGTTGCTCCACCTGGCGTCCGCGCGGATGTGGAACGTCACCGTCCGCTTGTCGGGCGACCATTCCCAGGATTCTGCCGCGGCGGGTGTAGGCTCAAAGTTGTGGGCGAAGTTGTCCGAGCGTGTCAGCCCCTCGCTCACGATCCGCGCGATGCGGTTGTCCTGCTGCCAGGAAATGATCGCGGGGTCCAGCGTGCTGAGTTCACCCCGGTTGATGAACACAAAGTCCGCGCGCGGCAAGGGACGGTCCACCAGCGTGAAGGCGAGGAGAAACGCGGCCAGGATGGCAATCAGGGCCAGGAGTCGCGCCACGCACGGAGGGTAGAGGAGCCCGGGGTTGGGCGGCGACGCTACGAGCAGATGCGCATCATCGA
>CALLYM010000263.1 GCA_937858155.1 uncultured Phycisphaerales bacterium | reverse complement strand
CTTGCAGAGGGCATCTTTGGTGGGCAGCACCTCGTGGCGAATCATGTGGAGGAACTGGCGGGGGGATGCGTGCCGCAGAAAAATGTATAGCACCTGGGGCAAGATGATCGGCAAGTCCTGTGGAAAATCCGTGAGCGCACGTCGGAGTCCCATCCGCGCGAGCGCAACGGCGGCGGCGATCTCATCGGACGCGGCAAGAGATCGCGATTGACGCAGCAGATCATGAGCATCCGCCTCCTTGACAGGGCTGGGCAAAACTACCCGAGGGTTCAGCCGTTTCGCCACACCATTTGCGTCGCGCCGTATGTCTTCCGCCACGCGAATGAACTTCAACTTGAGGTCACGGTGGGACCCGAGCGCGTTCGCTAGCCGCTTGGAGAAGGTGTTTTCTGTGAGGCCATACTGGACACAGATCATCTTGTTCGAGACCTGTTGGTCCTCTTTGAGCCGAGGATTCAGACTGCCGTAGGTAGTCCGAAACTGGTCGATCACTACAACGGCCTTACGGAATTCATCGTTTAGGTCCATCCTTCACCTCCGCCCGTTTCGTGCATTTCGTGCATCCCGAATTCTGACGTTGGCAAACTACTCGGGAGGCTGGTATGGGCCCCTCCCATTCACGAGGCACAGCGTGTGCCTCTTGGCGCAGGAGCGTAAGGCCTTTCCCTGCCGCAAATTCGGATTGTGCCCCAACAGAGGGGTAGAAGGGAAGTAAGACACATGGGAAACAACAAGTTCATGAAACCCACATCCAGAAAGCCCAGAGGCGGAAAGCCGCAACCGCTGGAGCGCGACCGTTGGATGACACCAGGGACTCGGACCTTCGCGGTGTTCTTCCCGGAACTCAACCGGCGGTTCAACAAGCAGAGAGATCAGGAGACGATGGTCACGTCCCTCGCGGATGCCGAACTTCGCCAGATCGTCGTGGCGCATCTTCGCCACCGCCACTGCCTCTGGCATGACATTGTTGAAGAAGCCGTGCAGGAGTTGAAAATCAGGGTGGCGGAGATGGACGCCTGCACGAAGTACGACCCGCGAAAAGGCAAGCCGCTGGGTTTCCTGAGTGGCATCGCCCGCCAGATCGCGCGCGAGGTGTCCCGCCGCAACAGCCTCTCACTCATGCCGTTGCTGTCCTCCCTTGTGGAACCGTGCTTCGAGCACGACGCCGCCGACCTCACGTCCTGAGTCCTTGCCCGCGCCTTTGTCATGCCCAGTGTGCCCATGCCGGTGCGGGAGTCCTCTGTCGCCTCGGCCGCGCCCAGAGTGTGCCCGAGTGGCTCCGGTTCACCTTGAAAGAAAGGAACATCTGTGAACAATCAGCACTTTTCCCACGCCGTTGCCCACGTCTTCAAGGAATCCGACAAGCTGGCCCCCTTCCGTCCTGGGCTCAACCCCAAGGTTGGGTTCCTCTGCGGGTTCCTCGGGGGGCCGTTGGGTGGGGCGGCCTACACGCATTCCATCAACGACTTCTGGATCATGACTGCCATCGTGGTCGCGGGCACAGTGATGACGGCTGGGATCGGCCTCGTGCCCCTCTGGCTGTGCTGCGGCGCATGGACGGCCATCCGCATTAGGCATTCCAACGACGCGCACCGCCGGTCCGCGCCCCCGCCGTTGCCCGGGGATGTGTCCGGTTCCTCCAGCACACCCCCGCGCCCACAGGAGGGAGCATGACCATGAAGCATCCCGCGGATGAAGCACCGCCGGAACTCCCGGCGCCAGTGGCTCAAGAGTCGCCCCTGACGGTCCAGGACAGTGTCTTGTACCTCACCGAGTCGGTCCGACTTGGCGCAGGCAATGCAATGGATCGCTCGGACCAGCTGCGCAGGCTTCTAGAACTGACGGGAAAGACTCTGGAATCCACCGCCCCACAGGTGGGCATGAGCGAGGGCAACATAAGCAAGTACCTTGCGCTGCAACTGCTTTCAGAGGCCGACAAACAGCGCGTCCGGGAGGGCACGCTGGGATTCGCCAGGGCGTACCGGCTCGTGTGCCGCAACGGCGCTCGGGACGGGCAGGAGTCGCGGACCACGCGGTCGCAGCGCGGTCGACGGAATGGCCAGAGAGAGACGGTGATCCCGCTGGGGCCTGGCGTCTGGTTGACGTTGAGCAGCACTGCGAGCGTTTCCCACGACTCGCTGTCCGATGCGCTGGAGCGCGCACTGACTCGTATCCGTTCTGACGCGCACGCCAACGGCACGCTCATGGGCGGCTTGGCACTGTCTGAGCCTGCCGGGTAGAACAGGACTCTGCGTCAGCCTCTCTCTCCCCTGTGCCCGCGCGGCCTCACCGCTGCGCAGGCGCATTCAAGTTCCACGCGAACCACACCCCCTCGCTCACTCCGCCCGTCGTGCGGGAAGGGAGCCAAACGGCCTGTACGCCGGTGGGTGTCGCATGGGCGCAATGCACCGGAGTTTCCCATGCCCGCCCTGAGCAAGTTCCTCCACTTTGCACGAAGGTTCGCGTTCCCGAAGTGCAAGCACGGCGAAGTCCACGCCGTGCAGGCCGCGGCGCAGTGCCCGCACCGCTGGCCGCTCGATATGCCGCTCCTGACTTGGCGCGACGGCGAGCCGCCCTTCCGACTCTCCGATGCCGTGTGCGGACTCCATGTTTGGGGTGTCACCGGGTCGGGAAAGTCGCTGGGCACGATTTTCACGGTGGCGAACAGTTACCTTGCCAACGGCTTCGGAGCGGTGTTCCTCACAGCCAAGCCGACCGATGCCGCCACTTACCTCGACTTTGCCCGCCGGTGCGGGCGCGAGAAGGATGTTGTCCTCCTCGGTCCGCGCCACCCCGCCACGTTCTCCTTCCTGAATGAAGCGGCGCGGGGAGGTGCCGGGCTGGTGGCCAACGTCACGAGCATGCTGTCGCTGGTGTCCAACCTCGCCCTGGGCGCGCAGGGCGGGGGCGAGAGTAATGGCGGTAATGGTGGTCGGGAAGACGGTTCGTACTGGGTCCGCATGGAGATGCAGCTCACCACCTGCTGCGCGGAACTCCTCATGCTCGCGGGCGAACCCGTCACCACCATCAACATCGAACGCCTCGTCACGAGCATGCCGTCTTCCCTCGACGAGGCAAACAGCGAGGGGTGGCAACGCGGCTCGTACCTCTACGACTGTCTGCGCCGCGCGGACGAGCACGCGACGGACCCTGAGGACCGCGAAGACCTTCGGAGGCTCCTGGAATACTTCGCGAAATTCATGCCCAGCTTGAGCGAGAAGACGCGTTCCACGGTTGCGAGCACCGTGCTCGCTACCTGTGATAGCTTCAATAGGCAACTGACGCGGCGGCTCATTGGTTCCCCCGCGCCCACGTTCGACATGGACATGCTGCTGGATGGGAAGGTTCTCATTGTGGACATGGATGTCCTGACCTTCGGAGCATTGGCCCGCGTGGTCCAAGTGACCATGAAGGAGTGCTTTCACCTAGCAATGAACCGCCGGGACACCGCGGCCAACTCCAGGCCGGTCATGCTCTGCGCGGACGAATCGCAGATGACCGTGGACCTCTCCAGGGACGCGTCATTCCAGACCACGGCACGGGCATCCCGGGCGTGCGTGGTCTACGCAACGCAAAGCATCTCCAACTACCTCTCCGAGCACGGCCAAGCCTCCGAAGCCCGCACCCACGCCCTGCTGGGCAACTTCGTCACGCAGGTCTTCCACAACTCAACCGACCCCAAGATGATCGAGTACGCCCAGTCGCTCGGTGGTCGCCGCAAGACGCTCTTCATGAGCGGCGGCACGCAGCAGCAGCCCGCGCCCCCCGGCGAATGGGTGAGCGCCGCGCTGGGGTTTGGCCAAGCAAGCACCGCCAGCGCGGGGTTCAGCGAGCAGTTCGCACCGCTGGTCGAAGCCTCCGACTTCCACGCCCTCGCCAAGGGCGGGCCGCAGTCCGACTGGATCATCGAAGCCCTTATCACCGCGGGTGGTCGCACCTGGAACACCACGGGCTCGCCGTTTCTCCCCGTCCGGTTCCAGCAAGAACGCCCACGCGTCCACCACGCTTGATCTGAGGAACCAATGCCCCAAGCACCGGCACAACCTCAAACTTCCTTCACCGACTCCTTACGCGGCGGGCTCAACTTCCTCTCGCTTGCCGCTCACACACTGGCAACGTTCGGCGAGGTCACGTTCTTCCGCACCGGCTTCGGGGCACGGTACTTCCAGGGCTGGTCCACTGGGCTGGTTATCCCGCTCATGGTCGTCTTCCCGGTGTTCTGGCCCAATCACGACCCGCGCGGGGTCTACTTCTGCCTGCTGTTGTACCTGGTCCGCTGCGTGTGGCACCGAGCGGGCATCATCCGAAGAAACTGGCGGCACAGGAAAGGGATGGTCTCTGCAAAGCAGGTCATCTACAGCCGGTACAACGGCCAGAGCGTGCTGACCAAGCGTTTCCCACGCCTCTCGGAGATCGCGATTAAGCGTTTCGCAGAGCCGCTGGTCATGGGCGGGATGGGGCTGTGCGCGCTCACGTTCTCCCCGCCGCTCGGCTGGTTCTTCCTCTGGTGTGCGGTGGGGATGTTCGTCCACACGCACCTGCTCTTTGCTCACGACCACCACCGTGTCCTGGACACCGTCGACGCCGCCTTGGAAAGCGAAACCCTCGCGGAGTGTTTCCGAGAGGCTCGGGGGGGCGGGGACGTGGTGCGCATTCACAGGAGTCAGCGATGAATCTCAAGGAAAACTACCGGCGCAGCAAGGAAGTGCTCGGGGCCACCTTCCGGCAGGGCTTCAAGGAACTGGGCAGCATTTTCTACGGCCCGGGCACGGCAGCCCAGCCCGCCGAGTATGGGATGATCCATACCAAGACGCCGGGCGAGGTCGCCGACGGCATGAGGGGCAAAGTGCCCTCAGCGCCCGACCAGAACGCCCGCACGGAGTCGATGGTGGACCAGTACCTCCGCGATTCGCGCGATGCGCAGGAGCGTTCGAGCCGAGAAGCCCAGGAACATGGCGGTCCCGCCAAGCACGAACCACCTGCGATGGAACGGGAGTAGGCCTCCCCCACACACGTCCATCCCTCTCCTCTCCGGGTGCGAGCGTGAGAACGCTGCGCCCGGATTCGTCGTTCCGACTCGATTCGTCTACCCGACCTGTCCACTAGTTCCGAGAGCCGCGGTGCGTACCGACCCCGATCCATCCCACGGCGGCATGTCACCCGATGACGCCACGCGGCACACTCCGGGGCTGCTCGCCGGGGGTTGTGGTGATGGTGGGGCTGCCGGTGGTGGTGCGATTGGTGACGGCGGCGGCATACCCGCTGCGCTGCCGCCGTGGGTGTCGCCAGAGTTGATCGCCCGCACGCAAACTCTCTTCACTTCCCGCTACCAACGCCTGGTTTCCTGGGACGAAGCGGTTAGGATGGTGCTGCGGGTGAGCGGGCTGGTGGACGTGCTCGGGAGCGCTCCACACGCCGCGGACCACCGCGAACCGGAGCGTTCGCCATGAAACAGTTTGTCGCGTGGGCACGGGTTTCTTCTGCCCAGCAGAAGAAAGAGGGCTTTTCACTTCAGGATCAGGAAATCCGTCTGACCGAGTACGCCCACCGCTTGGGCGGCGTCGTGGTCAAGATGTACAAGGTCGCGGAGACGGCGACCCGCCACCAGGAACGCGACACCTTCCGCGACTTCACCGCCTACGTCCGCAAGCACGCCAAGATGCTCAGCGGCGTGCTGTGCCTGCGGGTGGATCGCGCCTGCCGAAACCTGACCTCATGGACCGAACTCGAAGCCCTCACCGAAGCGACGGGCGTACCTCTGTTGTTCCCCGACCAGCCCACGGCGGAAACACCCGCG
>CALLYM010000262.1 GCA_937858155.1 uncultured Phycisphaerales bacterium | reverse complement strand
TGAAGGCGGCGTGTGAGCCCTTAGGCCTCGAAGCGGAAGTGAACCAGATCTGGTACTTCCCGCCGGTGGCGTTCGATCCCACCTGCATTGCGGCCGTGCGCAAGGCGGCCGAGGACGGCGGCTACAGCTGGCGCGAGATCGTCAGCGGGCCAGGGCACGACAGCTGCTACACGGCGCGAGTCGTGCCGACCTCGATGATCTTCGTCCCGTGCAAGGACGGCCTCTCGCACAACGAGGAGGAGTGGACGGAGCCCGAGCAGATGGCGGCCGGCTGCGACGTGCTGCTGCGCGCGGCGGTCGAGATGGCGAAGGCGTGACCACGGCGTCAGCGCCAGCGATCATCGAGGCGAAGGGGCTCGATCTCGTCTTCAGGACGGCCGACGGGCCGGTCCATGCGCTCGCCGACGTCGATCTCACCGTGCAGCAGGGCGAGTTCGTCTCGCTCATCGGCCCGTCCGGGCTCCCGGTCGTGCTTCCGCCGAAGAGCACAGTGACCCCTCTTGCCGCGTCATACGCAAGCCCGCATCCGGTGCGAGGCGATGGTCCTTCGACTGCGTGCTCTGTCCACGTGATGCCGTTCCACTCCCACATGCTTGCAGTTGATAGATTGGATGAAGACGTGCCCCCAAAGAGCGTCGTAACACCACGGGCTGAGTCGTATGCCATGGCATGGGTATTGCGTCCACCCGGCCCGAACGTCACATTCCGTTGTAGCCATACGGAACTGTCGTACTCCCACGTCGCGTTTGAAAATGTGGAGCCGAATCCGGGATACCCACCGAAGGCCACGATGCGATCCCGGGACGCGTCGTACGCCATCGCGAGCGAACTTGGTGCTGGTCCACTAACGTTCGTGCGAAGTTGCCAGACGTACTGCTGCCCATGCACACGCGAACACGCAAGCGACAGCACCATGAGAACGCAAGACATTGCTTGCACGAGTCGCGCACGTTTGTGTGCGACAGAATACATGCCGAATATTGAGGCGAGAACTCTGACCAAACACGCGCGTGTACACCCTGACGGTTGAGCAGGAGTGTTTGAATCTATTCGGGCAATTCGAGATGTCACGAAAGCCTCCTTCCTCCGTTTGTGCAACCCTGGTGCCGGGTTTCACGACTATGCCGCTCAGGTGTTCAATGAAGGGACATGGATAACAGATGTTGAAGACACATGGGTGACACTTCCCAAAGCATAACGCCCTTCTCGAGCGCGGTGACGGGGATGCGTCGGACGGCGACAGAACCCAGGTTTTGCTGTGGAAGGCGGCACAGTGCGGGGTGCCGCGGGAATGGAGCGAAGGAGACTCGAACTCCCAACCCCTAGCTTGCAAAGCTAGTGCTCTACCAATTGAGCTATCGCCCCGCGAGGGCGAGGGTAGGAGGGCAGGGGTCGCTTTGGGCGGTGTCCGCTTTGTGGCGGGGCGGGCGGTATCCTCTGGCCATGGTCCCCTTTCTCGCCGCGTTGCTTGTCGTTCCGGTGCTTGCGCAGTCGCAGGGCGTGCCGCCTTCGGAGGTTGGCCAGGCGCAGCCGCCCGCACCAGAAGTGCCAGCACCGCCGCCAGGGTTCCAGATGCCAAGGCCCACGGCGACTCTGACATTCAGCGGGCAGCACAACTTCGCGTCCGATTTTTCGGACGCGCCCGGCGAGTTTTCGGTGAGCCGGGTCGGGGGCGACGCGGCTCTGACGTTCCCCACGTCGCTGCGGGGGCGGTTGACGGTCGGACTGGCGGCGGAGCGGTCGGTGTACAGCTTCACGGACGCGACGGGCTTTGTGTCTGGCGTGGCGGAGCCGTGGGACGACATGATGACGGCGCAGGCGTCGGTGCGGTTTGCGCGCCAGCACGATGAGCACTGGTCGTATTGGGCCGCGGCGGAGGTGGTGACGCAGTTCCAAGACCACGCGAACTTCGGTGATTCGATCACCTGGGGCGGGCGCGTGGGGGCGATGTACGCGCAGGGCCCGACGCTGGCGTACGGCCTGAGCCTGTCGTTCCGCACGGGGCTTGAGGACGACACGGGCGTGTACCCGCTGCCGATCATCCGCTGGCAGATCTGCGAGCGGTGGTCGTTTGAGACGGGCCCGAGCCCGACGGTGAGCGCGGCGGTGCAGACGTACCAGGGCGCGGTGACGTACCACGCGTGCGAGGACCTGTCGGTCTCGCTGGCCATCGGGGCGGAGACCCGCAACTTCCGGCTCGCGGACGACGGCGCGAGCCCCAACGGCGTGGCGCGGGACTGGCGCGTGCCCGTGACGCTGTCTGCCGACTGGCGCGTGCACCCGCAGGTGCGTGTGACCGGGCACGTGGGCGCGAACTTCTCTCAGCAGTTGACGCTGGACGATGAGGGCGGGGACCGCGTCAGCCAGTTGGACGCGGACATGGGGTTCTTTGCGGGCGTGGGGGTGAAGATCGACTTCTGACGCGCGGGTCGATCACTGCACGCGCCACTTGCGCCCATCTGCGGAGTCTCGTGACACTCTCCGGTACACCGTGTCACGTTCCACGGGCTCGAAGCCCGCTTCGCGGATGGCTTTCTGCAGAGTCCACACGCTGACTTCCTGGTGCGTGCTGACGCCGCCCACCTTTGTGATGTCGTACCACACGACGGTGCCGTCGATGTCGTCGGCGCCGCTCTGCAGCATGATCTGGGCCATGGGCAGGGTCTGCATGATCCAGAAGGCCTTGACGTGCGGGAAGTTGTCGAGCATGAGGCGGGCGATGGCGGTGGTGCGGTAGTTCTCCAAGCCCGAGGGGCCGGGGAGGTGCTCCAATTCGCAGCCGTCGGGGAAGAAGGGGAGGGGGATGATCGTTTGGTAGTAACCAGAGGTCTCGGCATTCGGTATTCGTGATTCGGCATTCGTGCCGAAGGCGATGCGTTCGGGGAGCGGGACGCCCTTCCGCGTCAGTGTGATCTCCGGCGCGTCGCCCCCTTCGTGCCCGGAGTATCCAAGGTGCCCACCATCGCCGTGCGCATCGGATCGAATGCCGTCGCCTGCCGCGGATGCCTGATGCTGGGTGCCTGCATACCCCAGTCGCGCCAGCGCTTCGTCCTGGGCGCGCCGCAGCATGTCCATGTGGACGAGGCGGTCCATGCGCTGCTCGATGTGGCCGTAAAGGAGGGTGGCGTTGGTGTTGAGGCCGACTTCGTGTGCGACGCGGTGGACGTCGAGCCAGACGTCGCTTCGGATTTTGCCCTTGTACGCCTCGTCGTGAACGCGGTCGTCGAAGACTTCTGCGCCGCCGCCGGGGAGGCTGCCGAGCCCCGCATCTTTGAGGGCGGTGAGGACGTGGCGGATGGCTTCACGGCGGGCGGTGCGTCCTTCTTCGCCCGGGGCGTTGGCGCCCTTGTAGACCTTGGCGATCTTGCAGAGGTGGACGATCTCGACCGCGGTGAAGGCCTTGACGTGCAGGTCGCTGCCGAGCCGGCGGGCCTCGTCGCGGATGGTGGAGACCATGTCCGTGTAGTAGGAGAAGGGGAGCGTGGGGTGCAGGCCGCCCACGCTGTGGATTTCCGTCGCGCCGCCTTCGACCGCGAGGCGGGCCTGCTCGCGGATGTACGCCATGTCGCGGGTGTAGGCCTTTTTGTCGGTGGCCTTGGCGTAGAACTCGCAGAACTTGCAGGAGAGGGCGCAGACGTTGGAGTAGTTCAGGTGGCGGTTGATGTTGTAGTACGCAACGTCGGCGTGCAGGCGATGCCGGACGGTGTCGGCGAGCTGCAGCACGGTCCAGATGTCAGGGGTCTGGTAGAGCAGCATGCCGTCGTCGAGGGAGAGGCGGTCGCCGCGGCCGATTTTCGCGGCGACGTCGTCGAGCCGCTCGTCGCGTCGGGGCGCATGGCTGCTGGACTTGGTCTGGGGCGATTGGGCCGCCACGCTGGTCATGCGGGAGCGTAACAGTCTGCGCGGGAATTTTCAACAATCAGTGAAAGTACCACCTTTGCGAGTGAGAAGAGGTGGGTGATGGGGCGCAGCCGCGGGAGACGGGTCGATTCTCTTGCACTGAACTCCACGCGCGGTATGCTGGGGTCGTCGGGAGGCTTGCCATGCTTGTGCTTGTTGCGTTAGGCGTCATCGCGCAGTTCTCGTTCTCGTCGCGGAACGGGCACAACACGGTGTATTGCGGGCCCTTTGGTGGCCCGAGTGTCCAGCACGATTTTCTCGCGCCGGTTGGCAACCCCGGTGACGACATCAGCGTGACTGCGCAGGGGCCGCCCGCGAGCGGGGCGAACGCCCATCTTGCGGCGGCGGCGTCCGCGTCGGGCTTGGTGCTTTCGCAGCATGGAGCGGCCAGCCGCGCCGGCGCGGGCGTGCTGTGCGTCGCGGACAGCCGGGACGCGTGGGGCTTCGCTATCGCGACCACGAGCTGCTTCTCGCTTTCGGTGCTGCTTGACGTGTCGGGCACTGTGGCGCCGGGCGGACCTTCGGCCGCGGTCATGCTTGCAGGAACGCCGGGTCAGTTCACCCTCAGCGATGGCTCGGTTGTCTCGGGCTTCTCACAGAATCTGACGTCCAACGGGCACATTGAGTTCACGGTGTCGGGCACCATCCGGCCCGGGACGCTGAGTGCATCACTCACTGGGCGGGCCGACCCCAACAACACGTTCCCGTACCAGGGCGCGTACACGGGACTGCTGTCGCTGACTCTGTGTGCGCAGTGCGATTCGGTCGACTTCAACGGCGACGGGCTCTTCCCGGATACCGCGGACATCGATGACTTTCTGAGCGTGTTTTCGGGCGGGGCGTGCTCCACGGGCTCGTGCGGGGATATTGACTTCAACAACGACGGCCTCTTTCCCGACACTCTGGACATCGACAGCCTGCTGAGCGTATTTTCTGGCGGGGCGTGTCTCTGAATTTTGGGGTGTGCCCTACCTGCGGTCGGGGAAGATGAGTGACTGAAGACGTTGGTCTTCACCCGCAGTTCAGGTGGAGGCGGGCTGTCATTAGGGGGTATTGACCCACCAGAAGCGATGACGGTGGGAATTTTTATGTGAATCTGGGTAAGTTGTCGGTTCGTCCGCGAACGCTTATACCAGCGTGGCTTGTGCGCTTTGTGCAAAAAGTTCGGGCAAGTTTGCTGGTCATTGCGCGAATTTGTGTCACATTCTTCTCCGCAGAGGGGTGTAGAGTCAGGCGGCGCAGCCTGGAACGTGTTCGGGTTGCGCTCGTATGTCCCAACGTCCGAAAAGCTCGGCGTGTTTCCGCGCGCCGTCACAGGAAGCCCGGTCCCAGGTCCCGAAGACCAGGCTTGTGGTATGAGCGCGCTGCCCAGGAAACCTGACACGTCGATCCTTGCCGTTGACTGGCAGGGGGACGTCGTTCAGCACCTCGATGAGAACCATCTCGTCGCGTGGAGCGAGTTCCCGCAGCGACGTACTCAATTCGCGGTTTCTCTCGGCCAGTTCCTTGGCGGCCTCCCCGACGCTGAAGTTTGTGTGCTTTACGGCAAGTTCATCACGGACCTGGAGTCGTTCTGCTACCAGTTGGAGAGGGCGATCCCCGGGCCGATGCTGGACCGGCGGATCGATGGCCCCGGGGGCATCGTGAATCTTTTGCGTGAGCGGGCCCACTTCCTTGGCCGACCGAGCACGAAGTTCCGCTTCTACATCTGGCACGACGCTGACGTCCTCCTCCGCGCGGACCACGCTCTGTTCGGGCGGGTGGTGGACGCGATGGCGGGCGTGGCGGCGGAGGCCGAGTACGTCAGCGATGACGTGCTGATGATCCACCGGACGGTGTTCGTGGGATCTTCGATGCTGGACGTGTACGCGGAGGACCCGCGGGGCGCGTTCCGCACGTGGTACCACGATGGGCAGGGCGAGCCGTTCTGGCGCGTGGTGACGGGGATCGACAACCCCGCGTTCCTCCGGTATTCGATCGACACGCTTGGAGTCACGCGAAGGCAGAAGTGAAGGACATTTCCGATCGGCTGTGCGCCGCCCGGGGGGGACCGCTTTCGTCCAACTCCCATCCGCCCAGGACGAACCGCGGGGCGCACAAATCAGACCGGGTGCGCGGGAGTGTTTGAGGAAGACACTCACGCCGCCCGGTCTGTGTCCTTTTGGAGTGCATCGCAGGCATTCGGCATTCGTGGCGGAACGTGGCTTCAAGGCTGATCTGTGGTCAAAGTCTCGCAGAGTGTGCGTGTCATGCGCTGGTCGGATAGGTGTGCGATGGCCGTGCTCAGGCGCGCGCCTGAGCCTCTACAATTGCCCATGCGCATCATTTCGGGCGAGTTTCGCCGCCGCATTCTGTTGACGCCCGCGGACGCGGAGACGACGCGGCCGATTCCCGATCGGGTGAAGGAGTCGCTGTTCGGGCTTCTGCGCGGGCACTGCGAGGGGGCGACGGTGTTTGACGGGTTCGCGGGGACGGGGGCGATCGGGCTGGAGGCGATCAGCCGGGGTGCGGTGCACTGTGTGTGCGTGGAGCGCGACAGGCATGTGGGGGAGATCCTGCGGAAGAACGTCGAAGCGCTGGGCGTCGAGGACCGCTGCGACGTGGTGGTGGGGGATGCGCTGGGGCCTGGTGCGCTCGCCCGCGCGTCGCGCCCGCTGAAACTCGCGTTCCTGGACCCGCCCTACCCGCTCGTTGAGGACCCTATCGGCTTCCGGCGTGTGATGACGCAGTTGGGCGCGATCATCGACATCCTCACGCCCGACGGCTACGCGGTGCTACGGACGCCGTGGCCCTTGCGTCACCGGGTAGCCCCGCAGCCGGCGACGCCCGACACGCGGGAGCCCAAGTCCTTCAAGAAGAAGCCGAAGGATCGGCGTTCGTGGCGGAAGGACGTGCCGGAGCTGGAGCCGACCGCGGCTGCGCGGAAGGCCAGGACGCCCCGCGTGGACAAAATGCGTGACGAGGAGGTCGAGTGGCTCGACCTGGACGACCAAGGGCGGCTGATTGACAGCGAGGGCAACGTGGTTCCGGACGATCCGTTCCTTGCCGACGCGGCGCGTCCGCACGCGGAGTTCACGGTGCCCTCCCTGGTGCTGCCCAATGCGCGGGGACCCGAGACGCACGAGTACCGGGGGATGGCGGTGCACCTGTACATGCGGAAGTAGGGCGGCGTACGCGGGCGTTGTCGCGGTACGATGAAGGCGTGCCCGCACCTCTTCTCAATCCTGCCCAGGTCCGCGCGGTGGAGCACTCTGCGGGCCCGCTCATCGTGCTTGCCGGGCCCGGGACGGGGAAGACAAGGGTGATTGTCCACCGGATCGCGCACCTGATCGAGCAGCGGTCGATCCGTCCCGAGCAGGTCATCGCCTCGACGTTTACGGTGAAGGCGGCGGAGGAGCTGCGGGCGCGGCTGGCGGAACTGGTCTCACTCCCGGTTGCGCAGCGCGTGCGTGCGGGCACGCTGCACAGCCTGGGCGCGTGTGTCGTACGGCGGCACGCGGACCGGCTTGGGCTGCCCACGCGGATGAGCATGATCGACGCGGCGCAGAGCCGTCGGGTGCTGCGGGGTGTCATCGAGGACCTGTCGCTGTTCCGCGGTTCGAGGGCGGAGGGACTGCCGGCGCTGTGCGACCGCCTGCTCGGGATGTTTGACTGGCTCTCGGAACGTGCGGTGCTGCCGAGCGCGGCGCTCCGGCACGCCCGTGGGATGGAAGAAGCGGCGGGGGACAGTGCGGCGCGGGCCGCGGCGTCGGAGTTTGCGGATTCCGCGCGGGCGTACGACGCGTGGTGTGCGCGGCGCTGGCAGCGCGGGCGGCTGACGTTCTCCGACTTTGTGCTGCTGCCGGTGATGGGCATGACGGGCACCCCGGCTCTCCGCGACGTGCTCCGAGCCGAGTGCTCCGCGTTCGTTATTGATGAATTCCAGGACTGCAACGCGGGGCAGATTGAGATGATCCGCCTGCTGGCGGGGGAGGGATCGCCCGAGTTGTGTGTGGTGGGGGACGACGACCAGGCGATCTACGCGTTCCGCGGCGCGGACGAGCGGGCGTTCCAGAGGTTCCAGCACATCTGGCCGGGCACCACGGTGCTCGAGCTGTCGGACAATTACCGCAGCGTGCGCCGTGTGGTGGAGGCGGCGAACGGCATCATCCGTCGCGCGGGCGGGGCACGCTTCCATCCCAGCAAGCAGATCAACCCAACGCGGAGCGATCCACCGGGCCCGCACGGCGTGACCATCGTCACGTTCGATCAGGAGCACGAGGATGCCGAGGCGATCGCGGCGATGATTCTGACCGATCGTGCCCGGCACCGGGGGGCGTTCCCGGGATCGCCCCTGCCGTCCACGGCGGTCATCGCCCGTTCGCACTCTGACCTGGACCGGATCGCGGCGGTGCTGACGCTGGAGGGTGTCGCCTGGTCGCGGCGGCGCGACGAGTCGATGCTGGATGATGAGGGCGTGCAGGATGTGCTGGCGTGGATCGAGTGGATGCTGTACCCGGGCGCGACGTGGGCGGCGCGACGCGTCATGGCGCGGCCGCCGTTCTCGATTGATCCGCGCACGCTCGCGGACTGGGAGCGTGAGCACCGTGCGCTGGTCGGGAGGGCGCGGCTTGCCGAGGAGCCCGGGCCCGCCCCATTCCATGAATGGCTGTCGGAACGTGTCGCTGTGGATGGTGATCCGGCCCGGGACGGTGCCCGCCGGGTGCTGGGCGTGTATGCCGGGCTGCGTACAGCGGTCGCGGGCACGCGGGCGGACGAATCGCTGGACCTGCTGATCCGCACCACCGGCACGGCGCACGTGGAGCTGCTGCCCGGGCGCGAGCGCGCCCGGCGGATCGCGGCGCTGGTGGCGTTTCTGCGGCTTGCGCGGGAGAAGCAGCGTGATCTGGAACCGCCGGGCGACCTGGGCGCGTTCTGGACCTACTTCAATGAACTGCGCGACGCGGACCCGGCGCTGCGGGACGTGGGCGCGGCGGAGGTGCTCGACGCGGACGAGGAGCTGGAACGGGAGGTGGGTGCAGACCAGCTGGAACAATCGCCCGGCGTGGCGGCGGACGCCGACCGCGTCCATCTCCTGACGGCCCACAGCGCGAAGGGGCTTGAGTTTGACACGGTGTACGTCGCGCGGGTGAAGTCGCCCCACGGGTTCCCCAAGAGCCGCGCGGAGGAGCCGGACTTTGAGGCGCCCGCGGGCCTTGTGGAGCAGCTCGATACACGGGACGCGAAGACGCGGAAGCTGGACGAGGAGCGCCGGCTCTTCTACGTTGCGTGCACGCGTGCCAGGACGCGGCTTGTGCTGCTGGGCGCGCACAAGGGCAGGCCGTCTTCCGCGACGGTCAGCTACCTGGACGAGCTTTTGTTCGAGTCGCCGGAGCTCCTTTTCACGCGCACCACCGCGAGGGACGTGCTGCGCGACGCGTCGTCGTTGGGGCTGGGCGTGCTTGCGCGCAGCGCGCTGGAGGCCGCGGGGCTGGACTTTGCGCACCGTCAAGGGGCGGAGGAGCAGGTGGGGGAGATCGTGCGGCAGGCGCGCGTGCTGGCGTCCAATGCGCTGGAGCGGGCGGCTCGTCCTGGGCTGACAGAGGCGGCCCTTGCTGCGTGCATCGCGGACCTGGCAACGGCCGCCCGCACGCTCGCGATCACCGGCGTCCACACCGGGGGCGCTCCGGTGTGGATCGCGAACGAAGAGGGGCTGGTGGCGACGGCTGAGCGTGTCGCCACGCTGCGGTCGGGGCGGCGGTGCGATGCGGGCCGCGCGCTGCGGTTGAAGCCCCCGGCCGCGCCGCTCGCGCTTTCGTACTCGTCCATTGACCAGTACGAGAGGTGCCCGCTGTGCTGGTACCTGCGGTATGTGCTCCGGCTGCCGAGCCCGGACAGTGACGAGCTTCGCGTGGGCAACGTGGTGCACGCCGCGCTCGACCGGTTCATCAAGCTGGACGCCGGCGCGGACGCGGAGGGGTCGCCGCGGCCGGGGCTGGAGGAATTGCTGCGCATTGGCAGGCGGGCGATGATCGACGAGATGGGCCGGGGGGCGGTCGTGGATGACGGGGAGGTTGCCACGGTGGAGGCGCAGCTGCGCTCATACTTCGAGCGGTTCCATGATGCCAATGCACAGACGCTCGAGACCGAACGGACCATCGAGTTCCCTTACGTCGTGGACGGCGTTTCGCACGTGTTCACGGCCAAGATCGACCGCGTAGACCTGACGCAGGACAATGCGTTCCGCGTCATCGACTACAAGACCGGCAGGGGCTGGGCCAATCTCCGTGAGCCCAAGAAGGATGATCTGCAGTTTGGCGTGTACGCGCTTGCGCTCCGGCATGCCCACGCGGAGGTGGGCGATCTGCGGGGCACGGCGGAGTACTGGCTGCTCGCGACGGGGCAGAAGGGCGTCTTGTCCCTGGCGGACATCAAGGAAGCAAAGGTGCGGGGGACGATCGACAGAGCGGTTCGGGGGATCCTGGGGGGCGAGTACGGGCGTGAGAAGGGGTGTGAGGGGGCGTGCACGCTGTTCGGGGCCTGAAGGCAGTACCATTTGCCTTTCCTTTGCCGGCACCATGCGGAGTGCTCCCATGCGGATCGTTTTTCCATTGGCCGTTTGTCTCGTGATCACCGCGCCAAGCTGGGCGCAGACGGCCAAGCCGGCCGCGTCGGGGCAGAAGTCCGGCAAGGCGGCGGATGCGTCTGCACAGGAACTGCTCGCACGGGTGCGCAGCGTGTGGAAGGAGATGCAGACGGTGTCGTACACCGCGGTTACTTCCGGCGAAGGGGAGGGCCAGCGGGCGGAGGTGGTCTGCCAGCGTGCCGAGGCGGGAGGATGGAAGGTCGCGGTGCACGTTTCCGACGATGCCGATGCGCCGGTGGCGGGCGCGGGCTACGACGGTGCGACAGCGCGCGTGGTGAAGCCGCACGACAAGGCTGTGGTTGAGCGGTCGGTGGACTCGCTGGAAGACCTGCGTGTGTTTTTCACGGGGCAAGGCCTGCGGCACGTGGTGGCGTGGGACATGCTGGAGGAATCGCCGTTCAGCGACGGGCAGACATTCTCGATGGCGAAGCCGGAAACGGTGGAAGGCGTGGCGTGCGACGTGCTGATCGTCACGCTCAAAGACGACAAGACGCTGACCACGCCGGACGACATGGAGAAGGGGAGCAAGGCGAAGGAGGCGTCGCAGGCGGCGCCCGGTGTGCGAGTGTTCGTTGGGCGCGATGACGGGCTTCCCCGGCGTATGGAGCGCACACGCACGAGCGCGGGGAAGGAAACAACGCGCACACTCGTTCTTCAGTCCATCGCGAAGGACGCGGACGCGGGCGGCGCCCAGTTCGCGCTGGAGGTGCCGGACGGCTATCGCATCCGCGCGGGGGACGCGGCGAAGGCGCCGCGAGCGCTGCGCACGCCAGGCAAGCCTGATGCTGGGAAGTCGGACGCTCCCTCCATCGAAGGGGTGACATGGCCTCATGATCCCGGTCTGCTCGCGGCGGGCGAGAAAGGGCCGTCGTTCCGCCTGGAAGACCCCAAGGGCGCATGGAAGCGGCTGTCGGATTACAAGGGCAAGATCGTCGTGCTGGACTTCTGGGCGACGTGGTGCGGGTGGTGCACACCGGCGATCCCCGCGCTCCAGTCGGTGCAGGAGAAGTACGGGGACAAGGTCGCGGTGCTGGGGATGGACTGTGAGGGCGACCCCGTGCCGGGCAAGGACGCCATTGATCCGGTGAAGTTCAAGGAGGAGAAGGGCGGGCACTACACCACTCTGCTGAACGCGGATGGTGTGAGCGAGCGGTACAAGGTAAAGGGCATGCCCACGTTCTACGTGCTGGACGCGGACGGGAAGGTCCTGTGGGGCGGGGTGGGGCTCGCTGGGCCGCCGGACAATGCCTCACCGAGCATGAAGGACCGGCAGGATTACCTCGCGCAGACCATCAGCGCGGTGGTCGACGCGGAACTGAAGAAGATGGGTGGGAAGTGATCGCAACGCCGGGGCAGCGGCGTGCGGCGTTCCCTAAGCCAGCACGTCGATCATGCGGCCGCGCACCGTGGTTTGGTGCGGGCGCTGAAGGTTCTGGGTTTCCAGCACCTGCCAGAGCGGGGCGGGGGGTTGGACAGCGGGGTTCACGATCTCCGTGGAACGCAGGAACTCGTCGAACGGTCGTGTGCTGGGGGCGCCTGTTCGCTCGACCCGGCGTGGCGGGCAGGTGTGCAGGGCGGGGTTAGTAATGGCGATCACCAGCACGCCTCCACACATGAAAGCGGCGTGCCGGAGCGGGGGTGCCCATAAGAAGCGGGCGGGGAGTGGCGGGGCAGGGGTGCGCGATGCCTCGGCCGTCGTGTTGTATGGCGTGATGCGTTTTTGCATCACGCGTGGTGCCGGAACACGCCGCGAGCGGGAGGGCTACCAATAGGAATGCTGCGGACGAGCGACCTGGAATACGACCTGCCGGAGTCAAGCATCGCACGGACGCCCGCGTCGGACCGGGATGCAGCGCGGATGATGGTCGTCAAGAGTTCAGACCCCTCGTTCCTCGCGCACGCGAGTGTGCGTGACCTGCCCGCGTGGCTCGCCCAGGGGGATTGCCTGGTCGTGAACCGTTCACCGGTGCTGCCGGCGCGATTTCTTGGCGCGAGGGCGGACACGGGCGGGCGGGTGGAAGGACTTTTTCTTTCCGAGGGAGCGGGGGCATCCTGGCGCGTGCTGCTGCAAGGGAAGCGGATGCGTGAGGGCGTGCGGGTGACGCTCTTTGACCGTGCGGGCGAGCCGGGTTCATACTCGCTTGTGCTGAAGGAACGTTTGGCGGACGAGGTGGGGGGGTGGCTGGTGGGGGTGGAGCCGCCGGCTTCGGACGGAGCAATGAGTGTGCTGGGGCGTGTGGGGCTTACGCCCATCCCGCCCTATATCCGGCGTGCGCGGGAGCACGCGGCCGAAGTGGTGCCCGACGACGTCGATCGCGCGCGGTATCAGACCACGTTCGCGTCTGCGCAGCCGGAGCCGGTTGTGGCGGGCGGTGTGCCCGATGCGCCCTCGGGCTCGGTGGCGGCACCGACTGCGGGGCTGCACCTGACGCCCGCGTTATTTGATGCGCTCGAGCACAGGGGGGTCACGCGGTGCGGGGTGTCGCTGCACGTCGGCACGGGGACGTTCCGCACGGTGGAAGCGGAGTTCATCGAGCAGCACCGCATGCACGCGGAGTGGTGCTCGATGCCCGTGGCAACGCGTGAGGCGATTCTCTCTACACGGGGCGCCGGGGGGCGGGTGGTGTGCGTGGGGACTACTTCCGCGCGTACGGTGGAGTCGTACGCGGGTGCGGAGGGCGTGCCCGAATGGCTCTCGACGAGCATCCTCATTACACCGGGCTACCGGTGGCGGTGGACCGATGCGCTGCTCACCAACTTTCACCTCCCTCGCAGCACGCTGATGGCGATGGTGGCGTCGCTGCTGGGCCAGGACGGGGTAGCGAGGCTGCGGTCGCACTACGCCTGCGCGGTTCAGGAGGGGTACCGCTTCTATTCGTACGGCGATGCGATGCTGGTTCTTCCCTGAGCCTGTATAGTTGCTGCGCACGACGACCCGGGCGGAGCCGGGGTTCACGGAAGGAAGGCACGGAGGATGCTTCTGGGCGCGCTCATGGAGGGGTTGGACGTGTGGGACGCGTCGGGGCGGCCCGGGTCCTTGCTTGGTTCAGCGCTGGCCTCCATCCGCATCTGCGATGTCAATGATGACAGCCGGACAGTGGTGCCGGGGTCGCTGTTCATCGCGCGTGCCGGGACGAGGGCGGATGGCAAGGAGTTTGCGGCGGACGCTGCGCGTGCGGGCGCGGTGGCGATTCTCACCGACGATCCGACGCTGCGGGTAGGTGGAACGCCGGTGCTGGTGGCTCGCGATGTGGCGCTCGCGACAGCGATGATCGCAGAACGGTTTTACGGTGGTGCGTCCCAGCTCATGCAGCTGGTGGGGGTGACGGGCACCAACGGCAAGACGACGACATCATTCCTGGTGTGGCAGCTCCTGAATGACGCGGGCACCCGGTGCGGGCTGATCGGCACGGTGGTGGTGGACGACGGCACCGAGGTGGCGCCGGCACATATGACGACGCCGCCGGCGATCGAGGTGTCGCGGAGCCTTGCGAGGATGCACGAGGCGGGGTGTTCGGCGGCGTCGCTGGAAGTGTCGAGCCACGCGCTTCATCAGAAGCGTGCGGACGGCCTGCGGATAAGAGTCGGGGTGTTCACGAACCTGACGGGCGACCACCTCGACTATCACAAAACAATGGACGAGTACGCCGCCGCCAAGGCGCGTCTCTTTGAAATGCTGGCGTCGGATGGTGTGGCCGTCGTCAACGACCAGGACCCGGCGTCCCGGCGCATGCTGCGGGACTGCCGGGCGCGGGTGGTGCGTTGTGCCGTGGGAAACCCGGACCCGATGCCCGACTGTCGCGCGCTGGTGGTGGACGAGTCGATCGAGGGGATGTCGCTCTCGCTGGACGGGCCGTGGGGGAACATAGCGGCGCGTGTGCCGCTCATCGGGCGGTACAACGCGATGAACATACTGCAGGCGGTGGCGTGCGCCCACGAGCTGGGCCTCACGCGGGACCAGCTTGCCGCTGGCGTGGCGCGGCTGAAGGCGCCGCCCGGGCGCCTGGAGCGCGTGACACGCCCGGGAGATCCTTTCCAGGTGTTCGTGGACTACGCGCACAGCGACGACTCGCTCCGGAGCGTGCTGCAGGCGGTGCAGGGGGTGATGTCCGGGCGTGACCATCAGGGGCAGCGGGTGGAGAGCGCGGCGGGTGCGCCGCACTCGGTGACGCTGCGGGGGCGACTGATCGTCGTCTTCGGGTGCGGGGGGGAGCGGGACACCACGAAGCGGCCGCGCATGGGTGCCGCCGCGTCCCAGGGCGCAGACCTCGTCATCGTCACGAGCGACAACCCCCGCACGGAGCGGCCCAGCGCCATTATCGATCAGGTTCTGGCTGGTGTGCCGGCATCGCACCGCCACAAGGTGAGTGTGCAGGTGGATCGGGCCCGCGCAATCCGTGCGGCTGTGGAGCAGGCACGCCCCGGTGATGTGGTGGTGATCGCAGGCAAGGGGCACGAGACCGAGCAAGTCCTGCCCGATGGTGGCGGGGGCACGATCCGTACACACTTTGATGATCGTGAAGTCGCGCGGGCTGCCCTTGCAGACGTATACCCCCGTCCCGCGGTCGGGCACCGTTCGTCGGGGGCGGCGGACGTGGTGGTTCGCAGGTGGGGGAGGGGTGGGTAACGGCAGGATGGAGGAATCAGCGCATGAGTTTCTGGGGAGCGGACAATCTCAAGGCAGTGACGGCGGGGAGATGGCTTGCGCGGCCGCAGTGGAAGGGCCCGTTGGCGGGGATTTCCACGGATTCCCGCGTGATATCGTGCGGTCAAGCGTTCCTCGCGCTGCGGGGGGACCGGTACGACGGTCACGCCTTCCTGGAGCAGGCATCGCGTGCGGGCGCGCCTGTGCTTGTGATCGACCGCGAAGGGGCGTTTACCGCTGCGAAGGGCGGGATCCTTGCCACGGCGGGCGTGCTGCTTGTCGAGGACACGTCGCGGGCGTTGATGCGGCTTGCGCACGCCTACCGGCGGACATTGTCGGCCACGAAAGTCATTGCGGTAGGGGGGAGCAACGGCAAAACCACCACGGTGCGGATGATCGACGCGGTGTTATCGACGCAGATGCGGGGTCGGTCAAGCCAGAAGAGCTTCAACAACGCGGTGGGCGTTCCGCTGACGATCCTTGGCGCCCAGCCGGGCGACCAGTACCTGGTGTGCGAAGTGGGCACCAATGCGCCGGGAGAGATTGCGCCCCTTGCGGCGGTTGTGGAACCGGATATCTGTGTCATTACAAGCTTGGGGAGGGAGCATCTTGAGGGCCTGTCGAGCATTGAGGGTGTGGCACGCGAGGAGGCGATGCTGGTTTCGGCGCTGCGGGAGGGTGGGTGCGCGGTCGTGGCTCACGACGAGACGCTGGTGGGCGCGGTGCGGTCCCAGCTGCGGAGCCTCTCCGGACCGGCCCGGGTGCTGGTCACGGTGGGCCGCGATCCCGGCGCTGAAGTCCGCGTGGTGGATGTGTCCCAGTCGTTCGAAGGCGTGCGGTTCACTCTGCACGACCGATGCGCGTTTGCCGTCCCGCTCCTGGGGGCGCACAACGCGTCGAACGCGGCGATGGCCGTCGCGGTTGCGAGGCGGCTTGGGTTGCGTATGGACGATGTGGGCGAGGGGCTGTCCCGCGTACAGGGGCCGCCCATGCGGCTGGATTGCTCGTCGGTGGCGGGGGTCCGTGTCATCAATGATGCGTACAACGCCAACCCCGAGTCCATGCTCGCGGCCATCGAAACGTTCCGGGATGTGGTCAACGCCGATCCGGAAGCCAAGTTGTCCCGCCGAGTACTGATCCTGGGGGACATGCTGGAACTGGGCGATCAGTCCTCCGCGCTGCACCAGGAAGTACTCACAGTTGCCCTGCGGTCGGGGTGCGCGGACGTGCTCATCCTGGTTGGGCCGAACATGGGCCGAGCGGCGACGGAGCTGCGGGTCGATCACGAGCCCGGCGTGCACCTGCTCCAGGACGTTGCACCGCCACGGGACGCGCACGCCGCCGGCCTGCTGCGTGCTGGTGATGTGGTTTTACTGAAGGGCAGTCGCGGCACGGGGCTGGAACGGGTGGTGGGGTCGATCGGAAGGGGGGGCCCGCTCGAGGAGGGCAAGCCCCACCCCGGTTTGGGGCAAACTTCCGTAGCGGGTGGAGGCAGAGTGTCGATGCAGGGGAGGTAGCGGGCGTTGGGGCGGTCCTGCGCACCCGTTGGATTACGAAAGCGGAAGGTCGGCCCTTCGCGGAGCGCGGGGTTTCCAGGGGATTGATGCTTTACCTCCTTCTGCAAGCTTGCAAGACCTGGCTCATCGAGCACGACCTCTACCGCTTTGCGGGCGTACTCGACCAGTTGCAGTTCCGGTCGCTGGTCGCTGCGGCGATCTCGTTCCTCATCGTGCTGGGGCTTGGGCGTCGCACGATCGCGTGGTTGGTCAGGAAGAAAATCGGTGACACGGGCCTGACGGACTCCCAAGCGCTGCAGGCTACATCCAATGCGAAGGCGAATACACCCACGATGGGCGGCATCCTGATCGTGGGGGCGATCGTGGGGAGCGTGGTGCTGCTGGGGAACCTGCGGGAGATGTACGTCCTGCTGAGCCTGGTTGTGGTCCTATGGCTGGCGTTGCTTGGGGGCGTGGACGACTGGCTGAAGCTCACAGCCAAGACGCGCGGGGGTGGGCGTCAGGGCCTGTACGCGTGGGAGAAGCTGGTTTTTCAGCTGGGTTTGGGCTTGCTGGTCGGGTACTTCCTTTATACCCGCCCACCCGCGGTGGACCCGTCGACGCCCGGCGCGCCGGCGGACGTCCGGCACGTGCTCAACCTGCCGTTCCAGAAGACGTACGTGGATGCAGACCGCCTGAGGCCCGTGCAGCCGCGGGAGGCCGATGCCTCCGGCCCCACAGCCGCACCGCCTGAATCCGGCGCGCGTGTGGCCCCCCGCGAGCGGGAAATGGTGGTGAACCCATCAGTGCTCATGCTGGGCGCTCCGCTGTTCGTCCTCATTGCGACGCTCATGGTCGCGGGGATGAGCAACGCGGTGAACATCACCGACGGCATGGACGGGCTGGCGGGCGGCATTTCCGCGGTGGTGACCGTGGGCGTGTTCGTGCTCGCGCTGGTGGCGGGCGACGAGGACGCCGCGAAGTACCTGCTGATCCCGCACCTGCCGGGCTCGGGCGAACTGGCGGTGGTCGCGGGCGCGACCGCCGGGGCGTGCCTGGGCTTCTTATGGTGGAACTGCAGCCCCGCCCAGGTATTCATGGGGGATACCGGGGCCCTCTCGCTGGGGGGCGTGATCGGGTACGTGGCTGTGGCGGTGCGTCAGGAGGCGGTCGTGCTGCTCATGTGCGGGGTCTTCCTGATGGAGATCGCGAGCGTGGTGCTTCAGGTCGGTTTTTTCCGCGCCAGCGGAGGCAAACGCATCTTCCGGTGCGCCCCGTACCACCACCACCTCCAGATTGGCGGGTGGGCCGAGCAGCAGGTGGTGTCGCGGCTGTGGATCATGTCCATCATCCTGGTCATCATGGCGCTGGCGAGCATCAAGCTCCGGTAGTACCCGCGCGTGCGATACCCTTTCGCGATGCGCACGGGACCATTCACGCTTCTTACCGGGGCCCTCTTGTCTGCTTCGGTTCTGTGCGGCTGCTGGTCCATGCAGCCGGGCGATCAGAGGCGGCTGGCACCCGCGGTTTCCGCCATTCCCGCCGAGGCGTGGCCCGCTCGGGACCTTTCCGCGGTCGAGAAGCTGCGCGATCAGACCGCGGGCTACACCGTGCGTGTGAGCACAAAGGCGGACCAGGGCAAGGGCATGCCCCAGGGCGTCTCGAGCCGCTCGAGCGTGACTATCGCGGTCTCGCACAACAAGGTATACGGCCAGGGCTTGCTCCGGCTGCTCCACCCGGAGTCTGAATTCCCTCAGGCGCTGGCGGACTTCCGACGCGTGCAACGCGACGCCGTGGGCTTTGATCCCAACGCCCGCTTTGTGACTTCCCGAGTGCTGGAGGACATCCGCACGCAGGTGATGCTTGACCGCTACCAGCGCATGTTCAGGGCGTCCGAGCAGTTGCACATGACCTCGATCATGAAGGGCGGTGTCGTGGAGGAAGGCCGGACCGCTGATTGCGCGCTGGTGATGTTCGGCATGCCCATCCAGTTCCCGCCCCCCACGAACCGGGTCCCGCGAGGGGTCATTCTGCACCTGCATTCGATTGCGCCCAACCCCTTTGAGCCTGCCGTCGTGGAGACGTTCCGGCAACGCGGGTGGGCGGTGGTGACGCTGAACACATCCACGGCCATCAAGCCGCCTTTCACGAAGGAACAGGAGGCCAGATACCACGAGCTGGAGGCTCGGCGCACCGACCTGCTGGTGGATCACCTGGATTCCATCACCAAACAAGTAAGCGATTGGGTCTCGATTCCCGCCGGTCCGGTGCGGTTCCCGCCATCCGTGGACGGGCGCCGCGAATATCAGAAGTTGTCAAAGGATGTCGACAAGCTCTTTGACCAGGCCCGTTACCACGTGGACAGCGATGAGCAGATTGAGGCGGTAGGAAGGACCATCGCAGCGGCGACGGACGAGGCGCTTGCCAGCAACGCGTACGCGGTCGAGGCGGTTCTTGATTACCTGAACGCGGAGCGCCCTGATATGGCGCCCAAGGCGAACCACATCCCTGTGGTGATTGTGGGGATGTCCGCGGGGGCGTTGGCCGCGCCGGCGGCGGCTGTTCGCGTGGCGGGCCAGGTCGATGCGGTTGTGCTTGTGGGGGGCGGTGCAGACCTGTTCCGGATTTCGCAGGAGAGCAGCCTCACGAACGGCGGCATCGAGGTGTACCGGGGCAAGTCTCGCGCGCCGCGCGGCGTGCGGGAGAGGATTGACGAGGTGTACCTCAGGTCCACGCGGCTGGACCCGTATGTCACCGCCCCGCTGCTCGCGGGCCTGCCGGTGCTGCAGGTGCACGCGGCGTGGGATGGGTGGGTGCCCGAAGAAACAGGCGAACTGCTCTACAAGCGTTTGGGCCGCCCTGACCGGATGGTCTTCCAGGGCGGGCACTCGCTGCTGTTCCTGTTCCTACCCGACCACGCGGCCAAGATCGCGGACTGGATCGAGCGAGCGACCACGCGCTCCAGTCCCGCCGCGCCACGCGCAGCGGCCCAATGATTGAGCATGCGGCTCCCTCCCGCCGCCAAGAAGGATGGGTCATGGCTGACAACGTATTGAACGGGGCGGAGCCTCAGCAGACAGCCGCGCAGTCCCCCGGGGCGCCAAGGAAGAGCAAGAAAGGCCGGATCATACTGGGTGGGGTGGGCTTCCTGCTCGCCGGGTTGTTGATCGCGATCATCTTTGCGCCACGCATCGCCAGCGGACTTGCGCCCGGGATCGTTGCAAAGCAGGCGGGAAACTTTGTGAAGGGTTCGGTGGTCGTGGATCGCGCGGACTTGTCGTGGGGTGGGCCGCAGCGCGTGGGGCCCGTGACGTGGAAGGATGAGTCGGGCCAGGTGGTGGCGAAGGCGAGCATCGAGACCACCACGGGCCTCTTGGGATTGGTGAAGGGGAGCCTTGACCTGGGCACGGTCACCATCTCCGGCGCGGAGGCGACCATCACGCGGGATAAAGACGGTTCGACGAATGTGCAATCGCTCCTCAAGTCTCAGCCTGCGGGTCCGGCGGGCGGATCGGGCGCAGGGGGCGGGGCGTCCACAAAGCCCGCTGCTCTCCCGGCGGGGTTGAAAGTCAAACTCGTCGTTACTGATCTCAACGCGACATTCACGGATTATGCAGCGGCCGGCGGGACGCAGACGGTCTCCCTGAAGGACGCGAAGATTGATGCACTGATTGACGTGAACAAGCCGCTGGAAGCCAAGGTCACGGCGCACGCGGATCAGCCGGGGGCGGCGCCCGGGGCGATTTCGCTTGATCTGCGGGCGACAAACTGGGCAGCGTCCGGCGGCACGATCACGCCCGCCAAGGCGACGCTTGCCGCGAAAGGGAGCATCGACGCGTTGCCGATGGCGATGCTGGACGCGATGCTGCCCGCTGTCGTCAAGGATGAGCAGGGGCGTCCTGTGCCGCTCGCGAAGGCTCTGGGGCCGACGCTCACGGCCAATGTGGATGCGTCCGGGTCGTTCCAGGACGCGACTCTCAGGCTTCAGGCCCGGACGGAGCGTGCACAAGCGGCGGGAGACATCCGGGTGACGGACGGCATGCTCACCGACGCATCGCCCGTCACGATCCGCCTTTCCGGCGCAGCGATTGGAGATCTGGTGCCTGCGCTGGGGGCCGCGACCCGTGCCGGCGCGGCCACTCGTTTGGATGCACTGCCCGACGCAACCCTCACCATCGACAACCTCCGCCTCAAGCTTCCGCAGGCCGGACAGAGCCTGGATCTCCGCAGCACGGCGGCAAAGGTGCAGGTGGCGCTGGCGGAGGTTGTGGGTCAGACACGCCTTTCCGCAGGCGAACCGATCCAGGTGATGCGTGTCGCGCCGCTGACGGCGGTCGTGGAGACGCAGGACCTTGGCGCGGGCGTGCGCATCACAGGGCGCACGAGCGCGACGCTCGCGAACCATCCGGCTGGGGACGTCAATGTCGATCTGACCGTCGCGGGGCTGCTGGACGACAAGGGCGCGATCGCGAAGACGACGCCGCTCGTGACCGGGCTTGCGCAGGTTCAGAAGATCTCCACCGCGATCGCGCAGCCTTTCGTGGAGGCGCTGGGCGTGGACTTGCCGCGGGATATGGGGCCCACGCTCGACCTGGAGGTGAAAGCCGCCGCGCGGGCGAGCGCCACTGACATTGATCTCAACGCGAGCGCAATGCACCTGACGGCTTCGGGCGGGTTCACCATCTCGCCCACACAGATCGCCACCCGCACCAGTGACTTCACGCTCACCATGAAGCGGGGCGGCGGGCTCATAGCGATGTTCGTGAAGCCTGAGACTGGCCTGCGCGTGGAACCGCCCTCGAACGGCCCGGGAGATGTGACGCTGCTGCTGCGCGCAGTTTCCATCCCGCGGGAAGTGGCCGCCGGCACGAGCAAGAGCGTCCTGCGCCTCGACAAGGCTTCAGGCACTGTCGCGGCGACCGCGGCGGGTCTGCGTATCTTCCGCGCGGGGACCGATGCCGCGCCGGTGGACCTGAGTGATGTTCAACTCCGGTTCACCCTTGCGCCTGGAAAGGAATCGACCCTGGACCTTTCGGGCAAGGGCGCGCAGAGCGGCGCGGCCTTCACCATCGTGGGCAATCTTGGCGTGACCGACGTGTGGACTACGGGCAGCGACGGCGCGCCTGTGGTCAACACCGATGTGAAGTCCATGCGCCCCGCGGGGCGGCTGCAGGTGATCGACCTGCCCGCGTCCGCGGCGGGGTTGGCACAGCCGGCACAGGTGGCGGGCGCACCAGCCACCACTGTGCTGGACTATGTCGCCATGACACGCGAAGTATTCGGGGACAAGGTCGGGCTCGACCTGGGCATCAAGCGGACCGACGACCCGGCGGTGATCGAGCTGGTCGCCCGGATCAGCGGCGGGAAGTCCAGCACCGTCAACCGTTTCCGCCTCTCCCCGACAGAGCTGAAGGGCACGGAGAACTTCGCGAACATTGCCGTCACCCCGGGACTTCTCGACGCGCTGCTCCGTGCGTCGAAGCCAGAGTTCGCGGGCAAGCTGCGCCTCGCCGCCGCGACGGAAGCGCAGGTGGGGCTCGCTCCTTTCACCGTTCCCATGCAGGGTTTGACGCCCCAGTGGGACAAGGCCAAGCCATTGCACGCAACGGTGACGATCCCCGGCAAGGCAGCGGTGGATGGGCTTGCCGCGATGTTCGACGAGAAGAGCTCGATGCGGTCGCTCGCGAGTGTCGGGGTGGACGGCCTTTCAATCGAATCCGATGTGCCGGTCGCGGCATTCATGACGTCGGGGGGTACTGCCTTCAAGGCGCCCGTCAGCGGAAGCATGCATGGCGTTGTGCTCGCTAACCACGAGCGTGTGACCAACCTCGTCGGCACTGTGACAGGTGACTTTTCAGCCGGCGCACCGGCGGGTCCGCTCGCCCTCAACCTGGAGCTCACGGACATCGCCACCGGCGCCGCGGAGCGAGCCCTTGGCCAGGACGCACTGCTGACAAGTATCCTGGGCGATAGCGCCAAGGTGACGGTGAAGGCCACCACGGATCAGGCGACGCAGACGACGACCGCGGAATTGGTCGCGACGGCACCGAAACTGAAAGCGGACGGGCCGATCGCCCTGCGCGTCAGCCCGCAGGCATTCGAGGTGACCAAGTCGTCCAAGTGGCGGTTCACGCTCGCCCCGGAGTGGATCAACCAGAAGTTGACCGCCCCCACACCGCCGGGCCAGCAGCCCAAGCCGCCCGCGTTCAGTGTGACCAGCCCGGTCGAGGTCGGCGTGGCCATCGACCGTCTTGTGCTTCCCCGCGTCGATGGCGGCCCAAAGCTGGCCGCAGCGCTCGGTGTTGATATTCCCAGGGTGGAAGCTGCGTCAAGCGACAAACGTCCGGCTGTGCTCACCAACACCACCCTCACGCTCAATACGCAGGATGGCGCGGCCTCGCCGGCGCTTGCGTTCCGGCTCAACGTGGCCTCGGCCCAGGCGGGTGATAGCTCGGCTGCGACCAATGTCGGGCTTTCGGGTGTCGTGGAGAACCTTGTGAGCCCGCAGGGCGCTCTCGACCCTGCGCACGCCACGGTGACGGCCGCGGGCAAGATTCCCGCGCTGCCGACCGCGCTCGTCGATGTGCTCGCGGGCCAGGATGGGGTGCTGGTGGAGGCTTTGGGCCCGATGATCGCGCTGGACCTTGATGCACAGAAGGTGCCGCTGAAGCCCGCTCCGGCCACACCTGGTACGCCTGCTCAGTCCGGCGGCACGCTCAAACTCAACGCCTCGTCGGACCGTGCGACACTCTCCGCCCAGGGGTCGATCGACGACTCGGTGCTCACGATGTCCCAGCCGCTCAACGTGAGCATCCTGGAACTGACCGACGCATTAGCCGGGCGCTTTGTAAAGGGCTTGCCCGCCATCGGCACGATCCAGAAGAGCAGGACCGACCGGCCGGGGATGATCGTGGGGGAGAACCTGCGGATCCCGCTTTCCAAGGACATGTCCAAGCTCAATGGCGTCGTTCGCATTGATCCGGGCGAGGCCCGGTTCGCGACCTCGTCCCTCTTTGGGCAGCTGTTGGACCTGGCGAAGATCAAAACCACGGGCTCCATTGGCCAAAGGCTGGATCCGCTGACGGTGACGCTCACGAACGGTGTCGCGACTTACCCGCGGTACCGCCTTCCGTTGGGCGAGTTCTCCATTGAGACCGAGGGGTCGGTGGACCTGGCAGCCAGAAAGGTGGATGTGGTGACGTGGGTGCCGCTGGGGAGCTTGACAGACCAGGCCGCCGGGCTGTTCAAAGCCAACACGGGCCTTGGCGGCCTTGTGGGGCAGGTGCCGGTGCTGGATGCGGCGAGCATGGTGCCCTTCCGCACGCGTGGTTCGTTGGACGACCCCAAGACGAGTGCAGACCTTGAACTCTTCGCCAAGAACATCCTCAAGCAGGTGGACCCCACAAAGCTCATCGAGAAGGGGCTGGAAGGGTTGCTTAAGAAGAAGGACGGGAAGTGATCGCGCGTCCGGGCGTTCCGCGAGGACGGCGCGGGGGTTTGTCCCCCTGTGGCGCAGCGGCGGCGTTGGAGGGACGCATTTCCTACCATTCACTCGCGTGTCAACAAGGGACTACTACGACATCCTGGGGGTGAAACGGTCCGCGTCGCAGGACGACATCAAGTCCGCGTACCGACGCCTCGCGCGCCAGCTCCACCCGGACGTGAACAAGGCGGCGGATGCGTCGAAGAAGTTCGCCGAGGTGCAGAAGGCGTACGACATCCTGAGCGACGAGGAAAAGCGCCGCTTGTACGATCAGTATGGGGCGGAGGCGGCGGAGCGGGGGCCTTCTCCTGGGCCGACCGGGCCGGCAGGGCGCCCTCCTCCCTGGGCGCATGGGTCAGGACCTGACATGGACTTTGACTCCGAAGACCTCGGATCGGTCTTTGAGGCGATCTTCGGGGGCGGTGGGGGGCAGCAGCCACGATCCGGGCGGTCGCGGGGCGGTCAGCGTTCACAGCAGCCCCGTCCGCGGTCTTCTGTGCCAGAAGAGGTTCACGAGGTTCGCGTGGACTTTGTGACCGCCGCGAAGGGTGGAATGGCCGCGGTACGTGTGACCGACGCACAGGGCACGCGGATCATCGAGGTGCGCATCCCTCCAGGAACAGAGGATGGCGCGACGATGCGTGTGCGCGGCGCGCTCCGCGACGACGACAACCTGCCGGCGGACCTTCTGCTCAAGGTGCGGGTGCTGGCGCACGAGCTGTGGCGTCGGGGCGAGCACGTGGAAACCGGGGCGGGGCTGGACATCTACCTGGATATTCCCCTCACGATCGCGGAAGCGACTTTCGGCACGAGCATTGATGTCCCCACGCTCACAGGGAAGGTGTCCCTCTCTATCCCGCCGGGCACCGCGAGCGGGAAGAAACTCCGCATGCGAGGGCTCGGCATCACGACCGACGATGGGCGCCGGGGCGACCTTGTCGCGGTGGCCCAGATCACCCCGCCCGATACGGCGCGGATCAGCAGCCTGGAGCAGGACGTGCTCCGGCGGATCGCGGATGCGGGTGGCAACCCACGTTCCAGCGCCGAGTGGCGCAGACTGTGAGCCCTTTGCCCCCCGCGCTCAGCGTCCTCATCCCCATGTTCAACGAGTCGGCCCGCATCGGCCAGACCGTGGCGGACGTGTGCGCGACGCTTGAGGCGTGGCACGTGCCCGCGGAAGTCCTGCTCATCGACGACGGCAGCAGCGACGCGACATACCGCACTGCCCGCGGGTTGTGCGGGCAGATCGGGCTGGTGAGCATCCGACTGCTCCGCCACGAGGCCAACCAGGGGAAGGGGGCCGCGGTGCGGACGGGCATGCGCGCGGCGACGGGGTCGTGGGTGTTGTTCATGGACGCGGACAACTCGACGCGCCTTATCGAGTTGGAGAAGCTCAACGCAGAGGCGCGACGCACCGGCGCTCCGATCATCATCGCGTCGCGAGCGGTGGGTGATTCGGTTGTCGTGACGAGCGCCGCGCGGCGTTTCGCGGGGCGTGCGTTCCACACGGGCCTTGCGCTCCTGGGGATGGACCTTGCTCGCGACACGCAGTGCGGGTTCAAGCTCTACCGCGCGGACGCGGCGAGACTCATTTCCGCCCAATCCGTCGAGGGTGGTTTCGCGTTTGATGTGGAGCACCTGCTGCTGGCCAGAAAGGCGGGCATGGAAGTCCGCGAGGTGGGGGTGTGCTGGGACCATCAGCCCGGCGGCAGCATCCGCGTAATGAGGGACGGCCCCAGGATGCTGGCGGCCGCGTTGCGTATTCGTGCCAGGGTGGCGCGCCTGGCGGTTCCACCGTGGAGGAGCGCGGCGGGGTACATCGAAACGAAGCCGCTCTCCCTTCCAGAAGTTCAGCCTCATGCGGCTGCTCTGGCCGCGGAAGCGTGAGCGTCCACCACACTCGGCCGGGCATCGCCTCACGGACATGTGATTTCCTCGGCCTCGTTGGGCCACGAACTGCTCCGCGCGGGGCCTGGGTGTAGGGCTCGTGCCTGCTTGTGAAAACAAGCGTGTTCCGTTACACTCCGGGCGCGGGTGCCTACGACTCCTTCCAATCTGCCTGCTGGGCATGTGCAGCCGTCGGCGAATGAGCCGCCGCACTGGCCGCGGCATCCGGTGTGGAGGGCAGGGTGGGATGAGCTCCAGCCAGCGCACCGAAGAATCGTCGCGAGGATGGTGGTCGGAGCGTTCGCCCTTTTCATGCTCTTGTCTATGGGCGTCTACGCCTTCAGCCTTGGGTGGAGGTGGGAGCGGGATTACATCCACTTCTACAAGGCCGGCGAGGCGGCTCGCACCGGCGCGGACATTTACCTCTCGGGGCTCGGTGGGTACATCTACCCGCCGTTGATCTCGGTCCTGATGCTCCCGTTGTCGGCCATTGATTACCACTGGTCGGCTGTGCTTTGGACGATCGTGAACACGGGGATCATGGTCGCGGCATCATGGCTGCTGGCGCGTGAGGTGTGCCAACGATTCGGAGCGGGCGCCGCGTGGGCGCACGACACCGTGCTGGCCTGGGTGATCGCGGGAGCGGGCACGCTCGCGGTGTTCGACAAGGCCCGCGCAGTGATTCAGAACGGTCAGACCGACACCGTCACGCTGATCCTCATCGCGGCGGGCTTCCGCTGCGAGCGTCACCGCCCGTTCCTCTGCGGGTTCTGGCTGGGCCTTGCGTGCGCGGTGAAGTATCATGCGCTGATATTCCTTATCTACTTCATGACCCGGGGGCGAGTGCGTGAATGCGCGGGGATGCTCACGGGGATGATCGTGGGCGCGTGCGCGGGAGTGCCCGTGTGGGGGTGGCGGACCAACACCGACTACCTGCGGCGTGCCGCGGGCGGCATGATCGACATGTTCCACATTCGCACCGACTACGGCCCGGGCGTCGCGGTCCACTCCCTCGATTGGCTGCAGAGCGTGTCCGTGACAAGCGGGCTCGCGCGGATGATCGGGCATCACGAGCACGCGTGGCTCTTTGCGGCGTCGTGCGGGGGTGTTGCGGGCGCCGCGTTCCTCGTCGGCTGGTGGATGGTCACACGCGCGGGGTTTTCACTCTTCCAGGGGCGGTGGGGAGGCGCCGAGCGCGGCTCCGACGACGCACCGCGCGCGATGCTCGTGGGCGTCGAGTGGGCGGGGCTGATCGCGGCGACCGTCGTGTTCAGCCCGCAGAGTGTCGCGCGTCACTTCTATCTCATGGCATTTCCCGCGGTGATTGTTGCCCCGGCGATGTTCTTTCCCCGCGCGGGGGCACCGCGATGGCCCGTCGTTGCGGCGTGGGGTCTGATGTTCCTCTCCATGATTCTCCCGCCCCCGGTCCCCCGATGGAGCCACGCCGTATTCCAGTGGCGGTTTGTGGCGGGCATGGGGTGGTGTGCGCTCGTGTACTACTTCGCGGTCCTGTGGGTCACGCTGCGCTGGATCAGGGCGGGCAGATGACATCTGACGGGCACGTGGCGCAAGTCTTGCATCTGTTGGACTTGCGACTTGACCGCACGTCCCAGGTTTGGAAGTTTTCATGCCCGAACTCGTCAGAGGGCTGGTACACTGTGGGGCAGGGGGAATCCGCGGACGCAGGCACTCGGGGAGAGGCCGCCGGCGCGCACCAGCACAGGATGTCCCCCACGCCACGCACACGTGCTCAAGCAACGTCACCAACTTTTTGTCACCCTGCTGGGTCTGACCGACGCCTTGGTCGTTGCGCTGGCGTGCGTGCTCGCGTGGGTGGTCCGGCGGCACTACGTGGAGGGGTCGTTCCCTTCCCTGGCAGGGTTTGAGGGGCTCCGAACGCTCGCGCGGGAGCCGCTGGTGCTTTTCGCCATCCCGCTCGCAATCGCCTCGATGCGGATGTTCCGGCTGTACCGTCCCTGGCGTGACCGGCGGCTCTTTGCCGAGGCCCGCCAGGTGTTCAATGCCTCACTCTCGACGATCGTCTCGCTCATCGTGCTGCTGTGGGCGCTTGGGACCGACCTTTTGGGTGGCTGGCAGGGCGGCGTGCAGGTTCACGTCGCGGGGTTGATGCTCGACGCGGGCCGCATCCAGCTCCTCGCCCTCGCCATCTTCCTGCCCCTCTGCTTGTTCACAGAGCGCACGGTTTTCCGCGCTGTCCTGCGGAATCTCCGCCGCCGCGGGTACAACCTCCGGCACGTTGCCGTCATCGGCACCGGACGCCTTGGGCGCATCGCGTGCAGGACGTTGGACCGCAACTCGTGGACCGGTATCCACGTCGCGTACTTCATCGATCATCATGAGCACCCGTCGCGGACGCTCGATATCACGCAGCGGCCTGTGCACGCCGGGTTGGCTCAGCTGGAGGCGACCCTGGAAGCCCATCCTGTCGACGCGGTGTACCTGGCCCTGCCCAACAGCCGTGCGAGTCTGGTGCCGGGGCTGCTCCGTCGCCTGGAGAAGTTCCCCCTGGATGTCCGCATCATCCCGGACGTCAGTCCACGTTACGTACCCCTTTCCATGTCCATCAACGAGCTTGAGGGCATGCCCATCCTGTCCATCCGCGAGAACCCGATGAACGGTGTGGAGGGGGCCCTCAAGCGCACGCTCGATATTGCCGGTGCGTTCGCCGGGATCGTCCTGTTCTCGCCGCTCATGCTTGTCCTTGCCGGCGTGATTGCCGCGACCAGCACCGGGCCGGTCATCTTCAGGCAGAAGCGGGTGTCGCTGGGCGGTGAAGAGTTCGACATCCTCAAGTTCCGCACCATGCAGCACGAGCAGGACGAGCAGCCCCCCGCGGCGTGGACGACCAGGGACGACCCGCGCATCACACCCGTGGGGCGGTGGCTCCGGCGCACGAGCCTGGACGAGCTCCCGCAGCTCTTCAATGTTCTGCTGGGCGACATGAGCCTTGTGGGCCCGCGGCCCGAGCGCCCGGAACTCATCGCACGCTTCCGGGAGGATTGGCGCGGGTACATCCTTCGTCAGCACGTGAAGGCCGGAATCACCGGCTGGGCTCAGGTCAACGGCCTGCGCGGGGACACCAGCCTGCGCAAGCGACTGCAGCTTGACCTGTTCTACATCCGCCACTGGAGCCTGGGCCTGGACCTCAAAATCCTCTGGCTCACGCTGTTCCGGGGATTTGTGCACCGGAACGCACACTGATTGGCGGCCTCATCGCTCAATACCAATAATCCGCTGAGTGAAGGCGTATTCGGTCATTGTCATCGGTGGCGGGCACGCGGGCGTGGAGGCCGCGTGGGCGGCGGCGAATCTTCTTCCCGGCTCTGGCTCCGTCGCGCTTGTGACGCTTGATGCGAGCAAGATCGGCGTCATGTCCTGCAACCCCGCCATCGGCGGGCTTGCCAAAGGCCAATTGGTCAGGGAAATCGACGCGCTCGGCGGGCTCATGGGTCTCGCGACGGACGCCACGGGGATTCAGTTCAAGGTCCTCAACACAAGCAAAGGCTCCGCGGTGCAGGGCCCGCGCGCGCAGTGCGACAAGCACGCGTACGCGCAGGCTGTGCAGTTGCTCATCGCGTCGCGCCGGGAAGTCGACGTGATTGAGGGCTCGGTGGAACGCATCATGGTTGAGCACGGCGTGTGCAGGGGGGTCGAGCTTCGCCCCACCCGTCCCGGTGCGCCGTCTCGGCTTTCTGCACACGCCGTGGTGCTGACCACGGGCACATTCATGCGGGGGCTCATGCACACGGGTGAAGCCAAGACCCCCGGCGGACGGCACGGTGAGGGCGCTGCCCACGCCATCAGCGACTCGCTCCGTGACATGGGCTTTGAGCTCGCGCGCCTCAAGACCGGCACGCCGCCACGCCTCGCACGCGCGAGCATCCGCTGGGACATGCTGGATGCACAGGCCGGGGACGACGAGCCTGTTGCGTTCAGCGAGTTGTCGGGGCAGTGTGAAGTGGCGACAGGCACCGAGCCGACAGCGTGGTGGGCGAGCGATGCACAAGGACCTGATGCGAGGGTGGGGGAGTTGCTGCGGGCGTGGGCGGAGCGCGGTGTGCTCGGGTCACCTTTCCCGCTCCTGCCCCAGGTGGCCTGCCGGATGACGGCGACGACCGGGGCTTCGCACGACATGATCCGGGCGAACCTGCACCGGGCACCGATGTACTCGGGCCAGATCGAGTCCACGGGCCCGCGCTACTGCCCATCGATCGAGGACAAGGTCGTTCGCTTCTCACAGCGGGAAAGCCACGGGGTCTTTCTCGAGCCCGAGAGCTGGTCCAGCGACTGGGTGTACTGCAACGGCATCTCCACCAGCCTGCCCCCGGATGTGCAGGACGCGGTGGTGCGGTCGATGCCCGGTTGCGAGCGTGCGCACATCCATCGGCACGGATACGCGGTCGAGTACGACATGGTCCGGCCGCACCAGATCAATGTCACGGGAGAGACCAAGCGCGTGGCGAACCTGTTCCTTGCCGGGCAGATCAACGGCACCAGCGGCTATGAGGAGGCGGCAGCACAAGGGCTCGTGGCGGGCGTGAACGCGGCCCTCCGGGCCACTTCCCGACCGGAATGGTCGCTGGGCCGCGATCAAGCGTACATCGGCGTGCTCATGGACGACCTGGTCACAAAGACGCCCGTGGAGCCGTACCGGATGTTCACGAGCCGGGCCGAGCACCGCCTGCTCCTGCGGGCGGACAACGCGCCGGACCGGCTGACGCCTGTCGCGCGGGACCTTGGCGTGCTGCAAGGGACACACCTCGGCCGTGCCCGCCTCGCGGCGTTTGCCGAGCGTCAGCGTCAAATGGCGGACCTCAACGCCCTGGTGGACGCCGCTTCGCACGAGGGCCGCCCGCTTGAGCTCGTGCTCCGCGGCAACACCTACGAGGTCGCGGACTTTGAGCGGACGCTCGCCGCGGTCGGTGCGCCTGCCGTCGACCGCGCGGTCGTCCGCACGGTCCACGCCGAGCGCCGGTACGCCGCGTACATCGTCCGGCAGCGTGCGGAGGTCCGCCGGCACGCAGAGATGGAGCACCGGCGCCTCCCCGACGACATCGATTACCTCAGCGTTCATCACCTCCGGGCCGAGGCACGCCAGGCGCTGCACCGCTTCCGTCCCCGCACGTTCGGCGAGGCGGCACGCCTCGAGGGCATCACCCCCGCGGACATCACGCTGCTTGCCGTCGTTGCCCGAAGGCGCTAGGGCCCCGCGCTCTTCACGGCGGTTGCGCGATGGCCGTGGTGCTATGCTGGCCTGTGCCCTCCCTCCTGGTCATCGCGAGCGCCGAGATTCCCGAGCAGTCGTTCGCCGCGGCGATGCTCATCATCCTGGTCACTGCGGCCGTGGTTGCGGTCGTCTTCCGCAAGTTCAGGCTCGACTCGATCCCCGGCTACCTCGTGGCCGGGGCGATCGTCGCGCCCGCGTCGCTGGGGCTTATCAAGAATGTGGAGGCCGCGGAGCAGATCTCGCACCTCGCGACGATCCTCCTGATGTTTACGATCGGCCTGCACATCGACCTTTCATCGATGCAGCGCGGGATGGTGCACATCGTCGCGGTGGGGGTTATTTCCACGCTCGTCACGGTGGGCGTTCTCTGGAGCGTGTTCCTGCTCATGGGCGTGCCGCGCCCCGCGGCGCTCATCCTGGCCATGGCCGCGTCCATCTCATCGACGGCCGTGCTCGTGCGCATTCTCATGAACCGGCGCGAGCTCCAGAGTCAGCACGGGCGGGTATCCCTGGGCGTGTCGATCGTGCAGGACCTGCTGAGCGTCGTGTTCCTTGCGATCGTCCCCGTGATTGGGGCGTGGGCAAAGGGCACCGCGACGACATCCGAACCCGCAGGCCTCCCCCCCTGGGCCTCGGGGATTCTCCGGGGGCTCCTTGCCTCAAGTGGTGTGTTCCTCATGCTCTGGCTGGGGCGGCTGCTCCTTCCCCGGCTCTTGGCGGGTGTGGCACGTCTGGCCAACGCGGAACTCATCCTCATCGTCTCCGCGGCGCTCGCGCTGCTGAGCGCCGCGTGGACCAGTTTTATAGGGTTTTCGCCTGAAATGGGCGCGTTCCTTGCGGGGTTCCTTCTCGCCGGAACTCCCTTCCGTTACCAGCTCGCAGGCCAGTTCGCGCCGCTCAGGGACCTGCTTCTTGCGCTCTTTTTCACGGGTGTCGGGTTGAATGTCGTGCCCGGGGACCTGCTGCAGCACCTTACAGCGGTGCTCATTGCCACGGTGGCGGTGATCGTGCTGAAGACGCTTCTTACGGGTCTTACGGCGTACATCATGGGCATGACCGCGCCGTCCGCGCTCATCTCCGGTGTTTACATGGGAAATGCGGGCGAGTTTTCGCTGGTGCTTCTGGCCGCAGGCGCGGCGACTCTCAACCCTGCGGAGAAGGGCAGCGCCATCGCGGTGGTCATCCTGACGCTCATCGCGACGCCGGTGCTCGCGGGCCCGAGCCATTCCCTCGCTACCCGGCTGCGAACGCTCCCCCTATCCCGCTGGGTGCGTGGCACCGTGCTGAGAGACGCTGCGGGCGCTCCGCCCTCTTTACCACACGCGCAGAATGCACTTCAGTCGCTGGAAGATCAACCGGCCGAGCGGGCCGCCGAGCGGGCCGCCGAGCGGGCCGCGGAGCTGGCCGTGCAAGTGCCCGTCGGTCCGATGGCAGCGTCCCGTCACATCATCATCGCCGGGTTCGGTCCTGTGGGGCGTGCCCTCGCAGATCGGTTTGACATCCAGAAGGCGGCCTACGTGGTCGTCGAACTCAATGCCAAGACCGTCAACCGCCAGGCCTCGCTCGGGCGCACGATCATCTTTGGCGACATCAGCAACCACGAGGTGCTCGAGCGGGCGGGCGTGCACCACGCTGACGCGATCTTCATCACCGTGCCCGATGACGAGGCAGTGCTGCACGCGGTGCAGGCAGTACGGGACGCCAACCCGAGGGTTTTCATCGCGGCTCGCACCAAGTTCCTGTCGGGCAAGGTCGCCGCTCTCACGCTGGGCGCGAGCAGCGTCACGGTCGAGGAGGTCGCGACCGCCACCGCCATGGAACGCGAGTCGCTCGACGCGTTCCACCGCTGGTTGGAAGCCCGGGGCGTCTGACGGCGGGTCTACATCCCCGCCGGCGCACCGCCCTTGCGCGGGTCCGAGGCGGGCTGCCACATGTCCTTGGTCCTGCGGATCACTTGCACGGCGCCGACAGGCTGGCGTCGCGTCACATCGTGGCCCCGTGCGGCGAGGCTGTCCCGTGCGCGCGATTGGAGGAGCGTGTCTTCCAGCTGGAGGGTGTGCGGACTCCACTGGTGGTGGAAGCGGGCCCGGCCCACGCTCTCCTCTGCGCTGGCGTCGAACAGAAGCACGTTGAGCAGCGCCTGGAGCGTGGCGCTGATGATGCGTGGACCTCCAGACCCCCCGGCGAGCATGAACACCGGGTGCGCCAGCGGCCTTGCTCCCCCCACGCCATCCAGAACGACCGTCGGGGTCATGCAGCTGAGCGGGCGTTTGCCGGGCTGCGGGCGGTTGCGGTCGCCGTGGACGAGGCCGAAAGCGTTCGCGTGCCCCGTACGCGTGACAAAGTCGTCCATCGTGTCGTTGAGGATGAATCCGTACTCGGGTACGCCGACGAGCGAACCGAACACGAGGTTGATCGTCTCGGTGCACGCGACCGCGTTGCCCGCGCTGTCAACCACGCACAGGTGGCTTGTGCCGTGGCCGTCCTTGGGCTGGAGCGCCATGCCGTAAACGTCCTGCGGGAACGTCCGGTCTTCCCGGATGGCCTCGGCCCGCGATCGCAGGTAACCCGGGTCCAGCAGGCGGGCGAGGGGCACGTCCACGAAGTTGGTGTCACCCATCCATCGGGCCCGGTCGGCGAACGCGTGCTTGCACGCCTCTACCACGAAGTGTATGTACTCTGCGCTGTTGTGCCCGTGACACTCGACGATCCGGCGCACATCCTCCCGCCGGAATTCCAGCATCGCCAGGACCTGCGCGAGCACGATGCCGCCGCTGCTGGGGGGTGGCATGCTGAGGAATGTGCGCCCCGCAAAGTGAGTCACGAACGGGGTCAGTTCTTCTACGCGGAATCCCGCAAGGTCCTCCATCGAGAGCTCACCCCCATCGTGGTGAACCGCGTCGATGATCCGGCGGGCGGCGTCTCCTTCATAGAACGCCGGTGCGCCGTCGCGGGCGATGGACGAGAGCAGTTCCGCCTGCTCCGGCAGCGCAACCCGGTCCCCGACCTTGATCGCACCATCTCGAAGGAAGCGTGACCACAGGAACCCGACCCGAGAGACCTTGTCCTTGTTGAGCGGCCTGCCCTCCCCCTTGCCGGCGTCCCGCAGCCATTCGAAGACATCCTGCGCGCTTTCGACGTAGTGCGCGTCCACCGCGTACCCCTCGCGGGCGATGCGGATGGCCGGTGCCAGCACCGCCTCGCGGGGCATCGTGCCGTACTTCTCCAGCGCGTGCAGCATCCCTGCGACATGGCCCGGCACCGCCACCGCACGTCCGCCGCGGGTCGCCGCATCCGGGTCGGTGATCGATTCGTAGTAGTCGGGGCCGACCGCAGCCGGGCACATCTCACGGTAGTTGATGGCCGTCACGACCGGGTTGGTGATGCTCGCCCCGAGCTTTGTGTGCTCGCGCAGGTGCACCACCATGAACCCGCCGCCTCCCACACCGCACGAGTACGGGCGTACAACCGACAGGGCGAACGACGTGGCCACCGCCGCGTCCACAGCATTGCCACCTGCGCGCAGTACTTCCAGGCCAGCCAGGGACGCAAGGCGGTGGTCGGCAGCGACAGCAGCACGGGAAAACTCGGTCATGGCGGAGCGTATCGCCTTTCCACTTGACTACTTCTTTTCCCACTGGCTGAGGAGGGTCTTCATCTTTTCGCCAACGGGGATGAGCCCGGTACTGGGCAGCAGGGCCAAGGGGTCGTCGATTACCGCGACATGATTGCTTCGCAGCGCAGGCAGATTGAGCTCGCGCAGCGGTTTCCATGGGTCGTTCGCGGGTGTGCCTCCCGCTTCTGTGCTTGGAGCGGCCGCACTATTCGCTGCCCGCGGCAAAAACAGAATGATGGCTTCGGGCGCCAACCGCACCAGGTCCTCGTGCGTGAGCTCTGCGTACGCCTTCCCGTCCGCCAGCGCCGGGACCGCGCCGATCGCACGGAGCAATTCATCGTGCGCCGAGCCGGGCCCTAGCGCCGTGGGTGGAGCGGTCGAGATCAGCAGAAGCACCTTGCCCGCGGACGACCGGTCGGGCGTGGTGGTCGGGTGCGAGAGCTCCATCAGGCCAGACTGCAACTGCTTCGCAAGGGAGGACAGGGGGTCATCCTCGCCCGCGTTGCGGGCCGCGCGGTCCACCGTGGCCACCGCCGCGCCAATATCGTCCAGCGTCAGGATGGGCACGTCGCGCAGCGTCCACTTCTGCTCGGCGGCCATCGTTCGCAGGCGTTCGGGCAATGCCCGGGAACCCCACTGAGTGAATACGTGCGTCGGCTTGGTCCGCACGAGGGACTCGTAGTCAATACCAGATTGATCGCCGCACACCGGCACGCCCGAAGCCAGCACAAAGTCATACGCATGACGCCCTACGACTTCCGGCTCGTGCCCCAGGTCCCGGAGGATGACTGACACCGCCGGGCTCAGCGACACGATGCGGGGCGACGGAGCGGTGGGCGCAGCAGCCGGGGGCGGGGGGGGCGAGGGTGGCGGTGGCGCCTTTGGGCAGCCACTCAAGAAAACGGACGCACACGCAGCAAGAAAAGAGAACCACGCACGCATGACGCACAGTACGCGGGCACCTGCAGAGCCCCCTCCCGCGAGTATTCACTGTTGCAAGGTGCGCGCAACCTCTGCGTGCAGGCCTTCCAGCGAGGTCGGGCCATACAGGGGGAACGCCCATGTACGGTCAAACCTCACCCCCGCGGCACGCCGCGAAGCCCCCGCCGCGGCCACCGACGCGTCCGATGCGGCAAGGTCCGCCGCGTGCGATGCTCTGTACTCGCTCAGGAACTTGTGCAATGCAAGGAACGCGGCGAACCGCTCTCGCTTCGACGGCGCACCCGTCACCCCGCGCAGCAGCAACGACCGTTGCGCGGCGGCCACACGATCACCCAGGACCAGCGGGTCGTGCTTCGCGCGGTGGGCGAGCCAGGACGCGTGAGCGATCGCCCCGGGCGAGGGCACATCGGGGCCGTCCAGAGGAAGGTACTTTGTCGCTGAAACTACGCACGTGGGCGCGGGCGGCGCACCCGCCACAAGCGGGCGTGTCGCAGCTTCATTCGCGAGCAATTCCAGCCAGCGGTCCGTCACGCGGTCATAGACGCCGCCCCCGAGACCATGGATGAACAGCTCGCAGCCCGCCAGACGAAGGAGGGCAGTAAGGACCAGGGCCTTGGGCGTGAGTACTTCACCGGGCTGTGCAGCGTCCCGGGCGTACACGGGCAACCGAGCTCCCGATGGGTGGACATGCCACAGCGGGAGTTCGTCGCCCCGCGTCGAGTCAGAGCGCAAGGGCCGCACGCCCCCCGCGCCGCCCGTTTCCTGCACCGCTCGGTTGTAGAGGCGAACGGCGGTGGAATCGTCGCGCATCGAACGCACGAATGCGCGGAACAGCGTCGTTTGCCTGAGGCGTGTCGCGTAAACAAGTGTGACACCCTGCGCGTGTGAACCCAGCAGGTCGCACGCCGCGTTGGTGTACTGCTCTGCGAGCGTCGTCGCG
This sequence comes from uncultured Phycisphaerales bacterium, assembly GCA_937858155.1. Lineage (GTDB taxonomy): Bacteria > Planctomycetota > Phycisphaerae > Phycisphaerales > UBA1924 > BJHL01. Next base: position 10,402 of record CALLYM010000262.1, on the reverse strand, counting down.
TTTGCGTGTGCGTTCACAGCCCGCAACAGGTGCTCAAGACCTTCCCGTGCAGCCGGAGCGCAGTCTTCAGGGACGTCTTTGGGCAAGGTCTCCGCAGGTCTCGCGCAGGTCGGCATGGCCGGTCGGCTCGCCCCCAGCGTGAGTCGTCCCAGGCTTGCAGTTGGGTACTTAATGCGGGAGGGATCGTTGTCGTCTTGATCGACCACCACCCACGCCGGGCGTGCGCCAAACCGGCGGGCGAGCGTGGTCATCGCAAACCACTTTGCGGCAATCCCCGGGTGCCATATCTCCGCCTGATGCCCGGACATCACGATGGGTCCGGCGGCCGGCAGCCCGATTTCGTCGCGGAATTGCACCTGCGCGGGCGTCAGCGGCTTGTCCGTGAGCGCTACGAGAAAACCGCTTGCGGGCGGGACGACCGTCACACTCTCGGTGGCGTCAAGATGCAGAGATTGGTCGGTCACGCGGCGACAGTACCCGTGGTTCTGCGAGTCATCACCGCCCGTTACCCGTCCACGCCGTCACCCCGCGCCCCGGCCCGATCGCGGTGCGCCGGGTGCTTGACGCACGGGCACGCCGCCGACTGCTCGCCCTCCCGGAGCAACCCCGCGAGGGCCCGCTCCGGCAGGCAAGAGGCGTGCGCGAGTAGCTCCTCGTGCAGGACGCGCCTGTAGTGGGCAAGCCGCACCCCGGGGTCATCCAATACAGCGCCGAACGAGCGGTTGGGGTCGTTGTAAATAAGGCGGACCGGCATCTCGCGAACCCTCAGCCGAAGCGCCGCCGCCTGCGCCCAGAACTGCATCGGGAACGCGTAACCGGTTTCCGTCAGCATCATGTCCGCGAGCGGCGCGACGCGGTACGCCTTGAATCCGCAGAACGCGTCCGTCATGAGCCCGCCCAGGCAACGCGACAGCCGCGCATTGATCTCCGACGTGATCGCGGCGTTCACGGCCCGGCGCTCGGGCGGCGCGGCCTGGTCCGGCGGCAGCAGGTACCGCGAGCCGCTGATGATGTCCGCGTCGCCCCTTGCTGCCTCGTCGATGAAGTGGGGGATGGCGGCTGGCTCGTGCTGCTCGTCGCAGTCCATGGTGATGAGCCAATCAAACCCGTGCGCCCGCGCGTACGCGAACGCATCGATCATCGACTGGCCGTACCCCATGTTGCGGGCGTGACGAATAACGTCCACACGGCCCTGGAATTCTGCAACGATCGCCGGCGTGGCGTCCGAAGACCCGTCATCAATCACCAGCACGTTCGGGTGGATGCTCAGCACCCGCTCCAACACCCTTCGAACATACCGGGCTTCGTTGAACACGGGGATGGCAACAAGGGTTCGCATGGCGGGTTTGCTTGAGATGCCGAACCAGCGGTGGGGTTGCCGTCCATATGAACCATCGTCTGCTGTTTGCCGCCTGCCAATCATCACCCGTGTTCCCGTTCCCCACTATTGCCATTTCGGACGCCAACGACCCCCGCATGGAGGGTTTCGCAAACCTGAAGGACGCCGAACTCCGCCGCTTGGAGTTCCTGGGCTCGCGCGATACGTTCATCGCGGAGAGCGAACACACGGTGCATCAACTCCTTGCGTCGCGGTGCCGCGTGCTGGCAATTGCTATTGCACCCTCGATGCTCGAGCGGATTGCTCCAGCAATAGCTCCCCGCTACAACGCCGACCCCTTCCCTGTCTACACGGTGGAACCCGCGGTGATGGAGCGTATCGTGGGCTTCAACTTCCATCGTGGTGTACTCGCGTCCGGCCAGCGCCCACCAGACGCGGACGTTGACATCATGCTCCGCGACTGCACGTCGCTGACGATCCTCGAAGGGTTATCGAACCACGACAATGTTGGCTCTGTCTTCCGAAATATCGCCGCGCTCGGGGGTGAGCGACCGGGCGTGCTGCTGGGTCCGGGCTGCTGCGACCCCTTCTACCGCAAGTCACTGCGGGTCTCGATCGGGCACGTGCTTGAAGTTCCCTTTGCCCGCCTTGCCCATTGGCCCAATGACCTTGAACGGGTGAGGTCGGCCGGTTGGACCACGCTCGCCCTGACGCCTGTCTCGAATGCCCTGGATATCCACCAGCTACCTCCACGGCGGTACGCGCTGCTCCTGGGTGCCGAGGGTCCCGGTCTCACCCCACACGCATTGCACAAGGCGGACATGCTGGTGCGGATCCCCATGCGTTCCGGGGTAGATTCGCTGAACGTGGCGGTCGCCGGTGCGGTTGCGATGGCCCTTCTCCCGCGGCAGTGAACCAAACCCGCCCTCCCGCGTCCAATCCCCTGCCCGAATATGCTCTGGGACGGTCGGGAGCCGTCCGCGTCCGGCCGCCCCAGAAGTGAGGAAGCCCCCATGCGTTCAGGTCGTGCTGTTGCCACCATTGCCTGCCTTTCCCTCCTTGCCGGCCTTGCCCAAGCCCAGATCGAGGCACCTCAGCTGGGCCCGATCGCGAAGGCCGAGAAGAGCATCTCCCGCGAGGGCGAAGGTCCGCGGCGTGCGACGCTCGATGCCCGCGAGCGCAAGGCCTTTGATCCCGCGACATGGTCCAAGCTGAGTGACTGGCAGAACGGCAAGGGCCTCACGAGCACGGACACCGCGGGCAAGGTGGTGCTGATCGTGACATGGACCGACTACCTCCCGACCGGGCGCAAGGCGGTCCAGACTGCGACGCGCATCGCGGACAAGCACAAGGACAACATCGTCGTCGTCATGGCCCACTCTCAACAGGACTGGACGAACGCGGCCAAACCCAAGGCGGGCGCCGGCAACCTGCTTGTCGCGCACGATGCCAAGGGTGAGTTCCGGTCAACCATCAGCGCCGACCTGGACCCTGACTTCTACGTGCTGGACCGCGCCGGCAACCTGCGGTACGCCGACGTGACGGCGGAATCGGTGGACGCCGCCGTGGACCAGCTCGTCGCCGAGAGCAAGGACGACGCGGCCAACATCAACGGCCGTTTGAGCGACGAGGCTGCCGGTATACTGAAGGACTTCAAGAAGTCCCAGGCGATCAACTCCGCCGGCACATTCGTCGAGATCCCCGAGCTCCCGTTCCCCGCTCCCAGCGAGAGCGACTACAACAACGTCAAGTGGCCCCCGCGCCCCGCGGACGAGAACAAGCTGCAGCAGGACCCCCGGGCCGAGCTGCCCAGCAAGCAGATCCCGCTCCCGTCCACGGGCTGGTACCCAAGCAAGCCCGAGCTCAAGGGACGTGCGGTCATGGTGTACGAATGGACCCCCAACGCGTCGGGCTCGTTCGACCAGCTCATGCCCATCATGGACAACTACCAGCGCAAGTACGGGCGCGACGTGGTCATTGTGGGCGTCATGTGCAACTTCGAGGGCATTGGCACCGGCAAGTTCACCCCTGAGCAGCGCGACCCCAAGCGTCTCATGGAGCGGTTTGACGACATCTGCCGGACTCGAAAGTTCGAACACTACCTCGTCCCCTCGCTCGACAGCGAACCCTACAAGATCATCAACGCCGACAGTGCCGGGACCATCCTTCCCGCGTTCATGATGCTTTCCAGCGACGGCTGGTGCCGCTGGTGGCAGCATGACCAGGCCAAGGTCAACGGTTTCGCCGCCCTCGACGAGATCATTAAAAAGGACCCGGGCATCATCGCCAGGCGAAAGGTCGAGGAAGAATGGCTCAAGGCGCACAAGGCCGGGAAGTAGTTTCTTGTGCCCGCGCCGCTGTTCCACGTTGTCCTTGTCGAGCCTGAAATCCCGAACAATACCGGGAACATCGGGCGTACCTGCGTCGCGACGGCCTGCGCGCTGCACCTGGTGCACCCGCTCGGTTTCGAAGTCAGCGAGAAGGCCTGCCGCCGCGCGGGCCTGGACTACTGGCCGCGGCTCGATGTGACGCACCACGAGTCCTGGAAGCACTACGAGGTTGCACGCCCACCCCGAAAGCCCGGGGCCTGGTTCTTGACCACCAAGGCGCCGCGCACGCTGTACGACGCCCCCTTCCAGCGGGGCGACACACTTGTGTTCGGAAAGGAAACGCGCGGGCTCGACGAGTCAATCCTCGCGGCGCACCCCGATCAACTGCTCGCGCTGCCCATGGTGCCGCAGGAGCGGTCCCTCAACCTCGCGACGGCGGTGTGCGCGGTGGTGTACGAAGGCGTGCGTCAGCTTGTCGCGAACCAAGCCGTGAGGCTGGATACCCACGGCCGGCTGGTGCTGCCGACATCGGTCGAGGACGGGGAATGAGCCTCCCCACGCGCTGACCGTCGGCGCAGAAAGCCTGACAGAATGTCCGGGCGTTTGACGCATGGGCGTGCGCCCCTGGGTTCCTCAAGGGGCACCATCCAAGGAAGCCCCATGAAATCGCTCTGCCTCGCTACTTCGCTCGTCCTTCTCGCACCCTTTGCGTCTGCACAAGTCACCGGTATGTCCGACCCCACAGGCCTCCCGCTGATCACTCGGCTGCTGCAGAACAGCGGCCTCAGCGAGTCGTCGGTGCCGGGCAGTTCGGTCCACTACGTCGGGCAGACCATCGCCGGGTCACAGGGCGGGCTGCTGAACTCGCTCACCCTCCGCGGCGCGCAGGGCACATCCCAGACGCTCGGCTCGGGCATCGTGCTGTCGAGCGGGCTCGTCACGAGCATCCCGAACACGAACACGCTCGGGTGGTGGTCCAACGTGACAAACACGGGCGGGAACAATTACTTCCGCGACTTCCCCGCCCAGACGGGCACGACACGCCACGGCGGCCGCCTGCAGGAACGCGACGAGAACGAGATCACCTTCGATATTGATGTGCCCGAGGGCGTCGTCGCGGTGCAGGCCGACTTCGTGTACGCCTCCGAGGAATTCCCCGAATGGTCGGGCACCGGCTACGCCGACGGGTTCGCGTTCATCGTGGATGGCGTGAACTACGCCCGCCTGCCGGACGGTCGTCCGGTCTCGCTCCTGAGCCAGGGCGACAACGTCCACTTCATGACCAACGGCGATTCGGCCGACGCGAGTGTGCCGCTCGCCGCCGACCTGGAGTACGACGGTGTGACGCGCATCCTGGAGCTGATGGCCCCGCTGAACCCCGGCCACCGCCAGACGGTCACAATCGTTGTCGCGGATACCGGCGACGAAATCTACGACTCCGCTGTGTTCCTCTCCAGCCTTCGGTTCATCGCGGGGGACGCCCCGCCCTCCGACGACGACTGCCACGTCCGCGTCCGGCACCATTCCAGCAACGACGATTCCTTCGTGGAATTCGGCGCGGGCGGCTCCACGTGCGACGCCATCGACTTTAACGCCGACGGACTTTTCCCCGATACGCTCGACCTCGACGACTTCTTCAGCGTCTTCTCCGGCGGCGGGTGCTCTACGGGTGCCTGCGGCGATGTGGACTTCAACAACGACGGGTTGTTCCCGGATACCGCCGACATCGACGCGATGCTCAGCGTGTTCAGTGGCGGTCCATGCTCCTGAACTCAAAGCGGTGTCGGTGGCGTGCACTGCCCTATGAGGATGACGTACCCATCCGGGTCGTGCACCCGAAGTTCTCCCTCGCTCATGTACACCGGGTACGTCGTCGCGTACGCGACGCCCCGCTGTGTCTCGCGAGTGTCCCGCGGTGGAAACACGCCCGCATCGGGAACTCCGGACGCGAGCAGGTGGGCGCGCAGCGCGCCCACATTCAGGCAGTGCATGTAGAACAGCACCGCCTGATCATCAGGGTTTACCGGCCCGCTCGCCTGCGCGAACATGATGGCCGCGGGTGTGAGGCCGGTCTTCATGTTCTCTGACTGTGCCCACGCCCACACGAGCCTGCCCGCATGGTTCCGCTGGGTGTTGCCGGGCAGAAAGCCCAGCAACGCGTAGAAGTTGAGCGAGGCCTGCACGTCTGCAACGTGCGCAAAGGGGACGACCCGGTGGACAGGAATGCACGTGGTGATGGCGGCAGTCTTTGTGGGCACGTGGGCTGATTCGGCCCGGAGTGCAACCTGTTACCGCAGCAGGTCCCGCACGTCATCTGGGAGAGGTGACGAGTCCACACCGCTCAACTGCTCCAGTCGCCTCCGGACCGCGCGGAGGAGCTTGCGCTCCCGGTCCGTGTCGCCAAATCGGCCGACGCTTGCCGAGAGCTCAATCGCCCCCGCGCCCCCCGCAGCTCCCCAGGACTTTGCCGCTGGAGTCTGGGCGGAACCGCGGGTCATTGCCACCAGGCGGGCGGGCTCGTCGCCCACCGTCACTAATTGAAAGGTCCGCGACTTCCCGTCTTCACTCTCGGTGGAGCTCACCAGCGACATTTCGACCGCGCGAGCCCCGGATTGCACCGCGGCGGATACGTCATTCCAGTCACCGGTTGCGAGTACCCGTTCGGCCGGAGCGTAAAACGCGGGTCCAGACGCGGAAGATGCACACCCAAATAGGCTAATAACAATACCTAACAAAATAGGAATAAATCCAGCGGGCCCAGTGCCGCATTGCACCACACCGCTCCTAAACTTTTCCCGGTGTGCCCTTTGGGGTACCTCAGTCCCGCGTGTGGATCGCGGGTGGGCGCTCGGGAGTTCATTCAAGGTGGAAGTTACAGTCAAAGTGCCCTCCGGGGCTGATCGCGCTGCAGTGGTCGGCTCGGCCGATCGAAACCTCAAACTCATCCGCGAGGCCTTGGGAGTCCAGATCGCCGCTCGCGACGGTAGGGTGTCCCTGAGCGGCGCGCAGGGAGGTGTCCACGCTGCGCGACGAGTAATTGATGCGCTCGTGGACGCAGCGGAAGCGAACGCTCCCCTCAACCGCCAGCAGGTGCTGGACCTCATCTCGGAGGAAGCCGGTGCAGCGTCGCGGGCGAAGCGGACGTCCCGTATCCGCGAGCATGGGGCGAGGCCTCGCGACCCAAACGACCAGGAACGCGGGTGGGGGCGCCATGCGGAGGACACCGCGAACTACCTAGCGGAGTACGGCCCCGACGACGATTGGGGCGACCGCCTGAACGTGTACGTGGCGGGCAAGCCTGTCCGGGCCCGCACGCCGAACCAAGAGAACTACCTGCGAGCGATCCGCGAATTTGACCTTGTGTTCGGGCTCGGCCCCGCAGGAACGGGCAAGACCTACCTCGCCGTTGCCGCTGCAGTGCACATGCTGCGGTCCGGGCGTGCGAAGCGATTGGTGTTGACGCGGCCCGCGGTCGAGGCCGGCGAGAAGCTAGGCTACCTGCCAGGGGACCTGCGCGAAAAGGTCAACCCATACTTGCGCCCGCTGTTTGATGCCCTCAACGACATGATGGACTTCGCCACCGCGCGCCGGTTCATGGAAAACGACGTGATCGAGGTGTGCCCCCTCGCATTCATGCGCGGCCGAACCCTCAACCAGTCCGTCATCATCCTGGACGAGGCCCAGAACGCCACCCGTGGCCAGATGAAAATGTTCCTCACGCGCATGGGCCAAGGGAGCAAGATGATCGTCTCGGGAGACCCCTCCCAGACCGACCTGCCCGACGGGACTGAAAGCGGGCTCATCGACGCCGCCAAGCGCCTCGCCCGTACCGACGGGGTGGCCTTCGTCGGGTTCGAGAAGGCCGACGTTGTCCGTCATGACTTGGTGAAGCGGGTGATTGCGGCCTATGACGAGGACGAACGCCCGAAGCGCAAGAAGCGACCGTTCCAGAATCTCCAAGATGCCTCGCACTCCGTGAATCAGCCCGATAACACAGGATCGGACGTCGCCGATGGGTCGATGGGAAGTGATGCGTTGGAGGGTGCGTACTGACGGCCCGCCCGGCGCTTTCCCCGGGCTAAAGCCACCACACGATGAGCCGAGAAGGATCCAGGCCGACGACACGCACCACAGGGCTGCTCTCCCGCAGCCTCGACGAGCGTCGGCGCGCGTTCCAGGCGGAGGCGCGTGGCCTGCCCACTCTTTCGCGCCTCGCGGAAGGAATCACTCAGCCCACACTCGGGATCGGTCTGCTCATCGCCGCGGTGTTTGCGCTGGCGTGCACGGTGATCGCGGTGTGGACACGCTCGCACCCGCTGACGCCTGTGGACCGAGTCATGAACGACACCCGCCTGGTGCGGGTGGACCGCATAGAAACCTACGACGACGCCCTGACCCGCCAGCAGCGTGAGCGCGAACGGATGCGCACCCCACGGGCGTTCGTCATCGACGAGGGCGCCATCGACGACATGGTGAGCGCCGTGGAGCAACTGCCCGCCTCCCTGCGGGACGCGGCCGATACCTCCGCCGTGCCCCAACCGGTGATCGACCGATTCGGACCGCTGGACGACGCCTCGCTAAGCGCGCTGCGGACGATGAGCAAGGACGAGGTCTCCACACGCCTGTGGGCGCAGAACGCCCAGTCCCTGCGGGCGTTGCTCCGCACCAGGCCCCTTCTGGACTCGCAGACCTATCAGCGGGAATCGCTCGATGCTGCCCGCATCCGCATCATCTCGGGTGAGGTGAGCACCGTCGCCCGCACCGACGACCTCGTCAACGCGGACGACCCCGCGTCGGTCCGACGACAGATCGGTCCCCTGGTCGAGGCGGCGGGCTTCCCGCACCTGCTCCGCCCCGTGGTGCTGGCTCGGTTCGAGCGTCAGCACCGCTCCACCGCGGCGTACGACGATGCCTTGACCCGGCGTGACCAGGCGGACGCCGCGGCCGCCGTGGCCCCGGTCATGACGGTGACGGCGCGGGGTGAAGCGATCTACGAACGCGGGGATGAACTGACGAGCTCCCAGGCCGCGCTGGTGCGCGCGGAGGAGCATGCCTACGGCGCGTCGCTGGCCTGGTGGCAGCGGTGGCTGGAGCGTGGTGTCACCTTCCTGGCGTGCACGGGCGTCACGATCGCGCTGGCCGGCTACTCGGTGCTGTTTGCGCCGCGGATCAAGCGCAGGGCCGCGCGGATGGTCGGCGTCGCCGTGGTTCTGTGCGTGCTGCTGGCGGCCGCGTGCGTGGGCGCGGTGTTCGCGCCGCAGTTCCTTATGACGGTCGCGGTGCTCCCGACGGTCTTCGTGGCGGTGCTCATGGCGATCGGCTACGACCGGCGCACCGCCCTGGCCTACGCCCTGCTCCACGGGCTCCTCGTGTGCCTCTGCCTCCAGCAGGGCGTGGCCCACATGGCCATCATCACGACGGGCGTGGCCTGCGTCGTCAGCACGCTCAAGGAAGTCCGTGACCGCACCAGCCTGGTCCGCTCCAGCCTCTTCACCGGCCTGGGCCTCATGCTCGCGACGATGGTCTTCGGCCTGCTCGACCGGCCCGTGCTCCGCGAGTCGATCCGTGAGCTCACGACCGACGCGCTCTTGACGGGCGCCGGCACGCTGGTGGTGGGGGGCCTCACGCTCTTCATCCTGCCCCTCATCGAGCGGGCGTTCAACGTGACCACGGGCCTCACCCTGAGCGAAATGCGCGACCCGAAGCAGCCGCTCCTCCGAGAGCTCCAGATGCGCGCGCCCGGCACATACACCCATTCGCTCAACGTCGCTTCACTCGCAGAGACCGCCGCGGAGTCCATCGGGGCTGACTCGCTGCTCACCTACGTGGGAGCCATGTACCACGACGTGGGCAAGATGAACAAGCCCGAGTACTTCGTCGAGAACCAGCAGGGCGGGCCCAACCGCCACGACCGCCTCAGCCCCGCCATGAGCCTCCTCATCGTCGTCGGGCACGTGAAGGACGGCATGGAGCTCGCCCGCGAGTTCCGCCTGCCCCAGCCCCTGGTCCACTTCATCGAGGCCCACCACGGCACCACCCTCGTCGAGTTCTTCTTCCACCGCGCCCGCAAGCAGGCGGCGGAGGGCGAGGATGAGGAGGCGTACATCCCCGACGAGCTGGAGTACCGCTACCCCGGCCCCACGCCCCGCACACCCGACCCCAGCTCCACCATATTCAGGTAGAGCTCCAGCATGCGGTCCTTGGGCAGCGACTGCTCCAGCCGCCACGCGATCACCACCTCCTCCAGCTTGCGCTGGATCGTGCGCTCGCCGTCGAGGAAGAGGTTGCGTGCGAGCTGCTGCGTGATGGTGGATGCGCCCTTTTCGAAGGCGCCCGCCGCGAGGTTCCACGCCAGCGCGCGGCGGATCATCCACGGGTCGAAGCCCTCGTGATCGAAGAAGCGGGCGTCCTCGGCGGCGAGGAAGGCGCGCACCACGATGCGCGGGACGCGCGCGATCGGGCGGTAGTCGGGGCTGCCGGGATCGAGCCAGCGCGCGCCGTCGTCGAGGTGGAGCAGCATGGGGCCGTCGGCGTGGAGGGGATCGGCGCGCGGGGCGTCGCGCACCACCGCGCAGTTGGCGTCGAGCTGGTGCGCGAGCGCGAGATCGGCGAGGTGGGCCCCGTCGGCGGTGACGCGCACGTGCGCCTCGATGTCGCCGCGCACCACGAGGCCGTCGAGGGTGGGGAGGATCGGCGCGAGCGCGACGAAGAGCGCGTCGCAGGCGGTGCGCGG
>CALLYM010000261.1 GCA_937858155.1 uncultured Phycisphaerales bacterium | reverse complement strand
CGATCTGGTCGTTGATCTCGTTCTCGCGCCGCTCCAGCTTGTTGCGCTCGTCGCGCAAGCGCCGCCATTCCTCGGTCGGCGCGGCGTCCATCTGCGCCTGCAGCAGATGCCGGCGCGCCGCGATCTGACCGCGCTCGGCCAGCAGCGCCTGGACCTCCGGCGTGTCGGGCTTTTCGATGCTGGGCACCCGCAGGAGGAGCTCGCGGTAGCTGCCCTGGAGGCCGCCGGGGATCTGGTAGTCGGCAAAGGCGGGCCGCGGCGGCTTCGTGCGCTCCCAGGCATGAACCGCCTTCATCCACTCCCCCCGCAGCTGCTCGGCGCGGTTCCGCAGGCGCGCCGCCTCTGCCTGGGCGGCCTCCCGCGCCGGACCCGGCGGCGTGTGCAGCAGCTTCGACTCAAGGGCGGTGAGCTGGCGGCTGACGGACACATACTCGGCCGGCGGCGCGGGTTCGGGCCCGACCTCGCCGCCGTTCACCGTCTCCTCGACCTTGACCTCGTTGGCGCGAAGGTAGTCGGCGACCTGCTCCCTGGTGACCGGCCCCTTCTGCTGCTTCAGCCAGTCCTCGACGCCGCTCCAGGCGAGCTCCTCGCGCTTGACGCCCGGCTGCTTGCGCAGCATGGCCAGCATCTGCTCGGGCGTGACCGGATTGCCGTCCGGCGCCAGCGGCGGCAGCGGCGGCTTCGGCATGTCGGCGACGACGTTGTACCAGTGGGTCGGAATATCGGATTCGTTGAGCAAAATCTTGACGTCAGACATCTCTATCTCCTCCTCGTTATATGGATGGATTGCCAGGCTCGTTCCCTCTCCCCGCAGCCTGATCGATTCCGCCTTGCAGAATCACCTTAGCCCAAGTGCGGGAAAAATAATAGCCCGGGTATACTGCATACACAAGCGCCTTTTTGTCTGGAACGGCCATCAAATGGGGCGTCCCTCATGACTTATAAGCCGCTTACCAGCGCATCCTGACGGTGTACGCCAAGGTGGCCTTCCCGCCCGCCGGAACCATCACCTGCCAGACCGCGGACTGGGCGTCACCCTTCGTGTGTTTCTGGCTCTCCGATACCATCTCCCAGTCGCCCGGCACCGGCTCCACCACCTTGACGGTCACCTCGGGCAGCGTCGCGATGTGGCTGATCTCGCGGATCGCGTTCCCGACGACCTGTTCACGTTCCTGGGCAAGTACGCTCATCGCACGACTCCCTTGGTTGCTCCCTGCGTGGCCACGCACATCCATGGCGGGCCGGGTGGTCCGCTGGGACATCGGCGTTCGGTTTTGCGGACTTTGGGGGGAGTGGCGGGGTTGTGCGACTAATACACGCAGCGTTTGCGCGTCAGGCCCGGCTCGTGGGGGTTTGTCTTCGCCAAGACCTCCGCGACCCGCTCTCCAGCGTGACCGTCGCCATAAGGGTGCGTGTAGGAGTCCGGGCCTACCCCGCGCGCCTGCGCGAGCGCACGCGCAACTTCCTCGGAGAGTTCCCTGTCCACGTGCACCACGTTCCCGCAGCGTTCTCGCCCATTCTGACGAGGGCCGATATCCACCACGGGAAGTTTCACCGCAGCGGCCTCGATCAGACCTGCGCTCGAGTTCCCCACCATCGCGCCGGGAGTGGGGCGCAGCGCTGCCAGGCGCTTGAGCAGCGCGATGAACTGCTCACGCGGCAGGTTCTCCAGCGTGCGCACCCCGGCGTGCTTCAGCGCCCGTATCACACCATCTCGTCCCGCGTCCAGGTTGGGTGTGAGCGCGAGCACTCGCTCGCCGCGGACCGCTTCCAGCGCGGCCGCAGCGCCGGCCTCCTCGGCCTCGTTGGTCCGCCCCACCGGGTGCATGAGGAACAGCACCGTCGGCTCGCCCAGGTCGCGGTATGCCTCGAGCGTCAGCGGTGCGATGGTGTGCAGCGCGTCCACCGCGGGTGAACCCGTGAAGTGCACGCGTGTCTGGTCCTCCCCCATCCGCACGATCCGCGAGGCCGAGAGCGCCGTCGCCGGAAAGTGCAGGTGCGCGAGCTTCGTGATCGCGTGCCGCATCGACTCGTCCGCGACACCCTCGGCCCTATCCCCACCGTGGATGTGCGCAAGCGCCCACCCCCCGACCGCCGCCGCTGTGGCGGCGGCGAATGCCTCGATGCGGTCCCCCAGCACCACGACCCAGTCAGGCTGCAGCTTCTCGAACGCGCGCCCGAACCGTCCGACGCCGCGCGACACGCTCTGCACGTCCTCTGCGCGCCCCGTCTGCCCGGCGGTCTGCATAGGCACGATTTCCGCGACCGCGAACTCGCGCTTCACCTCGTGGAACGTGCTCGCCGGCAACACCAGGTGCGAACCCGCGGCGACGACGAGCAGCTCAAGGTCCGGCCGCCGCTCGATGGCCTTCATCACGGGGCGCAGCAGGCCAAACTCGGCCCGCGAGCCGGTGACGACCGCCACGCGCCGCGGGGCGCTGGGAACGTCCGCGTTGGTGCTGGGAAGAGCGCCGTGCCCGTCCCACGAATCGCCGATCATGCGTCAGGTTATGGAGTTGGAAGGACGCTGGTGGGGATCATTTCGTCGCGTGCGACGGCCCGACCCACGGGGCGCCCCAGGACCGCATCCAGCATGAACGGTGGGATGCCCGTGCCGGGCCGCTTGAAAGTCAGATCGGCGCGTGTGATCGCGTGCCCCGCGGGCAGGTCGCGAACGGCGACAATGGACTGGCGGGACACGGCCCGCACATCCTCCTCGATGGGCAGCACCCGCTTCACCTTCCGCGCTGAGTCGTGCTGGGCACGCAGCGACTGCACGAGCCGGTACGCCCGCTGCTCGGTCTCCAGTGTCAGGAATGTGTCGATGTACTCGCGGGCCGCGGGGTCATCCTCGTACCGCTTGGCGAGCCGCGCGTACTTGCGGTACTTCGCGAAGTCCTCTGGCGCGAGCGAGGCGGCGTGGTCCGGGCCCGGCGCGGAGCGGTCGAGCGTCATGTGCTTCTCGAGCACGCTCGCGCCGGCGATCACGGCCAGCGCGCCGGTCTTGACGCTGTCGGTGTGGTCGCTGTAGCCCACGATGCCCGGGTAGATGTCCTGGATGGCGTTGATGCCCGCGAGCTCCGCATCTTCCAACGCCGTGGGGTAGCTGGAGACGCACTGCAGCACCGCGAGGCGTTCCTTCGTCCCCCGCAGCCACGTCAGCGCCCGGCCCACCTCCTGCAGCGTGCTCGCCCCCGTGCTCAGGATGAGCGGACGACCCGTCCCGGCGAGCGCTTCCAGCAGCGGCCGGTGGATGATGTCGGGCGACGCTGTCTTGTACGCGTCCCACGCCAGCCGCTCGGCCACGGGCACAAGCTCCAGGCTGAAGACCGTCACGATCGCCGCGGCGTTGCGGACGTGCGCAAGGTCCACGATGGGCGCCATCTGGTCGATGGTCAGTTCCAGCCGCCGGAGCATCGCGGCAGGGTCGCTCTCGCCCGCCGACTTCTGGTACGCGGCAAGGCGCGACGCCTTGCTCATCAGCCCCTCGGCCGTGAAGAGCTGCAGTTTGATGGCGTCCGCGCCGGCGTCCAGCGCGGCCCTCGCCAGCGCAAGAGCTTTCTCCGGCGAGCCGTCGTGGTTGACGCCCAATTCGGCGATGACAAAGGGTGCGGTCGCGGTGGAGATGGTGCGGGAGGCGAGGCGCAGAGATAGTTTCCGAGGCACAAAGTAGTCAAGTCAGCAAATGGGACAGAGAACACGCAGCGTAGCGCGCCCTTCTTCTCACTTGGCAGCGTGACCCTTTCCCACTTTGACCAATTTCCTAAGCCGCGGCCTTCTGCGCCCGGCACTGCACGCCCAGCCGGAAGCCGTCGTCCAGCTGCTCGCAGCGGATGACGATGCCCACCTGGCGCGGGCTCATCGCGTGCTCAGGGATGACAGAAACGCTTGTGCCCGGCTCCACCGCCACCGGGCTCATCACGCCCAGCCCGGTGTACGACGCGTCCAGCAGGTCGACGCGGGTCAGCGTGCCGGCGGCTTTGCCCGTCGCGAACACGGCCATTGCCGCGCCTGAAACGCGCCTACGCGGCGTGCGCCGACGCTCGTTGTGGAACTTCAGTGTGCCCACTTCCTGTCCAATGTCCTCGAAGTTCGACATGGCGTGCTCCAAGCGTCGGATCTGGTCTTCCGCCGCCCCCCGGTCGCGTCCGTGCGCGGGGAGGCGCGGAAGAGCATCTGACCTATCGGAGCATGCCGCCCATTAATTCAACCAACGGCCGAGAAATACACGCAACCACTTCATGTGGCTTCCGTAAGATGAGGGGTACAACTCCGGAAAACCCGGAGTAAAAGCGCGGCCGCAACCAGCAACTGGGCGGCCCCCCCAGGGTTGAGTACGCTGGCAGCAGCGGCCGCCCCTCAAAGAGGACATTCCAATGGCGCGACTTTGTTTCGTTCATGCTTCGGTGGCGGTGTTGACGTCCACCGTGGGATTGCGGTGCCTCGCGCAGTGCAACGAGGTGGTCATGCAGTCGGCTTTCCCCGGGGTGGTGAGCACTTCGGGCACTGCTGTGGTACGGACCGCCGTGGAGTGGGATCCTGACGGCGCGGGCCCGCTTCCTACTTGGCTTGTCATCGGAGGAAGGTTTGGGTTTGCGGGGACGGTGGTCTCTCGGGGTGTGGCCGCATGGGACGGTGAGCATTGGCATGCCATGGACCTGCCAACGGAGGTGGCTTCGCCGGATGCGTTCGCGCTCGAAGTCGCCAATGGCCAGCTATACGTGGGCGGTGTCTTTCCGGGTGTAAGTTCGCTCCTTCGATGGAATGGCTCGACGTGGGAACCGCCAGGGGCGGTACTGGACGGCTCGGTTTTGGCGCTCCATGTTCATAACGGAGAGCTTGTCGCCGCTGGCACGATTCAACATGCCGGTGCCGTTCAGGTGGATCGCGCTGCGCGGTTTGACGGGGCCGAGTGGCGAGCATTGGAGACCAGCGTGTTCGGCCCTTCGACATCGATCAACGCGCTGACAAGCAACGGCAATGCCCTTGTCATGGGGGGCGTTATTGACACCCTCCGCGGTGCGGCGGCCGGTGAGGTCGTTGCATGGGACGGGACGACGGTGCAGGCACTCGGCAACCTGACGAGCACCGTGGCCGCGCTTGAATCGCATGAAGGCAGCGTCTTTGCAGGCACCTCGAGCGGATCGAGGTTCTGGAGATGGGACGGTGCGCAGTGGCAGCCCGCGGTAACCTCAACGCTCAACGGCGCGGTGCGGTGCCTGCGGTCCCGGGGTGGCTCGCTGTACGTCGGAGGGTCCTTCAACACCCCCGCAACATTTGTCGGGGTGTGGGACGGAGTGACCCTGCAAGAGGGGCCGGACTTTGCTCCCGCGTACGCCTTCGCTGCCTTCCGGGGCAACCTCGTTGCAACAGGTGATGCGAGCAATGGGTCCATCCCGATCCGCACCGTCGCCATAGCGACCGCGGCCGGGGTTGATGTGCCGAGCGACGGCCCATTCTGTACGACAAACGCGTTCCTGCCCAACGTTTCCGCGTTTGAGCCCTTTGAGGGCGGGCTCGTGTGCGCTGGCACATTTGACGCGGTGGAAACACAAGTGACGCCGAATGTCGCGCGGTGGCAGGGGACGCAGTGGGCACAGATGGGTTCGCTGACGACCCAGTCCGCGACGTGGTCTCCACGGGTCGCCGATCTGCAGGTGCACAATGGGCTGCTCTATGCGGCGGGCAAGGACGTGTCGGTGTGGAACGGTACAGAGTGGCAAGTTGTCGGGAGCACGGTCGTGGCTGGATATGGAGCATACCGCTTGGCGGACATGCCGGGAGGGCTGGTCGTTGCGGGCTCCTTCTCGTCCATCGGCGGTGTGCCCGCCATGAATGTCGCGCAGTATGACGGGACGCTTTGGCATCAACTGGGAGCCGGTGTGCTCGGTGACGTCTCGGCCATGGCCGTGTACAACGGCCAGCTTATCATTGGCGGAAACTCGCTGTCGTCCCCCGGGGGTAGCTTGCTCCACAATGTTGCGGTGTGGGACGGTGTGCAGTGGCGGCCTCTGGGCGGGGGCACGCCGAGCTTGTGGCCGTACAAATTGCAACTGTGGCAGGGCGCGCTGCTCGCGGGCGGAAACGCCGGAGCCACCGCCCCGAACATTTTGGTGTGGGATGGTCAGGCCTGGGCGCCTCTCCACGCTGCAGGCGTCGAAGGTCTCGGGGGTGTCGGGGCGGCGCGGTTGGTCTTCGACATGGTTGAGTACAACTCAGACCTGATTGCAGGCGGCAACTTCACGATCGCGGGTGGCGAGCCCGCGACCGGGCTTGCACGGTGGAACGGCAGATCCTGGACACCAATCAATGATTACGCCGGCGCGTTGGCGGCGGACCGATGTGTGATGGGCCTGGCCGCATACAACGGCGAGTTGTGGGCCAGCGGGTGGCTGAACAACACCGGATACTCCGGGTCGCGCACGGGGGTGTACCTGACTCGCTTCCTCGACACCGGCAGCTGCCCGCCCTGCGACTCCATCGACTTCAACCGCGACACACTCTTTCCCGATACCCAGGACATTACCGACTTCCTCCTGGTGTTTGCGGGCGGCCCATGTCCCACGGCTGCTTGCAACGACATCGACTTCAACAACGACGACCTCTTTCCCGACACAGAGGACATCCAGGCCCTTCTCCGCGTATTCGCGGGCGGAACGTGCGGCTGAAGGCCGGCGGATCATGCTCACAGCAGGGTTCGGCGCACAAGATTTTCAGTTGCCGTTGGCTCGGCACCGTTCGCGTTCGCGGGGCGTGAGCGGGCGGATCAGCTCGTACTCGCTACTGGGAGGCAGAGCGTTGAGTGAAGGGCCGAGAATCAACCCGACGCTTCTCGACGTAAGCCTCATGACTTGGGAAGGGTTAGGGTCGTTGGAAGGAGCAAACCCGGAAGTTTGACTGTTGGGCGTCAGCCTTGTCGGGTATGCTCATGCCTCGACCCGCAAGGAGCACCTCATGCGTTCCACAGCCGTAGTAGCCGCGACCCTGGTATTAGCTGCGCCCGCCCTCGCCCAGAACAACTACATCAACTTCGAGACCCCGCAGGTCTCTCCCCTCGCCATGACGCCAGACGGCACGCGCCTCCTCGCCGTCAACACCTCCGACGGCTACCTGGAAGTCTTTGACCTCACCACCGCGCTCCCGACATCGTTGGGCAGCGTCGCGGTGGGCGTGGACCCCGTCTCGGTGCGCGCCAACGGCAACGGCGAAGCGTGGGTCGTCAACCACATCTCCGACTCCATCAGCATCGTGAACCTCTCGACGATGAGTGTCGTGCGCACGGTCTTCACCAAGGATGAGCCCTGCGACGTGGTCTTTGCCGGCGCTCCCCGACGCGCGTTCGTCTCCTGCTCGCAGGCAAACCTCGTGCAGGTGTTCGATCCCCTGAGCCCCACCGCCGTACTCGCCGAGGTCCCGATCCTGGGCGAAGACCCGCGCATGCTCGCAGTGTCGCCCGACGGCCTCACCGTCTACGCCGCCATTTTCGAGTCCGGCAACAACTCCACCGTCCTCGGCGGCGGGGCCTCCGTCTCCACCACCATCGGCTTCCCGCCCAATGTCGTCAGCACGGCAGGCCCCTACGGCGGCGTCAACCCGCCGCCCAACAGCGGCGCGAACTTTGTCCCGCCCAAGAACGCCGCCGCCGGCACGCCGCCCGCCGTGTCGCTCATCGTCAAGAAGAACGCCGCCGGCCAGTGGATGGATGACAACAACGGCGACTGGACACAATGGGTCAGCGGCCCCAACGCGTCGTCTTCCGGACGCGTGCAGGGCTGGACGCTCGCCGACGACGATGTCGCCGCCATCAATACCTCCACGCTCGGAGTGACCTATGCCCACGGCCTCATGAACATCTGCATGGCCCTGGGCGTGAACCCCGCCACCGGCGCGATCACCGTTGTCGGCACCGACGGCACCAACGAGAAACGCTTTGAGCCCAATCTCACGGGCAAGTTCCTCCGCGTCACCATGGGCACAGTGAACCCCACGACGCTCGCCGGCACCGTCGTCGACCTCAACCCGCACCTCAACTACACCGTCGGCAATATCCCCCAGGTGGACCGCGACCGCAGCGCGGGCGACCCGCGCGGCATCGTGTGGAATGCCGCCGGCACCAAGGGTTATGTCGCCGGCATGGGCAGCAACAACGTGACGGTCATCGACCCCACCGGCGCGCGCATCGGCCTCTGGCCCAACCTGCAGGTCGGCAAGGGCCCCACGGGCATCGCGCTCGACGAGGCCCGCAGCCGCCTCTACGTCCTCAACAAGTTCGACGACACCATCACCGTCCTCCGCACGACCAACGAAACACTCGTCACCACCCTGGACCTCCACGATCCCACGCCTGACGCGATCCACAACGGCAGGAAGTACCTCTACGACACCCACTTTGGCTCTGGCCTTGGCCAGATCGCGTGCGGGTCCTGCCACGTCGACGGCCGCCTCGATCGCCTCGCGTGGGACTTGGGCGATCCGTCCGGATCCTCGCAAGCGCTCACGGGGCTGAACCTGGGTTTCGGGTTCAACATTCCCGGCTTTGGCGGGCTCACGCCGGCGACAGCCCCCATCCCGTTCCAGCCGCACCACCCCATGAAGGGCCCGATGACGACGCAGACGCTGCAGGACATCATCGGGCACGAGCCGCACCACTGGCGCGGCGACCGGAGCGGGTTGGAAGCATTCGCGCCGGCGTTCCAGGGTTTGCAGGGCGACGACGCCCCGATGCCCGCGTTCGACATGGGCCTCTTCGAAGCCTTCCTTGCGACCATCCACTTCCCGCCGAACCCGTTCCGCAACCTTGACAACTCCCTGCCCACCAACCTCCCGCTGCCGGGGCACCTCCGCACCGGGCGCTTCGGCAGCGCGGGGCAGCAGCTGCCCAACGGCAACGCCGTCACCGGCGTCAACCTCTACCGCGTGCAGCGCCTCGATGGCGGCGGGCTCCTCGCGTGCGTCACGTGCCACACCGTCCCCACCGGCGCCGGCAGCGACACCGCATGGAACGGTTCGCAGTACGTCACAATCGCCCCCGGCAGCGATGGGCAGCACCACCGTGGTCTTGTTTCCATCGACGGCCTGACCAACATCTCCATGAAGGTGCCCCAGCTCCGCAACATCTATGAGAAGACCGGCTTCAACACGCTGCAGACGGTCAACACCGCGGGGTTCGGCGTGCTGCACGACGGCTCGGTGGACTCTATCGAACGCTTCGTGAGCGAGCCCGCCTTCAGCGTCACCAGCGATCAGCAGGTCGCCGACCTGGTTGCCCTCATGATGTCCTTCAGCGGGTCGGACTTTGCCGCCGCCCCCCTCAACAACATCTTCGACCCTCCGGGCGGCACAAGCCAGGACGCCCACGCGGGCGTGGGACAGCAGGTGACCTTCGGAACCGGTGCCGTCGACATGACCCGCTTTAACCTCCTGCTCGGGCAGGCGAACGCGAACCGCCTGGGCCTTGTCATCAAGGGGCGCGTGGGCGGCGTGGCGCGTGGGTACTACCTCATCGGCGCGAACCTGCTGCAGTCCGACCGCACGGGCCAGACGATCAACGAAACGGCGCTGCGCGCCTCCGCCGGCGCGGGCCAGGAACTCACGTACACCTTCGTCGTGAAGGGCACCGAGCGCCGCATCGGCGTCGACCGTGACGCCGATACCTACCTCGACCGCGACGAGATCGATGCCGGCAGCAACCCCGCCGATCCCTTCAGCGTCCCCCACTTCTGCGACTCCATCGACTTCAACAACGACACGCTCCTCCCCGATACCACCGACATCGACGACTTCATCCGCGTCTTCTCTGGCGGCCCCTGCTCCACGGGCAGCTGCAACGACATCGACTTCAACAACGACGGCCTGCTGCCCGACACCCTCGACATCGACGCGCTGCTGAGCGTGTTTGCCGGCGGGCCGTGCCTGTAAGGCTGACCACAATTATGTCCTGGAGGGCGCTGCGCCACGCCCTTGCGGCGGGTACTGTCCGCCTCAACGCGCGGAACGGGCGCCCGGCGGAGGACCACGGTGAGAGAGCAGACTGCGCAGGAAGTCGTTTCCCATGTCAAGAGCGGCATGAACGTGTTCGTGCATGGAGGTGCCGCCACGCCCACGCCCCTGCTGGAGGCCCTCGCGGACCGTACTGACCTGGAGGGCGTCCGCCTGTACCACCTCCACACCGAGGGCCCCGCGCCGTTCGCGGAACCACGCTGCGCCGGGCGCATCACGAGTGTTTCCTTGTTTGTCGGCGCCGCCACCCGCGCCGCAGTGCACGACGGGCGCGCGCTCGCCATGCCGGTGTTCCTCTCCGACATCCCGGCCTTGTTCGCCAGCGGCGCCATCCGCCTCGACGCGGCCATCCTGCAGCTCTCGCCCCAAGACCGCAATGGCCTGTGCACGCTGGGCACCTCCGTCGATGCGGCCCGCGCCGCCGCCGACCACGCGGGCATCGTGCTCGCCGAAGTCAACGAGCAGATGCCCCGCACCCTGGGCAACACCGTCGTGCCACTCCGGCGCATCACCGCACTCACCCGGACCAACCGCCCGCTCCACGAGCACGAGGCCACCGAGTGCGGGCATGTCGAGGCGCGGATCGGGGAGCTCATCGCCGACCTCATCGAGGACGGCTCGACGCTGCAGCTCGGCATCGGGTGCATACCGGACGCCGTGCTCGCCCGCCTGGGGAATAAGCACGACCTCGGCGTCCACACCGAAATGTTCAGCGACGGCCTGCTGCCGCTCCTGCAAGCGGGTGTCATTACCAACAGGCACAAGGCGGTGCACCCCGGGCGCTGCACCACATCCTTCGTCATCGGCAGCAGGAAGCTCTTTGACTATGTCCACGACAATCCCCTCGTGGAGTTCCACCCCGCCGACCGCACGAACGACACGGCGCTCATCCGGCGCAACCCCAAAGTTGTCGCGGTGAATTCCGCCCTGCAGGTCGACCTTACCGGCCAGGTGTGCGCCGATTCGCTGGGCCACCGCATCTACTCGGGCATCGGCGGCCAGATGGACTTTATCCGCGGAGCCGCCCTGTCCAAGGGTGGCAAGCCCATCATCGCGCTCCCGTCCACCGCCGCGGGCGGCAAGGTCAGCCGCATCGCGTTCGAGCTTTCCCCGGGCGCGGGTGTCGTCACCACGCGCGGCCACGTGCACTGGGTCATTACCGAGCACGGCGCTGTCAACCTCCACGGCAGAACATTCGACGAGCGAGCCGACCTGCTCACCGGCATCGCCCATCCGGACTTCCGCGCAGACCTCCGCCGCCAGCACGCGCTCGCTAGACGCACGTGCCCCCGCTGAAGACGCTCAGAAGGCTGTCGATGTCCGCGACATCTGGGAAGAGCGAGTCGTTGTTGAAGTCGATGTCTGTGTTGCACGGCTGATCGCCGGGCTCCTGGCCGGCGCACACACCGCCCCCGAACACGCTGATGAAGTCGGTGATGTCCTGCGTGTCCGGGAACAGCGTGTCGTTGTTGAAGTCCACCGAGTCGCACGTCACGCCCACCGGCAGCACCGTCACAATCCCCGACATCCCGTACCCGGTGCCGTCGCCGTTGTCGCCCCCATGGATGAAGCAGTAATACTGGAACACCCCGGGGTTGTTGAACGTGTGCTCGAACGACGCGGGCAGCGAGAAGATCAGCCCCGAGTCAAACTCCTCGGCGTTCCCAGCGCAGGACGTGACGGAATGGAACTGGCTCAGGAATTCCCAGTGGATGGCGTCCCCAGCGAAGATCACGGGGTCCGTGATCGGGTCCGTCACGTTGGGATAGGTGCTGAACTCGTGCGGGAGCACGTACACCGTCTTGGTAGCGGACACCGCTCGCGTAGCGCCCAGCCCACCAACACACACCGCCACCGCCAGAAACTTCAAAGTATCGCACTTCATGAATCGCCCTCCCGGATGGAACGCGGCAAATCGTAGCGAACTCAAGCTTTCTCAACAACCTCATCTGGACCCGTGCCTTGCTTATCGGGATGACGCCGCGGTTCTCTTCCTGACAGCTGCGCGCAAGGAAAAGGCTCGGGATTGCTCCCGAGCCTTGCACTTCACCGTCGGATGAAAGGAGATCTTAAATGCACGGGCCGCCGCTGAACACGCTCAGCATCGAGTCGATGTCCTGCGTGTCGGGGAAGAGTGTGTCGTTGTTGAAGTCCAGGTCATTGCACCCCGGGACCGGGTCCGTCGAGCACGGCCCGCCGGAGAAGACCGACAGAAGGTCGTCGATGTCCGCCGTGTCCGGGAACAGCCCGTCGTTGTTGAAGTCGATGGAGTCGCAGGTGGGCCCCACTGTCAGTGTGCCCGCGTTGCTGGTGTTGCTGCCGCAGAAGTTGGTCACGACGCAGTCGTAGTTGCCGGCGTCGCCCGCGGCAACAGGATTGATCGTGAGCGTCGGAGACGTCGCGCCGGAAATGGTGCCGCCGTTGCTCAGGTTGGACCCGTTCCTGCGCCACTGGTAGCCCAGCGTTCCGCCGCCCCGGTCGTCGGCGACCACGCCGAAGGACCGGATGTCGCCCACGTTGGCGGACTGGTTGCCCGGGCTGGTCGTGATGTTGGGCGAGCACGGGATGGACTTGCCGCGGTTGATCTGCCCGCGGAGTTCGCCGCCACCGTTCGCGATGGTGTGGACGTTGAAGTATGTGAGGCCGCGGTGGAACACGTTGTCAAAGCTGCCGGCGCCAAAGGCCCACGTGCCGCGCTTGGGCGTGCCCGCGGCCATGGGGAAGATCACGCCCGCGCTCGCGCCCGGCGCGGCGAACCCATGGATATGCGCCGCGGTTTCCGCGGTGGTCAGGTTCGCGAACCTCTCGTCAAAGCCCATCGTGTTGGTCGCGCGGCTGAACGAGCACAGCCCGCAGCCCGCGCCTGGAACGTTGATCGCAGGCACCTCCTGCCCGCCGTCCATCGGGTTCACGCTGCTGACGATCTGTCCGCGGATCTCGCCGCCGCCGTTCACCACGGTGTGGATGTTCACATACAGCATGCCGTCCAGGATGTTCTGCTCTTGCGCCTCGGGATAATTCCACGTGCCGACCTTGGGCGATCCTGCAGGGAGCGGGAATAAGACGCCCGCGTTCGTGCCGGGCAAGGCCGTGCCGTGGAAGTGGGCCGCGGTCTCCGCGGAACCCAGCCCCCCGTAATTGATGTAGTACGACAGGTTGTTGGCGACCGGATCAATATTGAACAGCGCAAAGCCTGTCGCGCCCGTCGCCACCGCCGGGACTTCCTGGCCACCATCGAGCAGCGCCAGCGCCGCAACGACCTGCCCGCGGATTTCGCCGCCGGGGTTCGCCGCCGTGTGCACGTTCACATACACGCGCCCGCCAAGGATGTCCGCCTCCTGGGCCTCGGCGTAATTCCAGACACCGGTCTTCACGTTCCCCGCGGGGAGCGCGATGATGACACCCGCGTTCACGCCCGGGCCCGCCATGCCATGGAAGTGCGACGCCGTCTCGGGCCCGGAAAGGCCCGTGTACGCGATGCGGTACGTCACCGTATTCGCCGTGGTGTCGATCACAAACCGCCCGCACCCCATCGCCGTGCTCGCGTTGACAGGCACCTCCTGCGACGCCGTGAGCACCGCGACCCGCGTCACAACCTCCGCTTGTGCCGCACCCGCCAGCAGCGCGCCGACCGCCACCGCGCCCACGTTTCTCCACGCGTTTTTCCTCATGACCTTCTCCCTTATCAGTTTCCCACACAGCCCGCGCTTTCGTACGTCGTGCGCGCACTCCAAGCGTGGTCCACGATGGACAGATGTACCACATTCGAGTGTTGCTTGCAACAAAAAACAACAGCGAGCAGCCTTGCCCCAGGCCCACGCCGGACAGACAGCGAACTCCGCCCCGAACGCACGGTTTACTGCAGGTTCACCGGCATCACGACGTACATGAAGTCCGTGCCGCTCTTGATGAGCCCGGGCTTGTTGCTCGCCTTGAGCTCCATGATCACTTCCGGCTCGTTGATCACCTTGAGGGCATCGACGATGAACTGCGGGTTGAACCCGATTTCCATGTCGTCGCCGTCATAGCCGGCCAGGTCCACCTTGATCTGAGCCTCGCCCACCTCCGCCGCGCGGCTGGACAGCTCGAGCTGCTTGTCCTTGCCCTTGAACACCAGCCGCACGCCGCGCGACTCCTCGTTCGTCAGCAACGCCGCACGCCGCACCGCCGACGACACCACGTCCCGGTCGAACGACACCTTCTTGTCGTGGTCCTTGGGGATGACGTCCTCGTAGGGAGGGAACGCGCCCTCGACAAGGTTGGAAACCAGGAGCGCCCTCCCCGGGCTCGCGGCCGTGCCGAACGAGAAGAAAATCTGCGCGTCGGTGATGGCAATCTGCACCGGCTCGTCGTGCTGGCTGATGAGCTTCTGCAGCATGCCCAGCGCCTTGGTCGGCACGATGCACGACACACCCTTGGCGTCCTTCTCGCCACCCGCCAGCGCCGCACGCGCCAGCGCCAGCCGGCGACCGTCCGTCGCAACCATCTCCAGCCGCTTGCCGTCGCGCTTCATCAGCACGCCGTTGATCGCGTACCGTGAATTCTCCCGTGCCGTCGCGAACAGTGTGCGCGCCACCAGCTGCGCCAAAGACCCAGAAGGATGCGTCATCGTCGCCTTCGCCTTGGGCGCGTCGCCGGTGCCCGCCACCACCGCCGAAAAGTCCGGGATCGGCGGGAACTCGTTCGCCGGATACCCAAACACCTTGAAGTGCGCGTCCGCGCCCTTGATGTGCAGCGCCTCGCCGTCCAGTTCCAGGGTCAGCGTCGGCTCACCTTCTTCCGCGGCCACGATCGACCGCAGCTTGTCCGCCGGCACGAGTGCCTCGCCCGCCTTCTGCACGTCCACCTGCGAGAGGCTGAGCTTGAGCGCGATCTCCGCGTCCGTGGCCGAAAGGGTCAGGTCGCCCGCGCCCCCGTGCTTTGCCGCCACGAGTTTTACGCATCCAAGCTGGGGCCTTGGCGAGCGGGCCGCCACCGCGCCCGACACAAGGTTGATGGCGTCCAGGAGAGCGCCGCGATCGCAGATGACCTTCATGGGCCACTGTAGCGCGCCGGGGCCTTGCGTTCGGAGATTCCAGCCCCGGCGCCCCCCTCCGCCACGCCCGCCGGACGGGCGGCCCCCGCCGCGCGCACGCGCAGGCGTCACACACCGCAAACCCCGCACACGCGGGCGCTTGGACCCGCAATTCCCGCACGTTTGGTTGCACCTCCGCGGGTTGTGGTGCATGCTGTCAGTCGGTCGGGCCCTGCACGTGCCGGGGGACGGTTGACGGGCAGCCCGACCACACCACAGCCGGAGAAACGCCAGATGCCGACCAAGACCAGCGTCACCACTTCATGCCTCGCGGTCGCACTGCTCGCGGGCACGTCGCTCGCACAGCAGGCCGCGCCCCAGGTCTATCCACTCATGGGCATTGTCCGTGACTTTGCCCCCCAGCACACCGACTTCGCCAACAACCCCGGTGACGGCGCGGTCCTCTCCGCCGGCAGCGTCGGGCTCACGCTCCCCAGCGGAGCCACCCCCACCTACACCCGCGCGGGCACCGCGATCACCACCCCCGCACGCGACGCCTCCGCACGCGCAATCGCGCCCAACCTCTACACCGCCTCCTCCTCCGGTGGCGGCGGCGCACCCCTCACAGACTTCTCCATCACCGGCGCGTCCATCCAGTCCACACGGCCCATGGCCGCCAAGGTCCGCGTCATCGGCGCGGCCATCAGCTACGGCGGCGCCTACGACATGCACGTCACTACCCGCATCAACGTCGGCTCCCAGGCCTACACCCCCTTCGGCTCCTTCGACGGCGCCGCCTCGGGAAACGTCAACGACGCTAACAACCCACGGTCCGTCGTCCTCCCCAACCTCATCCCCCCGGGGACCAAAATCAACGTCGACGGCCAGTCCTGGGCCCGCAAGAACTCCGCCTACTCCTCGCCCGCCGACTCGGACTGGTCGTCCAACATGACGATCAACTCCGCCAGCGGGGGCAAGCAGGTCGTCGCGCTCCGCAACGGCGATACCCCTCCCCCCGTCGCCGGCTTCCTGGGCCAGGTGTCCGCCAAGGACATGCTCACGCCCTACCTCGACGCGGGCGGCAAGGTCTCCCTCCTTGACAACCAGGTCATCTACCTCTTCGAACTGGGCGCCACCAGCACGTCCTCCTCCGCCTTCGACCAGCAGGACCTCGTGGTTCTCGTCGACCTCGCGACCGATCCTTCCTACTTCGACCCGCCGACCGACACCGGGTGCGTGGTCATCCGCGACACCCCAGCCACGCGCGGCGGTGCCGACGACGGTCGCATTACCTCCCCCGTGACCTTCGCCTCGTGGTACCAGGACATCGCGGGACAGAACGCCTCCATGACCTACGCCATCGACATGACTCGCGACGCACAGGGGGTGTACTCCTTCGCCACCGATGACTTTGACCCCGCCCGCGGCGCGCTCTACTCCGCCGCCACCGACGCCCCCAACCGCGGCTTCACCTACGCCATCGATGCCGCCGCGACCTACACCAAGTGCGGCCGCCAGTTCCTCGAAGTCGGCAGCGACACCGACGCCTGGGTGTACATCAACGGTCGGCTCGTCGTCGACATGGGCGGCACACACACCGCCGAGTCCCAGTACGTCGACCTCGACCGCCTGGGCCTCACCGCGGGCCAGCCCGTCCACGTCCAGCTCTTCTACGCCCAGCGGGCCACGAGCAACGCCGGCTTCCGACTCCGCACAAACCTGGTGCTCTCGACCTCGCGCGCCGTCGCGCAGCCGGGCGTGAGCGGCCTCCACGACTGATCCACGCCACGCCGTTCACCCACGAGCCCCGGGCATTACGCCCGGGGTTTTTCGCTTCCGCCCTTGCCCTTCGGACGTTTTTTTGTGGTCAGAGCAACGCCCCCCCACTACCCTGCCGCCGCCCCACGAACCGTCGGTGGAACCGGCCGGTGGCCCGGGCCTCACAAAGGACCATGCTCATGTCATTCGACGCTGTCGTGCACGCCCAGGCCATCGAGATCGACCGGCTGTCCCTCGAGATGTGCGCCGCCGCCGGCAGCGGACACCCCACGAGCGCCGCCAGCATCGGCCACCTGGTCACGGTGCTCATGTTCAACACCATGCGGTGGGACACGAACCACCCGGAATACCCCACCAGCGACCGCCTCGTGCTGAGCGAAGGTCACGCCTGCCCCGCCGTCTATGCCGCGTGCGCGAAACTGGGTGTCGCCTACGGCAAGGACCCCGCCAAGCGCAAAAAACTGAAGGTCGAGGACCTCAAGAACCTCCGCACCGCCGCCAGCGAACTCGAGGGACACCCAAACCCAATGGAGGGATTCCCCTTCTTCGACGCCGCCACCGGCTCCCTCGGGCAGGGCCTCTCCGTCGCCGCGGGCATCGCCCACGCCGCAAAGCTCGACGGCCTGGACAAGCGCGTCTACTGCATCGTGGGCGACGGCGAGGCCCGCGAAGGACAGATCGCCGAAGCACTCGACTTCATCGTTGATCAGAAGCTCCGCAACTGCCTCACCATCTTCAACTGCAATGAGTACGGCCAGGCCGACCGGGTGAGCATCCAGCAATCGCCCGATGTGCTCAGGGCCAAGCTCGAAGCAACCGGCTTCGAAGCGCTTGTCATCGATGGCCACAGCCCCACGCAGATCAAGAAAGCCTTCGACGCATTCATCGACGCCCAGAACAAGTCGGGCAAACCGATCGCCATCGTCGCCAAGACCGTCAAGGGCTGGGGCAGCCCCAGCATCCAGGGCGGCGGCTGGCACGGCAAGCCCCCCACCGGCGAAGCGCTCAAACGCGCGATCACCGAGCTTGAGTCCCGCCGTGTGGAGCTCACCAGCGCGCTCTCCAGCTCCGACCAGTTCACCATCCAGCCACCCGCCGACGCGCCCGCCCCCAAGCCCGCGGGTGAAATACCCACACTCGCCGAGGCCATGCGCAGGCAGGACATGTTCACGGTCTACCAGTCAGGCGTCCTTGCGACCCGCCGCGCGTACGGCATCGCCCTCCGCGAACTCTGCAAGGCCAACCCCAACATCGTCGCGCTCGACGCCGATGTCTCCAACAGCACCTTCAGCGAAATGGTCCGCAAGGACCCCACCATCTCCTCCCGCTTCGTGGAGTGCAAGATCGCCGAGCAACACATGATCTCGGCCGCCGTGGGCTTCTCGGCCGCGGGCAAGATCCCCTTCTGCTCCACCTTCGCCAAGTTCCTCACCCGCGCCTACGACCAGATCGAGATGGCCATCTACAGCGGCGCCAACCTCAAGATCGTGGGCAGCCACGCCGGGATCACCCTCGCCGCCGACGGCCCCAGCCAGATGTCCCTCCCCGACGTCGCCTGGTTCCGCTCCTTCAGCACGATGAAGGACCACCGCGGGAACCCCGGCTGCTATGTCCTGCAGCCCAGCGACGCCCACGCCGCGTACGCCCTCACCCAGGTCATGGCCGAGTACGAGGGCTGCTGCTACATGCGCACCCTCCGCCCCGAGTCCGAGTTCATCTACTCCGACAAGCACGTCTTCAACCTCGGTGGATTAGAAGTTCTTAATGAAGGCCGCGACATCCTCATCTGCGCCTCGGGCTACATGGTCGGCGAGGCCAACAAAGCGATGGAAGCCCTGGACAAAGCCGGCATTTCTGCCACCGTGGTCGACCTCTACTCGCTCCCCTTCGATCAGGAAGCTCTTTTGGACCTTATTTCCTCGAACGGCGGGCTCGTCCTGACTGTCGAAGACAACTTCGGTGGGGGCATCGGAAGCGCAGTGGCCGACGCGATCCTCGACGCGGGCGACGGCTTCCGCCTGCACCAACTCCATGTGAAACGCATCCCCAAGAGCGCCCGATCCCCCGAAGAACTCTTGGACATGTGCGGCATCTCCGCCGCATTCATACAGAAGGCCGCGATGAGCATGCTGCAGGTCGTTTGACCATCGCGCACTTCCCGGACGCAGTGCGTGTACCAATTATCCGGTACCCCACGGCACCGATCCGGAAAATACCTGACATTCGCGGTTGACAACTCTACCAAATTGCGGTGGACTATGGCTTCTTCGTGGCCCTTCGGGGCGCTGGGGTCTGGTCGTCCGTGCGTTCGCAGTCCCGTTTCCCCGTTCCCTTTTATGAAAGGTCTGGTGCAAGCATGAGAAACCTGGCGTGTACGAGCCTGGGCGCAGCCGCCGCCCTTGCTCTGTCGTTCGCGGCATTCGCCGGTGAGACCTGTGGCACGGCGACGCCCGTGGGCCTCGGTACCACCCTCATCACCGCCGGCGCCTCCACCGACAACAACCCGGGCGCGTCCTGCAACGGCTTCTCCGCGTTCGACGTGTTCTTCACGTTCACGCCCGCCACCACCGGCAAGTACACGTTCGACACCTGCGGCTCGACCGCCTCGCAGTGGTTCGACACGGTGCTGAGCGTCTACTCCGGCACGTGCGGCGCGACCGTGCAGATGGGCTGCAGCGACGACAACGGTGACACCGCCTGCGGCCCCAACGGGTGGTCCAGCCGCGTCACCAACCTCTGCATGAACGCCGGCCAGACCTACCTCATCCGTGTCGCGGCGTACGACGAATTCTCCGCGGGCGACGGCAACGGCCGCCTCACCATCACCGCCAGCGGCACCTGCGGTGTCGCGCCCGCCAACGACCTCTGCACCAACGCGCAGAACGTCGGCGTCGGCGCTTTCCCCTTCGACAACACCGGCGCGGGCACCGAAGGGCCCGACGCCACCTGCGGCTTCGCGGGCAACACCGGCACGCACGACATCTTCTTCCGCTTTACCGCGCCCGCGGACGACCTCTACCAGTTTGATACCTGTGCAACCCCCGCCGGCGGCCTCGATGACACCATCCTCCAGCTCATCGACAGCTGCGGCGGCTCGCAGATCGCCTGCGGCGACGACGGCTGCGGCCCCATCGGCCTCAACAGCACCGTCCAGCTCTCCATGACCGCGGGCCAGCAGGTCCTGGTCCGCCTGTCTTCCTGGGACCCGGCCGATGAGAATTCCGGCGTCCTCACCATCGGCGCGTTCAGCCAGCCGCTCGAAATCGCGGGCGGTTTCTCCACAGCCCCCGAACTGACGCAGGTCTTCGTCGGCGCGTTCGTCACGCCCGGCTCGCCCCCGCCGAGCACCGGCCTGGTCGTCACCGCCGACCTGTCCTCCATCGGAGGCTCGGCCACCCAGACCCTGTACGACTCGGGCCCACCCGAGGACGAAATCGCGGGCGATAACGTCTACGAGTTCCTCTACACCCTGCCCATGTCCGCTGTCGCCGGCACGTACAACTACCCCATCGCCGTCCACGACGATCAGGGCCGCTCCGCGTCCTCCAGCAGCGAAGTCACCATCACCAACGGCCCCTCCGGCGCATGCTGCGCAGGCGGCGGCGCGTGCGACATCTCCCGCGAGACCCTCTGCGCACCCTCGGGTGGCACCTGGCTCGGCGCGGGCACGTCCTGCGGTGGTGAGGGCTACGCCGTCAGCCCCGCGGGCGTCGGCAACGACTTCCTGTCCATCGCTGCAACGGGCAACCTCCTGGGCACCATCTCCAACTGCGACGACTGCACGGAGAACATCCCGATGCCCTTCCCCTTCAGCTTCTACGGCACGCCCGTCACCAACGTCGCCGTGTCCTCCAACGGCAACGTCCAGTTCGACGCCGCGTTCCCCGACGCCGCCTACACCAACACCACGATCCCCGATGGCGCGACCCCCAGCAACGCCATCTACCCCGCCTGGGACGACTACAACCCCGGCGCGGGCGGCGACGTCTACTACCAGGTCTTCGGCTCCTCCCCCAACCAGGTCCTCAAGATCTCCTGGGAAGGCGTGACCGAGTTCGGCGCGACCAACAACAATAACTTCCAGATTACCTTCTTTGAGGGCAGCAACTCGTTCATCGTTCAGTACGGCAACATGGACAACCTCCCCGAGGCCTTCACCGGCGACGTGACCATCGGCGTCGAGAACGCGACCGACACGTCCGCCACGCAGCAGCCCACGGCCTCCGCGGACGACAACACCGAGTTCGAGTGGAACACCGTCACCATCCCCAGCCCCTGCGGCGCAACCTGTGACTCCGTCGACTTCAACAATGACACCCTCTTCCCCGACACCGCGGACATCGACGACTTCCTGAGCGTCTTCTCCGGCGGTCCCTGCAGCACAGGCGCCTGCGGCGACATCGACTTCAACAACGACACCCTCTATCCGGACACGCTGGACATCGATAGCCTCTTGTCTGTCTTCTCCGGCGGCCCCTGCCTCTGAGAAGCACGTCCGTTCTGCCGGAAAACGACCACCCCGCGCTCAACGGCGCGGGGTGGTTTCTTTGGGCGACAAGGCAGGATGGTGGTGGTGGAGAACGCCCCGCCGCCCGGGGGATGCAATGCGTCGCGACGCCGGTGAGGCGGCGCGACGTGTGAGCCTTTGGACCATCCGACGGGCGGGGGTCGATTGAGCACGGCATGGTCTGCCGCGCCCTCTGTGGCCCCGGGTGAGTGAACGCCGCGCGTCCGTGCAGGCGTCCAACACCCATCCTTCCGCCGGTGGCGAAAACCCGCTTCCTTGCAGATTCCCGCCGGCACGTGATCTGTCAGGCAATCCTCACCTGCGCCGTTCCCGGCGGCAGTGGGGGTACTCCACACCTACCTCTTTTCACCGCCACGCTGCTCCAGCGACCGCATCAACTCGGGCAACTGCGCGAACCGCTGCTGCAGCCCGTCGCCCCACGCCTTCTTCTCCCACACTTCCAGCCGCGGACCGGCGCCGATCATCACGACCTCGCTCTCCGCGCGCAAACCGGTCAGATCCTGGTGCAAGCGAGGGAGCACGATCCTCCCCGCCCCGTCCATCTCCACGCGCTCGGTCAGCCCGAAGTAGTTCGCCTCGGCGCCCGCCTGCTCGCCCTGCGGCGTAAGCGTCGCATCGCCCCGCTCCGCAAGGCTCATGAACCGAGACTCGGTGAAAAGCATCAGGAGCCCACGCCTCCACGGCACGCAGTACCACGCCGTCCCGTCGCGCTCGGGGCGAAGCAGCCCGCGGTGCTTCGCGGGAATCGCGAGCCGCCCCTTCGGGTCGATCGTGAGTTCGGCGTGCCCCGTGAAGATCATGGCGTGAGTGCCGAGGTGCGGGTGCGGCGGTAAGAGAGGTGAACGCGGGCGTGGCGGTGACGGTGGGGGGCATCGGGTCGTTTCCTTGACCGTCGCCTTCCGATCCAGCCTGCGCGATCCTGCGTGGGCTGGGCCGGGATGGGCTGGCGTCCTGCCAGCGGCGATAGTCTACCCACTTTGCCCCACTTTGCAACACTCCGCGACACTTATGTGCCAGATTGTGGGATCGTGTGGAAATGATGTGGGAAGGCGATATGTGTTCGGAATTAGTTTGGTAAATCTCAGTGCCCACCGCCACCGCAGTGCAACACCAATCTGCACAGCGCAGGCAGACAACGCAATGCCGAAATCACGGCATCGCTCAACAGCAAACGGCAAGGTGTGAGCGCAGCGGCCGCAGCCTCTCGCCGCAGGTCAGAGCTTCAGGCGGATGCCTTCCTGCTTGTACTTTTCAAGAAGCTGCTGGGCTTCATCCAGCACCTTGGTCAGCCGCGCGGCGGCCTCGTCGAGGTTCTGGTACAGGCTTGGGTCGTTGATGAGCTTGCCCGCGGTCCCTTCGCCCTTATTGACCTTCTCAACAGCGACAGCGAGCTGATCCGCGGCGGACTGCGCTCGCCCGAGCACATCCTGGGCCTTCGATGAGAGCGCCTTGAACTCCGTGGAGACCTCACCCGCGCGCACGCCGATGTCGTCCGCAGTAGTTTCTACTTTGTTCGCAGCAGCGGTCCAAGCCTTCGTGAGTTCCTGAGCCTGGTCCACCACACGCCCGGCACGATCGATCAGTTCCGCCGTCGTCGTGCGCAGCTTGGTATCACCAAGCCACTGGTCCGCGTCCGCAAGCGCCTTGTCCACGCGTGCAAGCGTCGAACGCAGATTGGCCGGCTTGCCACCCGCGACATCATCGAGTGTGCGGGGCTCGACCATCTCGTTCAGCCGCTCACCAAGCTTCTTGTATTCCTGCGCGAGCGCGTCGATGTTGTCCGCGGTCTTGTTCAGACGGTCAAGAGGTTCCTTGATCACCTCCTGAATGCCCCCCAGGAGACTTCCCGGCGAGCCCCCGTCAATGACATCATCCTTCCGAACCGCGTCCGCAAGGTCAGAGGTGGAAAGCCCCACGCTCTTGAAGTCCATGGTGGCGTCGCCCGTAAGACCCCTGTCCACCGCGACCTTCGAACGCCGCGGAATGTGGGCCGACTCGCGCACCTGCACCTTCACCCGCGCACCGATGCCCTGCACGCTCTCGATGTTCGAGACCCGACCGACCTTCACCCCGTCCAGCGTGACGGCTGAAGAGTCGCTGAGCCCTGCGGCGTTGGTAAGCGTCACGCTGAACGTGAACTGGGGCGTGAAGGAGGTGGTGAGCTCCCCGAACAGCATGAGCATGACGATCAGCCCCACCAGCCCGAGCAGGGAGGTCAGGCCCGTGAGGAAGTCCCGAAAAAGGGTCTTGTTCACCTGGTCTTTCTCCTGTCGGTGAAGGGGATGGTCGGCATAGTGACGGTCTTGGGTTTCACGTGCCCGCGCGTCGGGCGTACCGCCTCGCGCATATCCGTTTCGTCAGCCTTGTCGTACACACCCTGGAAGAAGTGCTGAACACGCACATCGCTCGTCGTGGTAAGTTGATCAAACGTCCCATCCGCGGCGATCTTGCCCCCAAGCAGCATCACGACGCGGTCGGCCACGTGCCTGGCGCTCGCCAGGTCGTGGGTGACCACGATATTCGTCACGCCCATCTTTGTCTTGAGGTGGTTGATCAATTCATCGATCCCCGCCGAGCGGATCGGGTCCAGCCCCGTTGTCGGCTCGTCGTAGAGCATTACCCGCGGGCGCAGCACGATCGCGCGTGCCAGCGCGACGCGCTTCCGCTGACCGCCCGAGAGCTGGCTTGGCAGCTTGTCCTGCATCCCCTCAAGGTCCACTGTTTCGAGCGCCTCCGCCACACGCTCGCACCGCTCGCGTCGGGTCAAACGCGTGTGCTCGATCAGCGGGAACGCGATGTTCTCCTCGACCGTGGAGGAGTCGAACAGCGCGCCCATCTGGAAAAGCAGCCCCACTTCAAGCCGCACCTTCCCAAGCGTCTCCTCGTCCGCCTCGTCGATGCGGTTCCCCGCGTACCACACCTGGCCCTTGTCCGGCCGCAGCAGGCCGATGATGTGCTTGAGCATCACGCTCTTGCCGCACCCCGAAGGGCCCATCACCACCGTCGTCCGCGCCGGCTGAATGTCGAGCGTCACTCCGTCCAGCACCGTCTGAGCGCCAAAGGCCTTGTGAACGTCCACGAGGCGCACGATCGGCCCCGCCCCCGCCTGCGGGTGGGGTGCTTCCGCACGGTCTGGTTGTGGCGAGCAGAACATCACAGCGAATGGTGCCCTTCCGTGGGCGCTCTCCCTCTTCACACTCCCGTTCGGGCGACCGTGCTCCGTACGATGCCGCATGAGCCAGGACGGACTCAGCAGCTCAGACACCGGCAACAGCGGGGTTAGTGCTGGCAAGCATATCCCGCGCGCCCCCGTCGTTGCACGCTCCCTCCTGCGCAAAGGTGGAAAGTACGACATCGAACTGCTCACCGCACAGGCGCGGGACGGCACGCTCCGGGAGCGGGCCATCGTCAGGCATCCTGGCGCCGTGGTCATTCTGCCGATATGGGAGGGGGCCTGGGGAAAGCGGCTGGTCCTCATCCAGAGCTTCCGCCTGTCCGTCGAACGATACCTTCTGGAACTGCCGGCCGGCACGCTGGAACCGGGTGAACAGCCCAGGGCCTGCGCCGCCCGGGAATTGGAGGAGGAAACAGGGTTTATTGCAGGGGACATCGTGGAACTGGGAAGCTTCCTGACCTCGCCAGGCTTGTCGGACGAACGCATGTGGGCGTTCGCGGCACGGGGGCTGCGTCAGGCCCAGCAGCGGCTGGAACCCGACGAGGACATCGAGGTAACCCCGGTCGATATCCACGAAGCGTGGCGCATGGTGCGCGACGGTCGCCTGGAAGATGGAAAGAGCCTGACCGCCCTCACACTCGCGCGGGAACGCGGCGTCCTCTGAGATAATCCGGCATCGGCGCTCCGCGCAAAGGCAACAAGGTATGGGAATCTACGACCGCGAATACGCAGCAGCCCCCAAGCCCCGATCCGGGCTCTCGGTGACAGTCTGGTTGATCATCATCAACAGCGTGGTGTTCCTTGCCACCAACACCCCCATCCTCGACGGCCTCGGGCTGCCCGCGTTCCGCGCCTTCGAGTGGTTCACGCCCACGCCCGGCCGTGTCACCGAGGCCCGCAACCAGTGGTACCTCTACGCCAAGGGAGGGACGATGGGCCCCGCCTCCCCGGCAGACACGCGGCGCTACGGAAAGTTCGTCTCCCGCGCGATGGTCGACGCCGACCACCCCACCGAGGTGCGCGGCCAGGCCGTGTACGAAGTGTCCCCCGCGCCCTACACCCTCGGCTACTTCTCGACCTACATGGGGTTCCGCAGGTTCGAGGTCTGGCGCCTCATCACCTTCCAGTTCCTCCACGCCGGCTGGATGCACATCATCTTCAACATGCTCGGGCTCTGGATGCTCGGACGCCCCGTCGAGGAAAACCTCGGCGGCAAGAAGTACCTTGCCTTTTACCTCATGTGCGGCATCTGCGGCGGGCTCATGTACCTGCTCCTCAACGGCCTGGGCGCAATCGTCCAGGCCATGGGCTGGCCCCGCATCCCGTTCCTCCTGTTCGAGGATACCGCAACCCCCCTCGTGGGCGCTTCCGCGGGTGTTTTCGGCGTCATCATGGCCTGCGCATACCTCATGCCCAACGAGGTCATGCAGTGGATCTTCCCACCCATCGCCATGCGGATGCGCACGTTCGCGTACGTCTACGTCGCCATCGCCGCCGTCTCCCTCCTCATCGGCACCAGCAACGCCGGGGGCGAGGCGGCCCACATCGGCGGCGCCATCGCAGGGTACTTCTTCATCCGCAACAGCCACCTGCTGCGCGACTTCTTCGACGTGTTCGGCGACTCGAGAAAGTCATCGGGCGCGAAAGGCAAGAAGGCGATCTTCCGAATGTCCGACGCGGAAAAGGACGCGGAGTTTCAGAAGAGGGTGGACGCCGTGCTGGAAAAGTCGCACAAGCAAGGGCTCGCGAGCCTCACCAAGAAGGACAAGGACCTTCTGGCAGAGGCAACAGACAGGGAGCGTCAGCGCAGCCGGTAGACGCGGCGGCCTGTGGTACACTCGCCGCATGAAACACCCCGCTCTGCTGGCAATTCTCGCGAGCATCGCCGCCTGCCTCCCCGGCTGCGTCGTCTGGGAAATCCGCGACGAAATGCGCCGGACCAACGCACAGGTGGGTGCCGTGCAGGAGAGCCTCGCCAGCACCAACCAGAAGCTGTCCGGGGTCGATACGCAGCTCACCGGCACCAACGAGCGGCTCAGCGGCACCAACGAGCGACTGCAGGGCACGAACTCCTCGCTGTCAGGAGTGGAGGAGCAGCTCGCCCTGCTCCGCGAAATCAACGCGTCGATGGGAAAGCTCGACACCCACCTCGCTTCCCTCCGCAAGTCGATCGGCGCCATCAACAACATGATGCCCTTCCTGGGGCTCGACGACGTGCCCGCCGAAACCGACGCCGCGCCGGCCGCAGACGCCCCGGAAGGTGCACCCGCCGAACCGCCCAAGGAGGGCCAGCCCGCGCAGCCCAGGCGCGAGGTCCTGGTCGGCGTGTGGGTCAGCGCCTACCCCGACAGGTCCAGGGCGCTCATCGTGACGCCGGACGGGAAGTACCTCCTCTCCAAGCCCGACGCAAAGGGCAAGACAACAGTGGTTGAACGCGGCGCATGGAAGCGTGGCGACAAGGCCCTCACCCTACAGCCCGACGCTGCCCCACCCGTCCTGCCCATCGAACTCCTGCACGCCACTGGCAAGACGTTCGCGGTGCAGGACGGCGCCGCGGTGTGGGTCTTCGTCAAGCCCTAGCGGAGCAGCCGCCGGAGAGCCCGGTCACAGCGGCCGGATCAACGGCCCCTTGGGGCCCGCCGCGGACGGTGCGTCAACCGGAATCGCGGGGTCCGGGTCATAGCCGGAGGACATCGCCCGCTCGCCCCACAACGCCACCGCCGCCGAATCATGCTGGAATGTGGCGATCGCGATCATCTCCTTGACCATCCGCGCGCGCCATGGACTTGCGATCGGGAGGGAGTAGTAGTAGATGTCCCACGCGCTCTCCAGAAGCGTTCGGGCCTCCGCAAGCCGCGGGTCGCCGGCCTTCACCCCCGCCCGGTCACGCCGCACCGCCTCGATCAGGCAGCACGCCCGCGCGAGCCGGATGTGACACCGCTGGTCGCCCACCACCGCAGGGTGCACCTTGCCCGGCGCGGGCTCGGCAATCGCGAGCGCGTGCGCCGACGCCGCGTCCGCCTTCTCAAATTCCCCCGTGTCCAGCAGCGAAAGGGCATACCCCGCCTCGGTGAGCGCGTAGAAGTGGTGCGTATCGCCGAAGTTCTTCTTGATGTCCGCCAGCACCGGCTCGTACACACGAACCGCCTCCGCGTCGCGCCCGGCGAGCGCGAGGTACCACGCGTGGTGCCGCTCGCCGTTCGCGACAATCAGCGGATCACGCGCCGCCGCCGGGATGCTCAAGCGGTGGGCGCACGTCCGCTCCACGAGCGGCACAGCGCGGTCGGCCATCCCGTTCACGGCAAGCGTGAGCGCCGCCTGATCCAGGCACAGCATGACCGTGGGATCGTCCTTGCCGAAGTTCTTCTCCAGTATCTCCGCCGCGTGCAGCGCCGCGTCGATCTTGTACAGGTCCAGCATTTCCCCATCCGTGGCGCGGATGAGCCCGATGAGCACCCGCACCGTGGCAAGGTCGTTGGGACCGAGCACCGACTCCGACAGCCGCGCCAACCGCTTGAGGGCGGGCGTGCGCCCCGCCCGCACCGGCGGCAGGCTCGGCTGGTGGTCCGGCGTCCGCAGTGCCTTGATGTCGTCCCGGATGCGCTGCGGCAGCGGCGCATGGGGCGTGTGCGTGCGCTCCGGGTCGTTCCATGCGGCACGCAGGTGGTCGATGAACGGCAGCGTCGGATCGTCCTCGGCCAGCCGCGCCGCGTCCTCAAGGGAGGAGAGCACATCGGGGTCATCCGGCGGCAGCCTGTGCAGGCGCCGGACAAGGGCCTCTTTCAGCAGCGGCTCGGCCTCGGCGGCGTGCCCCGCA
The DNA here is from genome assembly GCA_937858155.1 of uncultured Phycisphaerales bacterium. Classification (GTDB taxonomy): domain Bacteria; phylum Planctomycetota; class Phycisphaerae; order Phycisphaerales; family UBA1924; genus BJHL01. Next base: position 14,050 of record CALLYM010000261.1, on the reverse strand, counting down.
TCCAGGAGCACATGGGCCCTGAGCGAGAGCATCGAAGCCACGGAAAGGTCCGACTCGGCCGGGGGCTGTGTCAGGAACACGTCCAGCGCACGCTGCGCCTCGCGCACCGCATCCTCGGGGCGTTGCTGCGCAATGAGGATGCGGGCTAGGAGCGCACGGGTGGAAGCGGTCTCGGTGCTGTTGGCCCCAAGCAGGGTTTCACGCATCGCCAGAGCGTCGCGGCACAGCCGCTCGGCCTCGGCCGGTCGGTGCCGCAGAAGCACGACCGCCGCGAGGTTGTGCATCGTCGCGGCAACCTCCGGGTTCTCGGCGCCGTGCTGCATGCGCAGGCGCGTCAGCCCGTTCCGCAGCGAGACCTCGGAATACTCGATGAGGTTCACCGCTTTGGCGCCAAACCCCGTGTACACCTCGCCCCACAGCCGCCGCAGCGCCTGGTCCACCTCCGGGTCGTCGGCAAAGCCGCCAGTCTCCAGGCGGTAATACAGCCGCCCGACCCCCGCGCCAATGAGCGTCGCCACGTCCGGCCGCGTGGGGTCGTCGTTGGGCAAAGCCTCCCGCAGGAACTCCGTGACCGCGCGTGCGCGGATGCCGTCCTCCCGCGCCTTCTCACGCTCCATATCGGCCTTGCGTGCGGCCTCCGCCGCCCGCGACATGCTGACGCCCACCGCGATCGCCGCGCCCGCCAGCACCACAAGGCCCACCGCCGCGAAGGCGAGCCGCTTCCGGTTCAGCAGGAGTGCCTTGCGCAGAAGGTACATCTGCGACTGGCTCATCGCGACGACAGGGTCGCCCGCGAGGTACCGCTCGATGTCGTGCGCCAGCGACGCGGCCGACTGGTACCGCTCCCGCTTGTCCTTCCGGATCGCGCGCAGCACGATCGCCTCCAGCTCACGCGGGAGGCTCGGGTCGCGCGACCGCGGCGGCGCAGGGTCCTGCTCGCCGATCGTCCGCGCCATCTCGAAGATCGAACCCTCAAGCTCGTACGGCAGCCCCCCGCACAGCAGCTTGTAGAGGATCACGCCCAGCGAGTACACGTCCGTCAGGCCGTCCACCTCGTCGGCCCGCCCCGCCGCCTGCTCCGGGCTCGCGTACGCCGGCGTGCCCGCGAAGTCCCGCGTAATCGTCGTGTGGAGCCCACCCAGCTTCGCGATGCCAAAGTCCAGCACCACCGGCCGGCCCTCCGCTGTCACCAGGATGTTGTCCGGCTTGAGGTCGCGGTGGATCACGCCGTTCAGGTGCGCATGGTGGATCGCGCTGCAGACCTGCGCGAACACGTTGAGCAGGTTGCGCGTCCGCTCACCCTGCGTCAGCCCCGGCGGCGTCCACTGGTCCAGCGGCACGCCGTCCACAAACTCCATCACCACCGCGAACTGCCCGTCCCAGAGCGTCCGAGACTCGTAGATCGTCACGATGTTCGGGTGCCGCAGCCGCGCCGCGATCTCGGCCTCGCGCTCCGCGCGCAGGCGCTGACGCGCGGACGACAGCCGCCCCGTGTTCAGCGTCTTGATCGCGACAGTCCGCGCCGTGGATTCCTGTGTCCCCTTGAACACCACCCCCTGGGCGCCCGAATTGATGATCGAGAGCGACCGGTAGCCAGGGATGCGCGGTGCGCCGGTCCCCGCCGGCGCGGACGCCAGCGACCGCACGCGCGTCAGGAACGACAGGTCTTCCCGCGCGGACGCCAGCCGCGCGGAGCACACCTCGCACCCCGAGACGTGCCGTGCCAGCTCCTCCGACGCAGTCCCCTCCGCCGCGAGCCGGTCGATCTGGGTATCCGAGGGGCACTGCGCGCCCGTCATCGTCATGACGCGTGCCCCCTCATTGGTCCGCCTCGAAGGCCTCGGTCAGCTGCTCCACAAGGGCCCGCAGCCGCTTCAGGATCCGGCTCTTCGCCACGTACACCTGGTCCACGCTCATGTTGCACTGCTGCCCCGCCTCGTGTGCGGGCACGCCACGCAGGCTCGTCAGCTCGAACGCCAGCAGCGTGCGGTCGTCCACGCCCGACTCGCCCCTCAGCACCTCCAACGCCTGCGCAAGGATCGCACGGTCACGCTCGTCCGCCCATATGGAACGCAACGCCGGCTCATCCACCACCTCGCCCAGCGACGTCGTTGTCGAGTCCTCCCGCTTGTTCCGCTTCAGCACCCGGATGATGGAGTGGTGCGCGATCCCAAGGATCCAGGAAGAAAGCCTCCCCTTCGCGCGGTCGTACCGGTTCTCGCCGTACGCCTTCACAAATTCGGCCAGGGTCTGCTGCGAAACCTCGTCCGCGTCGGCGTCCGAAAGGCCCAGCCTCCGTGCCATCGAGGTGACCACCGGCCGGTACCGCGCGTCGATCGCAAGCCACACCGGCTCGTTGGCGTTGTCGTGCAGCGCGTCGAGGAGTTGGGTCGTCGTCCGGGTGACGTGGATGGACGGGGGGGGTCCCACAGGACCAGTATACCAGACGCCGCAAGAGCCCTGGCGAGCCAAAAACAAGCCCAGCCGCACGGGCGGCTGGGGCGATAAGCACGAAATCGACGGTCAGGTCACTCCTCGCCGAGCACGTCCTTGATCATCTCGTCAAGCGCGGACTCGAGCTTCTCGGGTGTATCGATGGTGCCGTCGGCGATCTGCTGCTTCGCACGCTGCACAACATCCTGCCGCACGTCCGGCATGGAACGCAGCTTCGCGAGGAAGTGCGCCGCGTCCGAAACCTCAAACAGGTCGTCCGCCCGCGCCGCCGATGCAGATTCCTGGCTTGGGCGCTTGCGGGCGCCTTCGCCGTTGCGTGCGACCGAGCCGGCCTGGTAGGCCGCACGGGCGTGGGCGGCTCCGGAGATTGAAAAGAGGTCTGCCATAGGTCCTCCACCTTTCAGACGCGGGATGCCCGGGTTCGTTTCGGCACCCTTGGAAGAGCGACAGGCGCGTAGTGCCCTGGCCGCGGGGCCATCCTGGCTCACCGGGGTCGCGTAAGTGTCTCGGTCGTTCGCGTCCGTGCCGTGCCCGCCCATCCTTGCGGTCACTCGCAGTTCCGCCGGAACCACTCCGGCGGGAATGGGTATCGACGTTGGGTGCCGGAGACCTCCAAAAAGACCGTTAGGGTACATCCATCGTGCAAAGTCTTGTAATCGTGAGGCTTATATCGACCGCGAGGTACTCCGGAGGACATATTTTCTTGCGCGAAGACAGGGCGTGCTACTTTGAACAAGCGTACGGATTGGATCAGGAAGATGCGAAGACGCGAAAGACAATCGCCGCTACATCGGTCCGCCGCGGTGGGCGTGCTGTGCTGCATTCTGGTGGCATGCGCCACGCCGAAGAATCAGCCCGCACCAAGGCCAAGCACCGCTCCGGACGCGGGAAAAAGCGCAACTTCCAAGTCACCTTTCGTATTCCGGAAGCGTGCGGACCGGGAAGCAAGCGAAGCGTTGGCGAAGCAGGCCGCCGCCGCTGCAGCCAAGCCCGCATCGAACGGTGTGTTCGACAACCGCAAGAAACCAGACGGTTGGAGCATCCTCGTGATGACGTTCCAGGGTCAAGGTGCGCGAGAAACGGCCCAGCAGTCGGTGGCCCAGTTCGCGGCCCAGACGGGGCTGAGCGGCGCGCGCGTGGAACCAAGCGCAACACAGGCGGGCGGGTGGGCGCTCCTCCAGGGCTCGTACGAGGGGTCGGAGGATGCCGCAGCGAAGGCCGACCTCGCCATCGTGCGCCAGCTCGCGCCCGGCGCGATCCTTGTGCCCCCAGCCCAGACCGTGAGCGTCGGTTCGCTCCCGGACTTTGACCTCTCGACGCTGGCCGGGAAGCTCCTCCCCACGATGGGCAAAGGAGCAAAGTGGACGCTGCAGGTCGGCTATTACGGGCACACAGATCAGCACACGCCGACGGACAAGGAACTTGCTGAATTCCGATCAGCCGCGGAGAAAGCAGTGCTGGAGCTGCGCCGCGGGGGCGAAGAGTCCTTCTATTACCACAGCCCGCGCGGGAGCACGGTGACGGTGGGGGTGTTTGACGACAAAGACCAGGTCACGGCGGTGCCGGACCAGACCGGGAAGCTGGTGCAGCTCTCCGCGCCGCGCGAGAGCGCACGCCTCATGGCGGCCCGCGGCGCGCACCCCAAGAACCTCGTGAACGGCGCGGCGATCCGCGTCAAGAACAAAGGTTCGGACGCATGGGCGGAGCAGGAGAGCTTCCTGGTCCGTGTGCCCGGCAGCTGAAGCCCTGCTACCGCCCGCTCGGATTGTCCACACCCTGCACCGCGAGCGGCATGATCGCGGTCGCACGCCAAACGTTGTCGTTCCCCTTGCGGAAGTCGATGCGCCACCACGAATGGTGCGGCAGATTCCACTGCTCGGGACGCGCGAGCACCTTCACCTGAGCCTGCCCGGTCGTCGCGCCCCCCGCGTGCGTCTGGAGTGACTCGATCTGCCAGCCCGACAATCGGTACGCCGAGCCCTTCTCAAAGAACCGAGAAACCGCCGCCAAGATGCCCGCACGATCGAGCCCATCGGGCGCCTGGAAGTAGTACAGCGTGCACGGATCGCCGAGCGCTGAGTCCAGCGCCGCCGTGTCCGCCTGCGCCACGCCCGAAACGAGCGAGCGGGTGGCATCCGCGATCGCCTCTCTCGGCGTCACGATAAACCGGCCCAGCACGACGAGCCCGCCCGCGAGCGCCGCGGCGGACAACGCCCAGCCCAGCGCCTTCCGCGGCTGCCCCCGCTGGTGGTAGATCGAAAACACGATCGCCGCGACCAACACCAGCAGAGCAGCGACCGGCCACGGGTTTTCCAACGTGTAGTGAACGAGCGTCGGCGGCGCGGGGAGTGACGGCGGGGAAGGGATGTCGAGTTGCACCGGGAGTTGTACGAGGCGTGCGCCCCCGGCGTTCTCGCGAAACCGGGAAAGGCCGCGTCCAGGGAGGGCGTAGACTCAGGCGATCCACAGGAGGTGCACGATGCGGACTTCCAGCGCGACCACCAAGAAGACCCCGGCCGCCATCCGGCTGTACGACGACGACGCGGACCACCTGGTATCCGCCGATGGCGCCGCGGAGAGGGTGGTGCTGCTCCCCGGCGGCGAGGGCCGCGTCTCCCGCCCGGAGGACATGTCCGAGCGCATCCGCATCATGTGGGGCCAGGACCTGCTCCGCGACCTCCTCGATGGCCGCTACCGCACCGTGGTGTGCGGCGTCAACGACGTGGACAACAGCCACGGCGTCATCAGCCAGGTGTGCGACCTTGTCTCCGCCAGCCAGTGGACGCACCAGAGCGTGACCAGCTATTCCAAGGTATTCCAGCAGAGCGTCGGTACATTGGCCGGGAACGACAAGGAGCCCTACGTCCTGAAGTTTGACCTGGACGCCCTGCTCGTGCTCGCGATCCTCCGCCCAAAGGGCCGGGACCACTTCACGATCCATGACCTCGGGCGCGGCTTCCGCACCGTTGCCAAAATGCTCCGCGACCGCCGCGACCGGCTCCCGGTGGCGAGCGTGAGCTTCCTCAACGCCAAGGCCAACAAGCTCGTCGGCGCGGACCACAAGGAGCCGAGCTTTGAGGCCGTGCTCCGGACGATGTACGACGCCGGTTTCCGTGGCGACGTGTTTACAAGCCCCGGCATGTGGCGAGTCGGGCACGTGGGCGTGTTCCCCAGCTACCCCTTCCCGGAAGGGCTGGAGCGCATGCGCGGCGGGAGTTCATGAAGTCACAGGAGGTCGTCGTGAGCGAACCATCCGGACAGCCAGCGCTTTCCGAAGAAGAACTCAAGCGTGCGTACAACGCGTTCAAGAAGCGGCTCAAAGTCACGCGACTGGACCAGGAGTCGCGGCTCGGCGCTTCCCGCCCGATGACGGCGGGCAAGAAGGCCGACGACATCTCCATCAACCCGCCCAGTGAATTCCCCCGTGAAGTCTGGAAGGAATTGGCGCGGCTGGGCCGCATCAAGGACTCGGGCGGCGGGTTCTACAAGATGCCCTGACGCTCATGGGGCAGCCGCGGGCCTGGGCGTCATCACGACGGGCCTGATCTTCCCGCACTCGTCAAACTCCAACCGGTCGATGCACACCACGCGGTGCTCGGCCGCGGTTTCTCCCGGCGGGCGGCGGTGGTAGATGATCCGATAGTCGTCGTCCCTGATCCTGACCACGCTGTGGTGTCCAGCGCCCGTACCCACTCCGGCTTCCTGCTGCAGGATTGTGCCGACGCGTTCCCAGGGGCCATCGATGGTGGGGGCCATCGCGTACGCCACGCGGTAGTCCGGCCCGGTCCAGCCCCCCTCGCTCCACATGAAGTAATACACGCCCTTTCGCTCGAAAAGGAACGGGCCCTCGACGTATCCCTCGGGCGTGACTTCGCGGAAGATAGCGCCGTCGGCTCCCGGGATAAACCCGGTGAAGTCGCTGTTGAGCTGCGCGATGTTGCAGTGGCCCCAGCCGCCATAGATCATGTACCACGCTCCGTCGCGGTCATGGAACACACACTGGTCGATGGGCTGCGCGCCGTGGTGGAACGATCCGATGAGAGGCTTTCCGAGCACGTCTCTGAACGGGCCGGCGGGTGAGTCGCTCACACCGACGCCGATGCCGCCGATCTCGTCGTTCTTCTGGATGTCGTTGGCCGCGAAGAAGAAGTAGTACCTTCCATCGTTGCGGACGACAGCGGGCGCCCAGAATGCGCGCGTGGCCCATGGGAAGGACTGTTTGTCGAGGATTGCTGGATGCTTCTGCCAGTGGACGAGGTCGCTGGATGAGAACGCGTCGAACCCGAGCTGGTTTTCGTAGCGTGCGGAGGACGTTGGGTAGATCCACACGCGCCCGTCAAAGACGGCTCCCTCGGGGTCGGCGTACCAGCCCGGGAGAATGGGATTTGCGGGCGGGGCCGTGCCAGGGTGGACGCGCGGCGTCGTGCACGCGGCGGTTGCGAGGGCCACCAGGAAGAGCAGCACGTGAAGGCGGGTAGGCATGGGTTGGGCTGCGTCTGGTGAGTTTCGATTCACGGTTTGCTCACGCCAAAGGCCCAGCACCGTACGCACTGTGCGGGAGCAGGAAAGGAGTTTCTTATGAAGTCCAATACTCGTCGAGCTACTCTCGTCTGTGCATGGTGCGGCATTGGTATCGCAGGTCTGGGTGTGCTGCAGGCACAGACACAGCCGACGCGTCCGAAGAATCCGCTGCCGAGCCCCCGTCAGCCGGCGCCGCCCGAGAGGACACAGCCCAATCAGCCGAACCAGACACCCCCTCCGGCTGATCCCAACCAGCCTGTCGACCCCAACCTCCAGCAACCCGCGAACGGCAGCATGTATTCCGGGCCGTTCATGTTCCAGTCGCCACAGAGCCAGACCGCGTTCAACACGCGGACGCAGGACCTGCTGCGGATGGAAGACCAGTTCGAGGCGCGGAGAACCGAGCTGCTGCGGCGGTTGGGCGAGGCCCGGGCGATGACGGGTGATCGCAAGCTGGATGCGCTCGCGGATGTTCTGCAGCGTGTGATCCTCGACCAGCAGCAGATGCAGCAGTACCTCATTGAGGCCCGCACGACCTGGTCCGGCGAAGCGACGCTGGATGCACAGGGCATGACCGACCAGCGTGACAAGAACAACAACCCCAATCCCCGCAACAACCCATCGGAGATCCCTCCGAATAACCGGCGGTAGCGTCGGGACGCGCTACCGCAAGGTCTGGGGAACGCCGCGGGTTCGCCCGCGGCGTTCCCCCTCTGCTTCTCCCCCTCTGCTTCATGGCTTTGCGCGAAGGAGGCTTGTATGTACAATCGCAGTACCATTGCTCGTTCGCTTGCGGTGTGTCTTTCGGCTTTCGTGCTCCTTGCGGTCTCGGGCTGCGGCTACGTGCTGGCTGCGGGTGCGGGGGCGGGCGCTGGGTATGCGGTGGGCAGGAATCAGGGCGACGGCAAGTAAGCACCTCTCAGGCGCATGGTCCGCCTGAGAAGACGCTGAGCAGCGCGTCAATATCGGAAGTGTCGGGGAAGAGGCCGTCGTTGTTAAAGTCGATATCGCCGCATGTGCCGGTTGAGCATGGCCCGCCGCTGAAGACGCTGAGGAAGTCGTCGATATCGGCGGTATCGGGGAAGAGGGTGTCGCCGTTGAAGTCGAGGGGGTCGCAGGCCGGTGCGTCGGGGTCGACGTAGCCGCGCTCGGAGGTGATGGTGTAGCCGGGCGGCAGGTCCCAGTTGATCGTGACGACGATGTACTGGTCGTCGGGCGGGCTGAGGGAGCCTGAGTAGTTGCCGGCGCCGCCGCTGGCGTTGTTCATGCTGTATCCGATCTCGAAGGGCGTGCCGACGGTGCGGGTGAGGGGTCTGTCGAGCGTCATATCGACTTGATTGAAGAGCATGGTGTTGGAGGGCGCGGGGCTCCATGACGCTGTCATGGCGTAGTCGCTGCTGAATGCGTTCACGCGGAACTGCTCATGGAAGTCGCTATTACTCGCGGACGCCCAGGTGCCGATCTCGAATTGGACATTGTGGGGCGAGTAGTAGTAAACGGGGTTCCCGCCGACGATGCCGTGGAAGGGTGTGAAAAGCGTGCCGGTCATGCGGCAGATGATGCGTGCTGTCACGTCGGTGCCCTGCGTGCCGGGCGGGCCGGAGATGGTGTAGGTATCTGCCATGGAGTTGTACAAGAAGAGGGGTGTGCCTTTCGAGCGGTAGTTCGCGAGGCGCATGCGCTGGGCGTTGTGGTCGGCGTTGGCGAGGAGGACCTGGCCCGCGGCGCAGGAGTTCGCGGAGCAGTAGTTGGCGCCGGGGACGGGGAGCGCTTCGGTGGCCGTGGCGATCTCGCCGCAGGGCGTGTTGCTGTTCGCTGCCTCGATATAGCCGCGCGCGCCGGCGGGCATGCCCACACACTGTGCGGTGGCATGGACGGGGACGAGGCTGGTGGCTGTGAGGGCCGCGGCGGAGATCAGGCGTGGTGTGTTCATGGCGCTGTCCTTGTGGGTTCGTGGTTGCCCTCAAGGACTAGCGGCGGTCGTCGGGGGATTGGACACTCCTTTTTGAGCTGGCATGTCCTCCCACGGCCCGCTCCCAACGAGCGGTTCGCCCCAATCAGGGTGGGGCGGTGGAGGAAGGAGAGGGCCCTGAGCGTTGCCCACGTGTGGTAGGGGCGTTCGGGAGATGGCCACCGGGGGCAGTGGGGCGTGCTTGGGCGCTGATTTCCGCGCTTGGGGAGGGGGCAGCTTTGGTGGCTGCCTGCGCACAGGACGGCGGGGTTTCGTCGGCCTGCACGAAGCGGAGGAGGGGCTTTGTGCCTGACTGTGGGGGCGCGGCGGGCTTGAGTGCGTGGGTGTCCGCGGGGCCGTTTTCACCACCGGCCTCTTTGGCTCGGGGCTCGTACGCGCGGAGGGGGCGGGGGGAGAAGTGCGCGAGGCGGAAGAGGAGGTGGCCGGCACGGCGCGCGTTCTGACGCTGAGTTTCGCTGAATTCCTGGGCGCGAAGAGAGTCTGCGGTGGGGACGTTGCGGGCGCTGGACGCGTAGCTCAGGAGCATCATGGACAGGGCGTCGACCACGGTGTGGAGTTGGGCCGCGGCCATGGCTCGCACACGCACCGCGGCCGCGAGCTCCGCGCCCGCGATGAGGGCGAGACCATCATCGGACGTGACGAACGCAGTGAGTTGCTCCAGCGTGAGGCCCAGGGCATCGGCGGCGTCCTCAAACGAGAGGTGGGGCGATTGGAGCACTTCCAGCGCGCGGGCGTGCTGCTCGATGGGCAGAATGGGTTTGGACGTGAGAGCCACCATTGGTACGGATAATGTACGGCTGCTCGTTTCAAAATCAATAGGATTTTGTACGGTACGATAGAATATACGTAAGTCGTTATAAACAAGGGTTTTGAGGAAGAATGACAGGCTCAAACTCGGGCATGGAGCACCCAGAGCACCATGGTTGCGACTGCTGCTTCGATGAGGAAGCGGGCGTCCACCCAGTCGCGGACGCGGGTGGGGGCGGCGAGGCGGAGGGCGAGTGAGGAGAGAGCCGTCACGACGGACCAGACGAGCAAGGGTTCGCGGGGGGCTGAGTGGATCAGCGCGAGGGCGGCGAGTGCCGCGGCGATGACAAGGCGCGCGGCGAGCGCGGTGTTCCACGCGCGGGCGTGGCCGAGCGTGCCGGGCAGCGTGCGGGTGCCGTACGCGAGGTCGGCGGCATGGTCGTCCAGGTCGCAGAGGACGGCGTCTGCGGCGACGCGCACCAGCAGGTGGATGGCCGCCGCGATGATCCATGCGGCGTGTGAACGGAGTTCACTTATGCGCAGGGGCGCGGGCGTCGTGGTCGCGATGGCGGTGGCGGCGGCGAAACCGGTGATGCCGGCGGCGACGTAGAGGTTCTTGACGAGGAGCACGTCCTTTGGGCGCGGGCGTGTGCGTCGCGGGCGCGCGGCGTAGACGAGGACGGCGAGCGCGGCGGCGGACGGCGTGAGCGTGCCGAGCCATGGCAGGTCGTGTCTGAGCGTGGACCCCAGCACGGTTGCGGCGCAGAGGAGGAAGACCATGAGCGTGCGGACGGGGGCCGCGTGCGCCGCGAGGAAGTGGTAGCGGTTCGGGTGGGCCGCTTCGTCGGCGGGGTCGAGCCAGGCGTCACGTGCCTTCACACGGTCCAGCAGGTAGACGCCGGCGGCGGTGCAGAACGCGAAGGTGAGCGTGCGCGCGTTGGGAACTGCTTCCAGCCCCGCTGTCTGCGTGAAGCAGACGACGGCGGATGCGACGTATGCCCCCGCCCAGACAGCGAGGTGGGCGGCGGCGCGGAGGGCGCGATGGAGCGCAGCACCAAGCGGCATGCACCACGAGCGTACAGACGCCCATCGCCTTCACACTGCTGTGAAACACCTATGGCTGCATGCGATGGCCGCCTTTTCATTGGTGCAGCAGGCCCCCGTAGTTTTCGGAGCGTCGTCCGCGCTCGCCACAGCTGTCGCCGCTCCGAGCAGCGGTGACAACTGTGGCGCTGGCCTGTGCCTCGTATTTCCGCGTTCACCGGCGGCGGCGGGTGAGGCGGATAGCTGCGATGGTGATGAGGCCGGCGGAGGCGGGCGCGGGGACGTGGGCTTCGGCGAAGTAGTAGCCGACGCCGTCGCCGATGGAATTGAGCGTGGGCAGGTCGGCGTAGATGCGGATTTCCTGCGTGGTTGCGGGGATGTTGTAGAAGAACGCGGCGTTGGTGTGGACGCTGCCGGGGATGCTGATGCCGGGGGAGAGCTCGCCGGTGCTGGGATTCAGGTCAAGGTTGTGGCGGCCCTGCACATCGAGGGAGTTCTGGTCGTTGCCGGAGCCGAACGGCAGGATCATGGTGGGGTTGGTCACGCCGTTGATCGAGTCGAGCAGCTCCATGCGGTACACGAAGCGGGAGGGGCCGCCGGGGCCGCTGGGCCAGGAGACTTCGTCCGTGATGTTCCAGAGGCCGAAGATGGTGCTGGTGGGCGAGATGCTGTAGTTCTGCATGTGGAACGTGACGCAGGACTGGAAGCCGTAGACGGTCATCGCGAGGTGGCCGTTCACGGGCCCGGTGCCCGGGAAGAGGTTGGGGAATTGCGAGTTGATGGCGGTGTTGTTGTTGTCGAAGGAGCCGACGCCGCCGGGGCTGGAGAACGCGTGCGTCACGCCGATGTATCCGTTGCCGTTCACGCTGTTGAACTGGCTGTACGCGCCGTTGCCGGCGACGTTGTTGCCAGTGACGGTGAGGAAGTCGTACGGTGCGGCGTGGGCGGCGGCGGTGAGGGCGGATGCGGCGATGAGGACGATTGGATGGATGTTCTTCACTTGTCTTTCTCCTCTGTGCGTGGCGGAGCACGACCCTCACGGGGCTTGTCCAACATGGACATTCCCATTGGGGCTTGTCTCTTTGCACCTGGTTACTTTGCGTGGCCTTGTCTCTTGCTAGAGCCCCTTTGGAGGCGGGCGGAAGTTGCACGCCGCCTGTAGTCTCTCTCAAGAGACTTGCGAGTAGGGTGGGGAGTCTTGCAGAGTTTTGTTGCGGAATTGGTGCCCTTCGAGCACTGAAGTCGCAAAGCTGACCTTGATCGCACGCTCTGGGTGCCACCAGCCGCTCAGGGCTCGACCACGGGCTCGCAGCGGACGTCGCAGCGGACCGACCGCGCGATGAAGCACTCTTCGTGCGCGGCGTGGTGGAGGGAGGCGATGTCGGCGGGGGTGGGGCGGTTTTCCCCGCTGAATCGCGTGCGGGGGCGGAGGGTCACGCTGGTCATTGCCTGCTTGCCGGAGGCGTCTCGCCCCAGGACGCCCGATGCGGCGTCTTCGTACTCGTCGACGACCAGCCCCTTGCGGGCCGCGAGCGCGAGAAACCAGAGCATGTGGCAACTGGAGAGGCTGGCGACGAGGGCCTCCTCGGGGTCCACGCCCGCGGGGTCGGACATCGGGACGGGCACCACCCATGGCGACGAGGACGCGGGCACGTCGGCTCCGCCGTCAAACCGCCAGCGGTGGGCGCGGCTGTAGCGGTTGTCGGTGAAGGGAGCGGAGTTGCGCGACCAGGTGACTTCGGCGGTGTAGGTGGCCATGAAGGACGGTAAGGGCGGGTGTGCCACAACGCCGACGACGCGCGCTACTTGACGCCGAAGATGCGTTTCCACCAGGGGGTGGGGAGTTTGAGCCGTGGGGCGGGGGAGATGACTGCGCTGCGGACTTGCTCGCGGAGGATCGCGAGTGTCTCTGTTGCGCGGTCTGCGCCGGCGCGGCGGGCCACTGTAGTTGTGAAAATGGCGAGGCGGACGAGGGTGGGCGCGACGACGCGGAGCAGACCCCACGTGTGCAGTTCGATTGCTTCGCCGTTCTCGGTTTCGCGCCGCGGTGGGCAGAAGCAGATGGCCTGGTCGTGCGGGAGGGGTTCGATGTCCGGCGCTGGGCCGGCGGGCGCTTGCAGGATGTCGCTCATGGACGCGAGCACGGCGGGCGCGTCCTCCAGGCGCAGCGGTTTGGGCGGCGTCATCGTCATCACGCTGAGGCGGAGCGTGAGGGACTCGTCGGCGGAGTCGTAGAAGGTGCCGCCGCCGTCCTTCTCATACTCCTCGGTCCAGTGCGCCGGGATGGAGAAGGTGACGAGGCCGCCGCGGTAGTGGATGGGTTTGAGGGGAGGGGGCATGAGTGTGGAAGGTGTAGGCGGGTGACACGTGCGGAGAGCACGGCTCTCCGCAAAGCCGGATAGTCGTGGCACGTGGCCGCGGTCGAAGCTGTGGAACCGGAGAGACGCACCTGTGCCACCCTGCCAGGACGCCGGGGAACCTGCGGTTCCCCTGGCACCCCCTCCCTTTATCAGGCCAGCGTGCTTTGGGCATCACTGGGCAGAGCACAGGTACGACCGCTCATCCCCTGGCGCCGCGGTCGAACCTGTGGCACTGAAGGCGAACCTGTGCCACATGGCTCCGTCACATACGCTGGGTTCGATGGACGACTTTCGGACGTTGCTGGGACGATTGCACGAAACACTTGCCGCGGGCAATGACGGATATTCGGCCTCGCTGGTCTCGCGGGCGATGGAGGGGAGTGATGCCGAACTCGAGACGTTCCTGCGGTCGAACGACCTGTGGGGTGGTGCGGGGTCGATCGCGGATCAGGGGTTCATCGAGGGGCCGCATGAGGTGCGGCTGCGCGGGATGCGGGCAATGGTGGCGCTTGGGAACTTGCAGATAGAGCGCGGGGTGACGAACGTGCGGACGGAGATGTGGGTACGAGCGTTCGAGAAGTGGTTGAGGGATGGGGTGGTGTGAGGGTGGTTGGGGGAACCCCGACCTGTCCTTAGAGCCTGACAGGTCAGAGGCACGGGGTTAAGGCGACCTGCCACTTGTGAGGTCAAGCCATCTTGCCGCCGTAGCATCACGCATGAGCGACTCTGCATTCCGCATTCCACCACTTGGGCTAGCTGCCGCCGCATTCGCTGGCGCCGGCGCTGATCGCCGAGATCCGCGACCAGACCGAGACGCTGGCGCGCGCGCTGGGCGTGGTCGGCCTGATGAACGTGCAGTACGCGATCAAGGACGGCGTCGTCTACGTGCTGGAGGTGAACCCGCGCGCCTCGCGCACCGTGCCGTTCGTCTCGAAGGCGATCGGCGTGCCGC
>CALLYM010000260.1 GCA_937858155.1 uncultured Phycisphaerales bacterium | reverse complement strand
GTGCCCTTTGGTGCGACGCACCTTTTCATTGCTGTGCTCGACAGCCTGTACAACGACAACCTCGACACCGACAACGACTTCGCGGCAGAGGTGACTGTCCTCTGCACCGGTGGGCAATGCTGCGACACGGTTGATTTCAATGGCGACTCTCTTTTCCCAGACACGCAGGACATCGTGGACTTCCTCGCCGTGTTTGCGGGCGGAGCGTGCCCAACGGCGCCGGGGGCATGCAACGACATCGACTTCAACAACGATGGCCTGTTCCCCGACACGCTCGACATCGACAGCCTGTTGTCAGTATTCTCCGGTGGCCCCTGCATCTAGTTCTCGGACGGCGAATGAGTCGCAGGCATCTCGCGGGCTGTCGGATGCTCGCATTTCGCTTCACAACCCCATTTGTGGCGGGTATGCTCCGTCCTCCCACGGGTGAGTGGCACCGCGTGGTAGCAACACTGACGTCTGCCTCACCGCGGACGGAGTTTCGAAGGGAATGTATGTTCAAGTTCACACTTGCTGCGGCCTTTGGTCTGGTCGGAATCACTTCCACCGCTCTTGCGCAGGCGGGCAACCTTTGCAACGCGGCGATCCCGGTGAGTGCGGACGGCTCGTACGCGTTCAACAACGCCGGGTATTCCAATGAAATGACGGTGGGGTGCGCCGACTCCAGCGCGGACATTTTCTTCATCTACACGCCCGCGACGTCGGGCATCGCGATGGTCGACACGTGCGGTTCGTCGTTCGACACAGTGCTGGCCCAGGTCATTGACTGTGCGTTCGCCACGGAGTGCAACGACGACTCCAGCTGCGGCCTCCAGAGCCAGATCCAGTTCCCGGTGTTCGAGGGCATCTCCACCTTCATCCGCGTGGCCGCGTACGGCACAAACGGTCTCGGGGGCGCGGGCCTTCTCAATATCAATGTTGCTCCCCCCGCGCAGTGGGACGAGGACATCAACGGTTTCGGCGATGCGGGCGATCTGCCCGCCACCGCGCAGATCCCCACCGGCACCAACCCCTTCACGCAGATCGGCGGCACCTTCGCCGCACCGGGCGACGCCGACCTCTACCTCATCGACATCTGTGACCTCGCAACCTTCACCGCCACCACCGTCGGCGGGCCCAACCCCGATATGGACACCCGCCTCTTCCTCTTCACTCCCACAGGCCAGGGCGTGTCCTTCAACGACGACGTGCCCCTGGGTTTCCCGGGCGACGACACCCTTCTCTCCCGCCTGTCGAACACCCACGTTCCCGCCGCGGGCCAGTACTACCTCGCCGTCACCATGTACGACAACGCCCCGCTCAATGCTGCCGCCCAGAACATCTGGAGCGAGACGCCCTTTGACGTCGAGCGCGCCGCGGACGGCCCCGGCGCTGCCGGCGCCCTGGATTCCTGGACCGGTGACGGCTTCGATACCGGCGCGTACCTCGTCACTCTCACCGGCGCGTGCTTCGCCACCACCGGCCCCACCTGCGACTCCATCGACTTCAATAACGACACCCTCTACCCCGACACCGCCGACATCGACGACTTCCTCAGCGTCTTCTCCGGTGGCCCCTGCAGCACAGGCCTCTGCAACGACATCGACTTCAACAACGACACGCTCTTCCCTGACACCACCGACATCGACAGCCTGCTGAGTGTGTTCAGCGGCGGCGCGTGCCTGTAACGTTCCTGGCGATTGACAACGTGCCACACACCTTCGGCGCGGGAACCCTCCCGCGCCGAAGTTCTTTTTGCCGCCAGCCACAGCGCACGCAACCGGAGTACGCTGCACATCCCCCGATGAATCGGCACCCAGCGCACCCACCAACCACGCCCCGCGCCGACCTACGCGGTCTGCTGAGTGCGTGTGCGCTCTGCTTCGCGGTCTGGGGCGTTGCCTGCATGTTCTTTGGCGGGGACCTGGGCTGGTGGAACGACGACTACTGGTTTTTCCGCCGCGCCTTTCCCGACCAGGCGTCTGTCCCGTACTTCACGCGCCAGTACACGCCCTTCGAGCCCGCCACGCCGGGTCTGTCGTGGTGGAGGCCCCTGTTCCTCATCCTCGCCCCTGCTGTGACGACAGCCAGCTGGAACGCACCCTGGGTGCTGCACGCGATCGATGCGCTGCTGCACCTGGTCGCGTGTGCCCTGCTATTCAGCCTACTCCGCACGCTCCGCCTTTCGGCCCGCGCTGCAAGCGTCGCCGCCCTCTTGTGCATCGTGTGCGCCCCGGCGTCGGAGGCCATTTTCTGGGCAGCTTGCACGTCATCCATGGTCGCGTTCGTCCTGCTCCTGCTCAGCCTTTTGTGCTGCGCGAGGGGCGTGCAGTCATCGCGGACCGGGTGGCTTGTCGCCGCCGTGCTGTGTGGTGTGCCTATCCCGCTCCTGAATGAGCAGCCCGCCGCGGTCTTCCTGGCAATCCCGGTCGTCGCGTTCGCCGCGCGTCCGCACGGTTCTTCCTTCAGGCAAGCCCTTCTCCGCACAGCGCCTGTCGTCATGGCGCTGGGTCTCTGGTGCGCCGCGTACATCATCGGCGTCATCGCCCACCCAGCCGGGCCTGATGGCGTCGGTGCGGCCGGCGCCATCATCCCGTTCCACCGCGTGGTCCCCGTGCTCGGCAAGGACATCCAGTGGGCGTGGCGCGTTATGGCCGAGTGGCACTTTCTCCGCGACAGCGCGGTCGGTGTCGGCGTGGATGCGCTCTCCAGGCACCCTGCGCGAACAGCCATGTTTGCTGCCGTGCTACTCCCCTCCGCGCTTTTCACGCTGCGATGGCTCTGCCGCCCTGACCCCGCCCCCACGCTCCCCACCTGGCCGGGCCAATCGCCCTCCCGCTCGTGGACCTTTGTGCTGGGCCTAGTCATCATGCTTGGGGCACTTGTCCCCATCGCCGCCGTTGACGCCCCGGTCCGACCGCGCATGACATACCTCCTGTGGCTGGGGCTGTGCGTCGACGTGGGAGCGTGCGTGGACGCATCCCGCTCCGCGCTGCGCAAACGCCCCGCGTTGCTGCGGGCTTCATCCTGGGGCGCGGCGGCGGTTCTCGTGTGGATGGTGGGAGCGTCGATGCTTGCCATGGTCGGCGTGCAGGCCGCGTACCACGAACGCGCACGCATCGACCAGCGCCTCGCCGAGCAACTCCGCCGAGCCATGCCCAACCCGCCGCCCGGCACCGTCTTCTTCGCGATGCGCGTGGACGACTGGCCCAGTACCACCCGCAACCCGCACTTTGACCACTTCCTCATCAGCCCTTTCGGCCCCGCGTGGTCCTTCCCCACGTTCGTCCACCACGTCTACCAGCGCGTCGACGTCGATATCGCCTCCATGCACTGGGAGCAACCTCTCTTCGCCTGGGCCGACCACACCACCGTCGTCCCCACCGTCGAACTCGCCGACGCATTCCCGCGTGATTCACTCCCCGAACCTCTCGCGACGCTCGCGGCGCAGCGACCCATCTTTTCCAGGCACCAGGCCCCCATCCGCTGGGACCGCGTCGTCCCCATCGAAGTCCTCGAAGACGGCAGCATCCTCGCGATCAAACGCCTGAGCCTCCGTCACGCGGGCGAGGGCGAACACGCACGCTTCTTTATCGACCCCCCGCGCGTCCGCGACTGGCAAGGCCCCACCATCGACATCCGCGGCTTCGACATCGCCCCGCTGCCCACAGGCAAGTAACGCCAGCGTGACCTTCAACAACGACACCATCTTCCCCGACACCGAGGACATCACCACCCTCTTCCGCGTCTTCAGCGGCGGCCCGTGCGTCTAGGGGGCGGCCCGCGCCCGTCCCTCCCCAAGTCCCGCTCCAATCCACACTTCCGCACCGCGTCGCTCCATCACTTCGTCTCTGCGTCTCAACGTCTCTCCGTCTCTTCCTACCATCCCTCATGCCCTTCACCATCAAGCCCGATGATGCCCTGACCGTGGATGCCGACTCCGCGTCCTACCTCAAGCAGCACGTCGATACCGGCGACCGCTGGGTCCTCAACTTCGGCCCCCAGCACCCCGCCACCCACACCACCCT
>CALLYM010000259.1 GCA_937858155.1 uncultured Phycisphaerales bacterium | reverse complement strand
TGCAGTTTCTTGGACATGCCCGCCCAGTCGCCGGACTCCTTGGCCTCCTCCATGACGCTCTCGATCTTCGCGTCGCGTGCTTCGCGGGCTGTCTTGAGCTGCTCGCGGTACCCAGTCAGCAGGTCGGTCGCGGCATCTTTCTGCGTGTCGTCCATGCCCAGCAGCTTGGCGTATTCCTCGAGGCTGCGTTTGGATACAGCGGTGGTACCGATATCAAACTGCCCCATCATGCCGCGCTGGGCACTGGCCTTGTTCACGAGACCTACGCCCGCGACGACGACAGCCGCAGCCAATGCCAGCGCTCGTACACCCCTGCCCACACTCGCGCACACGCTCATCATGGTGGTCACTCCCGCAGAAACCGGCCTGAACTAGTACCCCCGAACATAGGCCAATGTTCGAGCGCCTGTGGCCGTGCGGCATCGCGACGCGACACCGACCGGACACCGCACATGGTACGGGCGATCCGGCCTTGCGTTACAGCGGACCCGGCTCCACCAAACCATGCTTTGGGCAAGAAGTCAAAGGCAGCTTCATTCCTCTCCTTCGTCGCCTTCCACCCCGCCACCGCCCATCCCGCCGATCTTGATCCGGACGCCTGGCCCGTCCTCGCTTGGCTTCTTGGGTGGCAACTTCTCGCGTTGCGAAGGGCCGAGGACTTCATCAAGCCGTGCACGGGTCTTTGAGTCCAGTTCCTTTCGGTTGGCTCGTGACTTCTTGAGATCGTCCTTCTGCCCGCCCCCGGACCACTTGCTCATTTCCATAAGCATGGTGCCGCCGGCGTCCTCTTCCGCGTCGTTGATAGCCTTGGCCCAGGCCTCGTTGAGGGGCAGAGCATCGCGCTGATACTGCGTGAGGAGGTTCGAGATCGTCTCCTTCTGCGTGGTATCAAGGTCGGGCATCGCTGCGGCCGCTTTGAGGCACTGCTCGGTGTGAGACTCACGGTACACATCAGGGAAGGAACGCTTGCTGAACTCCCGCTCGAAGTCTGCCTTGTGCTCCGCATCCATCAACACGGCGAGGCGCTTCACATAGTCGCGGTTGAGGTCACGCACTGTCTTGGACGACTCGCCCATTTTCTTCAGCATCTCCTGCTGAGCGCCGAAGTCCATGGGGTCGTTCTTCTTGTTCTCGCCGGCGGCATCCTGCATCTGGCGGGACGATTCCTGCAGGCGCCGGTCCATGTCCATCTCATACTGCTCGAGAAGAGCGGCAAATTCAGGCGTGCCTGGGTCTGCCTTCATTTTTTCGACCATGGAAACAAGGTCGACGCCCGCACCGCTGTAGAACGATTGCCGGAGCGACGTCTCGCGCCGCCGGTGACGTTCGACGCCGCTCCACTTCTCACTCTGCTTGTCGGTGAGCAGGGCCTTGAGATCGTTCATGAACGACTCTTCAAGCTTGCCGGACTTCTCCGCGAACTTGCCACCCTCTTCCTGCATCTGCTTGATCGAAGCCTGAAAGTCCCCTGACTCCTGCATGTTCTCGCTGATTGTCTGCACTTTGGCGTCGTGCTCGTCCTTCGCCACCTGGTACGCCGCCCTGTAACCCTCGAAGAGGTCTGTCGCGCTCTGCGTCTGATCGTCCGTCAGGGCCAGCAGCTTGGTGTAGTCTTTGAAGGAAGACCGTCCGACGGGAGTCATTGCCCCCCGGCCTCCCGCCGTGGAGACCGCAAACCGCACCTGGGCCCGGGCAGGAGCCGCCGGCAACGCCATACCGCTCACCGCCGCCAGCCCAACCACCGCGCCCGCCAAAGCCCGCATCACGCCGCTCTTCATGGGTTGCTCCTCGATCCAAAGCCAAAGCACAGGGGCGGGAACCACGTCCCGCCCCTGTCCGTCATTCACTGAAGATGCGCGATCAGGCCCCGTCCGGCGAATTCGCCCGGTTTCCTCCGCCCCCCCCACCACCACCCCGGCGTCGAAGGCCCTGATCCTGCTGATCCGGCTCCGGGAGCCGTGCAGCCTGATCTTCGCTCAAAATCTTCTTGAGGTCCGCGAGCGCCTTGTCGTCGACTTCCCGTCGTTCTTGGCGGAGGGTGCGTTGTGGGTCCACCTGGTCGCCACGTTGCCCACCGTCCCCGTTCCCATTGCCCCGCCCTTGTCCACGGGCAAAGCCGCTCAACGCGTTGGCGATGGAGAAGTTCTTCTCCATCTCGAGCGTTGCGGCTTCCATCTTGGGGTGCAGCACGGTCATTTGAGCATCGTACTTGTCACGCAGGTCCGCGACGGCGAGCCGCTGGTCGGAAGACAGGTCGTCAAAGCCCTCCGCCGCCGCGAGTGAACGCCCCGCCTGTGTCTGCCGGTACACCTCCGGGAACGACGCCTCGTGGAACGACTTGTCAAACTGGGCCTTGGGTCCTTCAGGCAGCAGCGTCTCGATCTGCTTTGCGAAGCGGTTGTTGACATCACGGAGCTTTTCGCTTGCCTCTCGGCGAGCTTCCATGCGTTTGGTGAGTTCGCCGCGCTTCTCGGGGTCAAACATCTGGCTTGGGTCAAACGAGTTGACCGCGTCGCTCGTCACCTTGTCGCGTGCCGCAATCTCCCTCTCGACATCAAGCTCATACTGCTCCAGCACGGGCTTGATCGGCTCGCGGTCTTTGTCGCTCAGCTCGAGCTGCCTCACCAGAACCGATACGTCCACACGCTCACCCGAAAGCAACCCTTGCCGCAACGACTGGCCCCGCACGATCTGCCGGCGAGCGCTGTCCCACGCACCTGCTTGATCCTTGGTGAGCAGGGCTTGGATGTCCGAGAGCAGCCCTGCATCCAACTGATCTCTGTCCGCGCGGAGCTTCTTCTGGTTCTCCGCAACCTTCTTCCACGCACTCTGCGCCGCTTCGGGCCCTTCTTCGCGCATGGTGTCCATCGCGCCCTGGCGACCCTTGCGGACTTCCTCAGCGATTTTTTCGGCCTGGTTCTGGTAGCCTTCCACGAGCGACTTCACCGCGTCCTGCTGCTCCGCCGTCAGGGAGAGTGGCTTGAGGGCGGGCTCCAGGTCCCGCTGAGTAAACGCTGGTTTCTCCGCCGCGGCGCGCATTATGCCGCCAAAGCCACCACCGCCAGGGCCCCGATCGCGCATCCGCTGGCCGGGCTGACGGTCGCCGTTCTGCGGCTGCCCCTGAGCGAACGCTGAGCCAGCAATCGCAACCGCCACTGCAGTACCTGCGACTAAACGCCACGAACGAGTCGTCAGCATGGGAATTCTCCTGGATGAAAGCACCATCGCCCACACGAGCCCCGAATCCGCACATTCTACGAGAAAGCAGCACGGGCAGAACGCACGCACACCGCGGATATTGCCGCACCGACCATCAGCCCTAGCGGCCAACAATGCTCATGACCCACGCATCTTTTACCACAATCCGGTAGTCCGGCACCGGTTTATAGGTGTTCGGTGGGATGACCTCGACCTTGTCAATGCGCCCCCCGAACGTCATTGTGTTGCGTTCGGCGGGCTCGAACCCGTTGTAGAACTGCCTGCCATCCGGAACCACGGCGACCACCCAGAACTCGTTGGTAAGGAGGCCTTGCGCAGTGAACTGCATCCTGTAAGCCTTCCCGCCAGACTCGTCCGTAATGATCTGGACCGGGCCCGTCCAGCCTTCCGGAGGAAGCCATTGGCCAACGTACTGCGCCGCCTCCGCGTCCTGCTCTTCCTTCTTGCGATGCCCGGCGACAGCACGCATCACCGCGTCCGGGGTGTACTCCGAGGTCAGCACCGGGTCTCCCGGCTTAGGGCCGGGCGGTCCGCTCGAGACGGCGGCGGGCCCGCTCCCGGCGTTCTTCACGTACGCCTGATAGCCAAGAAAGCCGCCAACCCCTAGAGCCGCAAGAACAATGACGATGAGGAGGAACTTGGGCATGGATTGAGCATACCCGAATGTCATGAGCAATGCACAGACGGCTCGTTCTGCATTCTGGCAAGCAGCACGCGAACGCTCATTCACCGCGTAGGTGGATCGCCCGCGACACCCCGCACAACCGCCTCGACCCCCTCCACCACCCGCGCAAACCGCTCGAAGTCCATCTTGTCCGGCGTGTCCTCGGGCGTGTGATACCAGCGGTAGCGGAAGGGCGCGGTATCGGTAATCATCAGCGAAGGCACGCCGTACCGCCAGTAACTCCAGTGGTCGCTCGCGCCCACCAGCGGGATGATGCCCGGCACCGCCGCACCGACACTGGGGAACTTCACGGCGTTGCGGAACGCGCCCACGCACTGCTTCACGAGCGGCCCCGCGTTGTCCAACCCCACAAATGCGACAAAGTCACCGGTGGTGGGCAGGCCAACAAGCCCGCCACCTGGGATCGGGTAATTCTGAGTGTTGGGCTCGTCGGTGTAGTGCCCGAGCGTCTCGGGCGTCATCACAGCGACAATGTTCTCGTTCAACGCGTGCGAGCGATCGGCATCAACGCGGCTACCCATGTTCTTGGTGTAGAAGAACGGTGGTTCTTCATTCGCCCAGAGGATAAAGCGGATCGTGCGGGCAGGAGTCCTTTTCGCGAAGCGACGCGCGAGGGCGAGAACGGTGGCGACGCCGCTGCCATTGTCGTTGGCGGCGGGGCAGGGGCCGTTCTTCAGTTCAACACTGTCGTAGTGCGCGCCGAAGACCACGATCTCATCGGGGCGGCTTGAGCCGCGAACTTCGGCGTGAAAATTGGCGACCTCCACGCCCTCGCTTGTGTACGGATGGCGGGCGACCTGCAGCCCCGCCGCCCGGAATTCACTCGCCAGGAATTCCTCGCACTTGCGGAGTTGGGGAACGTGGAACTGGTTACGCCCCAAGAGCGGCCCCGCCAACTCATGCACATCGCGTGAAAGTTCCCCCGCCAGCCCGCGCTGCGTGTCGGTCAATGCCGGCAGCGGACCCGAAAACGAAGTGCCGGGCATCCGCAACGTCAGCCGCGGCAGCGACCTCAGCGCAGGCACGATTCCCCGCAACGCCGTACCAACTGTGGTGCGGTACTTCGCGTGGTTGGCTCGGCGGATGGGGTGGGGAGTACTCATTGTGTCGAGGGCCGACCGCGTGTCAAAGAGAATATCACTCCGGACTTGGGCCAACGATCACGTAGTCGTAGCCGACGCCTTCGCGGGCGGAGAGGGCCCAGCGGTTGGTGGTGGGGTGCTGCTTGCCGCCGTTGTCGACGCCGTCGAGGCCGATGCTGTAGAGGAGGTAGCCGCGGGGCGAGGCGGTGGTGTCCACGCGTTTGTACTTGAAGCCGGTGGCGTCGAACGGGTCAATAGGGACCGAGTTGAGGAACTCCGGCACCACATCGGCGAGTTTCTCGGGCAGGGCTTGGTGTTTCACGCCGTACTGCTCGACGGCGAGCATGAGGCGGATGCCGGCGACATCTGCGCGATTCGCGTCCGCCGTGCGGAACGTACCGTCAATGTTCATCAGCACGACTGACAACACCATGTTGTCTTCGGCATCTTTGACTGCTTTCGAGAGGTCCACAGTTTGACGCGCATAGTGAGGACTCTCCAGTGCCATCGATATGAGTCCGTAGAGTTTCTCTGCAAGTTGTACTGACTCACTTCGTGCTTTGAATCCCTCGGTCGACCGCCGCATGACTTCAACCGCATCGTCGTCCATTTCTGAGACCGATCCAACCAAGGTGATCATCTGCCCAGGCGTCGGGGCGTCCGCTTCCCCAAACGACTTGTATGTATTCTGAATCGCATCCTTTACCATTGTGAGCTCTGACCTCACGGTGTACGACCACGGCGGCGTGCAGGCGACGTGGTCCTGAAGCACCAACGCCGCTCTCTGAAGTTCCGTCGGTGAGTTCAAGAGTCCCGCCGCACGTTCCTCCAGAGCACTGAAGAGCGCTCCTTCTACCGCGACAGCGACATATGCACCTATCAGCATTGGCTCATACCGCGCGAGACGTGCCAGCGAGAGACACTCTGACATCGCATCAACCGCGCCGGCGCTGTCGTCTTTCTCCAGGCATTGAGCAAGCCGGGCTGTTTCCATCCGAGCAGCCCCACGAATCGCGCTCAATTCTGAGAGGGAAGCGCCCACCAACGTCTCGCGTGTTTCCTTCGGACGCACAACCCGCCGCATGGCAGCCAATCTTTGAAGCCTAGGAAGAAGGTCTGTTTTCTTGATGTGGCCAAGGCCTGCAACTGCTTGCGACATCGTTGCATCGGCTGTTGTGTCGGTTGGATCCGCCGGGATGTAAAGCGATATAAACGGGGAATCCTGCATCTCATCCGGGCTCTGCTGCTTGAACGACTCCCGCTCCGTCGGCGACCACCCAAATGCCAGCGCCTCCTCGCGTCGGAAGTCCTTCAGCCACTGCACGAACAGCGGCCAGGCGTTCTCCGCGTCCCAGAGCCGTCCCTCCGGCGGCAAGGCCTCCTCATTGAGGCGGACCCACTCCTGCGCGTAGTCGACGACGGGGAATGTTGGCGGCGTCGCGGCAGCCGCCGGTGTCGTGTCTTGCGTGGGAGGGTCGCCCATCGCAACGGCTGGGCTCGGGGCGTGTTGAGTCGCGCAGCCGCTCATGATCCCGAGGGCGGTGGCCAGCGACGCTGTGATCGTGCGGTTCATGCGACCCACATACCCGATTTCACACTGCGCGGGATGCACTGACTTGCTCAGAGCGGCAAGTCAGTAGCACGCCAGTCACTTCTTCGCGTACTCAAACACCCCTCTCCCACTCTTATCCCCCAACCTCCCCGCCGTCACCAACTGCCGCAGCAGTGGGCACGGCCTGTACCGGTCGTTGTTCAGCCCATCCGCCAGCACGTTCATGATGTGGGCGCAGGTATCCAGACCAATGAAGTCCGCCAGCCGCAGCGGCCCCATCGGGAAGTTGCACCCCAGTTTCATGATGCCGTCGATGGCTTCGGGCTCCGCGACGCCCTCCATCCACGCGTAGAACGCTTCGTTGATCATCGGCATGAGCACGCGGTTGCTGATAAAGCCCGCGCGGTCGTTGGCCTTCAGCGGCGTCTTGCCCATGCGCGTGGCGAGCGCGATCGTCCGCTCCGTCACGTCCGAGCTGGTCTGGATACCAGGAATCACCTCGACCAACTGCATAAGCGGCACCGGATTGAAGAAGTGCATCCCCACCACGCGGTGCGCCGAGGCACCCGCCGCCGTCGCGATCTCCGTGATGCTGATGCTGCTCGTGTTGGTCGCGAGCACGACCTTGTCATCAGGGAACATCGCCGCGAGCTTGGTGAAGATGTCCTTCTTGACCTTTACATCCTCGACCACCGCCTCGACGACCCACTCGCTGCCCTTCAGACCATCAAGAGACTCCGTGTACTTGATGCGTGCGAGCGCAGCGTCGGCATCCAGCTGGGTCAGCTTGGCCTTTTCCACAAACTTGCCAAGGCTCTTCTTGTGGACGCCCTTGCACTTCTCGGTCGCGCCCGGGAAGGAGTCAAAGACGGTGACATTCAGCCCT
>CALLYM010000258.1 GCA_937858155.1 uncultured Phycisphaerales bacterium | reverse complement strand
CGGGTGTTCGGGTCGCTTGGCGGGCCGGTGTGCGGGCAGCCTGCGAAACGGCCACCGGCGCGGGGCCGGCGGGAACCTCGATCGTGATGCCGTTGGGGAGGCGGACGACCTTGGTGCTGCTGGGCGCGCTGGTTTGTGCGGCGGTAGGCGCTGCCGGGGAGCCACCTTGCTGCTTACGACGGAGTTCCTCGATCTTGCGGCGGCGTGCTTCAGCAATTTCTTCCAGGGAGGCCTGACGCGGGGCGGGCGTGGGCGCGTCGGACGCCGGGATCATCGGACGCGGGGCCGCCGGCGGACGCGATACGGGGACAGCCTCGGCACCGCCGGTCCGGAGTCGGTCGAGTTCGGCCTGCTCGGCGCGTTGCTTTCGTTCGCGATCCTTCTTGGCCTCGTTGATCTTCTTGAGGACGTTGGACCCGATGGCGAACGCCACGAAGAGCACGGGGATCCACGCGCGTGGATTGCTGATGAGAGCGTTGAGCCACTGCGGCATGGGGAATGCTATTC
This sequence comes from uncultured Phycisphaerales bacterium, assembly GCA_937858155.1. GTDB lineage: Bacteria > Planctomycetota > Phycisphaerae > Phycisphaerales > UBA1924 > BJHL01. Next base: position 12,063 of record CALLYM010000258.1, on the reverse strand, counting down.
ACCGGACCGCGAGTCTCGCGGGGACCACGATGCCCGCGGCCACTTCTCGGAACGCGGCGCCGTACACGCGTTCGAGCAGCGGGGGGGTCAGGACTTCGGCGGTGGGCCCCAGCGCGGCGCTAGTGCCTTCGCTGTTCATAAGCAGGACAGCGTCGGCGTAGCACGAAGCGAGGGCGAGGTCGTGCAGAACGACGACCACGCAGACGCCCTCACGGGCCAGTGTGCGCAGCAGGTCCATGGTCTGGATGGCGTGCGCGGGGTCCATGGACGCGACGGGTTCGTCGGCGAGCAGCACGGCGTGCGCGGTCGCGGTCGAGCCGGTCCGGAGCTGGGCAATGGCGCGGGCTGCGCTGACCCGCTGCTGCTGTCCGACAGAAAGAACGCCCAGCGGCTCGTCGGCGCGATCGGCGAGGTTCACCCGCGAGAGAGCCTCAAGCGCGGCGGCGCGGGCCCGTCCACCCCCGAGCCACGGGCAACCCAGTTCCACGACTTCGCTCGCGGTGAAGGCGAACGCGACGCCGGGCTTCTGCGAGATATAGGCCATGGTCCTTGCCCGTTCGGCCACGGGAACGCGAGAGACGTCTTGTCCGTGCAGCAACGCGCGACCGCGCCGGGGCGGGAGCGTGCCCAGCATGACACGCAGCAGCGTGGTCTTGCCCGCGCCGTTGGCGCCGATGATGGCGGTGATGGTGCCGCTGCGCGCGTGGAGCGTGACGCCGCGCACGGCGTCGGTCTGGGCATAGCCGGCCCATACCTCTTCGGCGGCGAGCGAGTGAACGGGATTGGAAGTGGGCGCTGTCATTGCGGAGCGTGCACGCGCTCCGCAATCGTAGTGCCGTGCTTATCGCCTTCTGCGGGCCGCGAACGCGCCCACGCACGTCGCAAGGATGAGCGTGCCGGGCGCGGGGATGGGCGTGACAAACTCCAGGTCCACGGGCTTGGTGGGAGTGGTGAGGAAGCTGGAGTTCACTTCGGCGTAAGTGGTCGGGTCGAACGAGTGCACGGCCATCGTCACGCCGTCCACCACATAGATCCGGCCATCGACGGGCGAGAGGTCGATGCCGTGGGGCCGTCCCCAGCCGGTGCCGGAGAAGGTGGTGATGGGGTTCCACGAGGAGTCAAAGACGTGGGCGGAGTTGGTCGTCATGCTGGTGACGATGCGGCGGCCGTCGGGCATGATGAGGATGTCGTTGGCACGCCCGACTCCGGGAGCCCACTGGTTGATGAGCGCGCCGGTGGTGCCGTCGAGCTCGAAGACTCCGCCGAGGAAGGAGCAGACGAAGAGGTTGCCGCTTGGGCCGATGATCATGTCGGCGGGGTCCGGCACGACGGGGTTGAACACGCTGACGAAGTTGCCCGTGACGCCGTCGTACTCGCGGATGTCGTCGGTGTTCCAGTCGCCGATGAGGACGTTGCCGTTGCTGCGCCAGACGCCGGCCCACTGCCAGCCGCCGCCGGTGTTGTAGGTTTTGACGAGCGAGCCGGTATTGCGGTCGAACTCGCGGACGCCGCCGCCGTTGGAGCCGATGAGGACGTTGCCGTTGGGGCCGCCCGAGTGGACGCCCATGAGGGCGTGGGGGCCAGCGACCACGGCGAAGTTCTGGACGAGCGCTCCGGTGACGCCGTGGTGCTCGAGGACGTTGCCAGGGCCTTCTTCGGTGACGAGCAGGTTGCCTGCAGTGGGCGGAAGGCTGGCGAATGCGGGCGCGGTGAGGCCCGCCACGAGCGCGACGAAAAGGGTGGTCTTCATGTCTCTCTCCAGGCGCATCCGCACCACGCCCCACAAAGGTCGCCGGCTGGACGCATCACTCTCCGCACGCATGCTACCACAAACCTGCGTTACGCGCCAACGCAATTCGGTGTGTTCTGCAGGCAAAATAGCCGTTGCTCCGCGTGCGCTGGGCTCCGTGGGCGCTGCGTGACCGATTCTGCCCCTTCCCGGACCTCCAGCCCTGCAACAATCCGCCCCATGCCCCTCCCGGCCCCGTTCCTCGAAGCGCTCGCCTCCCGTGCCCGTTCCGCGGCTGTGTTCGCCGATGTTCGTGTGGAGGATGGAGCGCTGGTGTGCGACGCGAGGGCGAGCGCGGAGCCGGCGTTCTACTCGGTGAGGGAGGATGGGGGTAGGGTGTGGGTGCTGCTGCAGACCCCCGCGCGGTACCTCAGCCAGTCAATCGAGGCGGACCTGATGTTCACGGGGGACAAGATCGCCGATCTTGTGCACGAGGAAATGATGGACCTGGGCTACGCCGCTGCGCACGCCGACGCACCGGAGCTCCCCATCGAGCACTTCCGTTCGCCCGAAAGGCTCTACACATTCCGCGCGGGCGTGCCCCTCACCCGCGAAGAATTGGTCGGCAACACGGGCCGTGCGGTGGCGCTGGCGGCCTGCGTGCTGCTGGGTTTCCAAGCGGCGTTTGCAGAGCTTGGCGATATGACGGCGGACGGGGACTGATCACTTCGGCGCCGTCATGCCCGGAAGCATGCGGAGTGTGCCGTCGCGGTTGACGCGCAGCTGGTCGGTCTGCAGGAGGTAGTTGAGGACGCTGTTCCTGAGGTTGGTCCGCGAGCGGTCGCGGGCGTTCTCGGCGTCCAGCAGCGCGTTCTCGGTGTCGACGATCTGCTGCGGTTCAAGGACGTCTTCCTGGAGCTTCTGCGCGCGGAGGCGGCGGCGGGCGCTCTCGACCTGGGCCTCGGCGAGGTTGAGCTGGAAGCGGGCGAGATCGACGTTTCGGGCCGCGGAGCGGGCGCTCACGATAATGTCGTCGCGCTGGCGGTCGTAGTCGCGCGTGGACCGCTCCAAGCCGATCCGCGCGGCGCGGAGGTTGAGGCGTTCCACGCGCCGGTCCAGGGGCAGGCTCAGAGTCGCTCCAACGGAGTACGACACGTCGTCGCCGCTGAAGGCGAGGCCGCCGTTGTCCTTGTCCGGGTCTGTGGGCAGCGACACGCTGCCGGTCGCGTTGAGGTCGGGCAGGAGCTCGTCCTTGGCGTTCGCCACGCCGCGGCGGGTGTCTTCGAGCTGGTCGCGCGAGTTCTGGAGGTCCAGCCGAAGGCGCAGGGCGGTCTCCGCGGCATTTGCTTCCAGCACGTCCGGCTCGGGGAGATTCAATTCCTGTTCAGTGACGTCGATGACCTCATCAAGAGGTATGCCGATACGCACTTTGAAACGGTCCACGGAGAGCGTGTAGCTCTCGCGGAGGCCAGCCAGGGATGAGATCGCCGAGCTCAGCTGGATGGACGCGATGGAAGTCTGGAACGAGTCGAGGCGGCCGGCGTCGACGCGCGCTTGCGTGCCTTTCAGGAACTGCTCGAGGCTCTTGATCTGACGCTCCTGGTTCGCGATCGCCTGCTTGCTCTGGATGAGCGAGAAGTAGTCGTTCGCGATGTCCACCAGGTAGGTGCGTCGGAAGCGTTCGAATGTCCGGGCCTGGTACACCAGGTTCCGCTCCGCCTGGATGAGGCTTTCTTGTGCGACCAGCCCCGCTCCACGGAGCAGGGGCACGTTGCCGCTCAGCACGATGGAGGAACTGCTGGCGTAATCCTCGGTCGCCTGGGAGCGGAGCTGCTCGGTGGCGTTCCACACCCACGAGGCTTCCACGTTGCCGCCGTACGGCAGCCTGCGCGTTGCTTTCAGCGTGTTCACGACGTTGAGCGCGGGGAAGAAGTCGCCGTTGTCGCCCGTGGCAGCGACGGTCGCGGTGGTGTCGTTGAAAAACCGCGGGCCCCACTGGTGTCGTTCCACCAGCAGGCTGATGGCCGAGAGGAGGTACTCCTCCTGCGCGGACAGGAACTCCCGCCCGGTGCGCTGCGACAGGCGCAGCGATTCTTCGAGGGGTACGACCCGGGCCGGCACTTCAGTTGTTGCGCCGGGCGCCCCTTCGTACGCCACGCCAGAGCCGACGCCTCCCTGCTTCGTCAACATCTCAAGCCGGGCTGCGACATCGCGGTCCTCTTTGGCGCGGGTGAAGGACAGGTCCTCCGCGACCGGGTTCAGGGTCTGGGGGTGCTCTTCGTGAACAACGCCCGATAAGTCTGTCGCTTCATACCGCTCCGGGTGCTCCTCGCCAGTCTCAGCCCTTAGTCGCTCAGAAGATTCCCGCACAAGTCGGTACGCATCACCCAGGACAGGATCAGGGCGTGTGGCGCAGCCATTCACCGCAAGTCCGGCGGCGGTGAACAGGACGAAAAGTCCTCCATAAGATTCTCTCTGCAAGGTACTTGTAGTAATCAGTGGTTCCATCCTTTGCGTCTCGATTCAGTGACCCATCCTGGTGGACCACACCCGCCCATCCGCGTGTGATAATCCGCCCCTCCGTGGCGTTCTTGTAGTCAATAAGTCTCGAAACGTTGCGGATTGCCGCTAACCATCCTACGGTTGCCGCCCTTCAGAATCCGGCCTGCCCGAACTCAGCGAAAGGCACTTGTTTAGGGGATAACCCCGGTGCCCAAGCCAAGCCGATTCCTAGCCCCAGGAGGCCCCGAGCGCGCAATGCCCTCGGTCACCTACGACGGTCGCAGCTTCATGGTCGACGGCAGGCGGGTGTGGCTCGCCAGCGGGCGGGTGCCTTACGCGCGAATCCCTCGCGAGTCGTGGGCTCACAGGATTTCGCTCGCCAAGTGGGCAGGGTTGAACTGCATCGAGACCCCCGTCTTCTGGAACCGTCACGAGACGCGGGCAGGGCGATTTGACTTCCAGGGCGACAACGACCTGCGCCACTTCATCGACCTGTGCGGCAAGGCCGGGATGTACATCATTCTTGGGCTTGGGCCGTATGTCGGCACCGACTGGGACTTTGGCGGGCTGCCCTCTTATCTGCGTGAGCCGGGAGGCCCCGCGGCGTTCCGCACGAATAACCAGCAGTTCCTTGAGGCTTCCTCACGGTTCATCAACGCCGTCGCCGATCAAGTGCGCGGCTGGCAGGTGACGGCGCCGGGCACGGGCGGGCCCATCATCCTCCTCCAATGCGAGACGGCCTGGACCTGCGGGCACGAGACGCTCTCCGCGTCGTACCTGGGCGAACTGACCCGGTACATCCGCGAAGCCGGGCTCTCCGTGCCGCTGGTGAACAGCAACAACCTTTGGAACAGCGTCGAAGGCCAGATCGATGCATGGGCGGGGTCTGACGCGATGCTCGCCACGATGCGGCAGCTGGCGCAGGTCCGGCCCGAGCAGCCGCGCATCGTGATCGACTTTGCGACCGGTAGTCAGCAGGTGTGGGGGCGGGAGAGCGAAGCGCCCTTGACACCACGTGTCGTGACGCGCCGGCTCGCCGAGGTCCTCGCGGGCGGTGGGCAGTTCAACATCACGACATTCTGCGGTGGCACCAACTTCGGTTTCTCCGGCGGACGCACGGACGCGGGTCTGGACACCTTTGCGACACAGAACGCCGACCACGGCTGCGCGGTGCTGGAGACCGGCAAGCCCAGCGAATTGTTCAACGCCCTCCGGCGTGTGTCGCACCTGGCATCGCGGTTTGGGCGGGTGTTCGCTGCGCTCGACCCGTCGTTCCAGCCCGTCGCGGTCAAGCCGGGCGAGCAGGCGCACCCGAAGAAGGGCAAGAAGGGCTTCGCGCCCGCCAACGTGTCCGTTGTGCACGCGACGGGTCAGCAGGGTGGTGTTGCATTCCTCTTCGCGCCCGACGATGCCGAGGGCATCGAACACGAGGCCACCCTTCTGCTGCAGGGCGGCACCGAGCTCAACGTGCCGATGGGGACGATGCCCGTCGCTTGGTGCCTGCTGGACGTGAATGTCAGCCCCCGCTGCCACCTTGACTACTCCAACTTGAGCGCGCTGGGGGCGACGGGCAACATGCTGGTCGTGTACGGCCCTGCCGGTGCCCGCGCACAGCTTTCCGTGAACGACTCGCCCGTAGAGGCGGGTGTGCCCAGGGACGCACGACCTGTGGTGCTTCACCAGGAAGGCCTCACCATCGTCATCATCCGTGACGAGGACGCCGACGCGTGCGTGCTGCTGGACGATTGCGTGCTCCTGGGCGTGTCGGGCATTGACGCCGCCGCCCAGCCCCTGCAGCCCGAGGACGCGCCCAAGAACTATCTTCGCGTCACGCCCGACGGGAAGGTCAAGGCCATCGCGTTTGAGCCCGCAAAGCGCCCGCCCGGCCGATCCGAACGCATTTCCCTTGAGTCCTGGCAGCACGCCGACACCGACGACTACGTGCAGGGCACCAGCGCCCGCTTCGCCGCGATCAGCACCATCCAGGGCCTCTCCACGCTCGGCTGCCCGGTCGGCTACGGGTGGTACCGCGTGCAGATGGAGCCCGAACACGCGGTGAGCCACGTGCTGGACTTTGGCATCGGTGGCGACCGCCTCCACGTGTTCATCGATGGCCGCTTCGACACCGTCGCGGGCGTGGGCCCAGGCGCGAGCACGCAGATCGAGGTTTCGCTGACCAAGGACCCGCACACGCTGGTCATCCTGGCCGACAACCTGGGCCGCTTCGCCGCCGGAACGAACCTGGGCGATCGCAAGGGGCTGATCAACGACATCCACATCGTGAAGCCGTTCCGCGCCGGGCGCCCGGTGCGTCAGGTGGGGAACCCCGTCCCGCTGCTGGGCTTCCGGGCTCCGCTGTGGGACCTTTCGGACAACGACACGACGGTGTCCGACCGCCTGACCTGGAACTTCAAGGGCAAGCCCAAGGGCCCGGTGATGATCCGCATCTCGCACCCGCCCACCGCGGGGCTCCTGCTGCTGAACGACAAGCCGTTCGCGTACGTGGAGCGGAGCGGGCCCGCGTGCATCGTGGTCCCGGACGAGCTTTTGAGCCGCGGCGCCAACGTGCTGCAGCTGACGGTGGTGACCCAGGACCAGGCGCGTGAGGAGCTGGACGCCGCGGGCGAATCCCTTGCGCTATTTGAGGCCGTGGGTTCGCTCGCGGAAAACGCGGACCTCGCGTTCGCGAAGTGGGAGGTTCCCCAACCGGCATCGTTCGAGGACCTGCGTCCGTCGTCGCTCAAGGGCAATTCGCCGCACTGGTTCAAGTGTTCTTTCGAGGTTGCCAGTACTGACGCGGGCGTGTTTGTCGAGCCTATCGGCATGACCAAGGGCCAGTTCTACGTGAACGGGCGTCACGCGGGACGGTACTTTGTCGCAACGAGGACGGGCAAGCCCGTGCCGCCGCAGAAGAAGTACTTCGTGCCGGCATCCTGGCTCAAGGCGGGTGTCAACGACCTGATGCTCTTCGATGAGCACGGCGCGGCCCCCACGCGGGTGAAGATCACGCGGTGACGCGTGGACCGAAACGCTCGGTGACCCAGTATCCTCGTACACTTGGCAGTGACTGGGCCTTCCCCGGCTTCCGCTTCCCGTGAACGTCGTGCGGCGCTCGCAGCCGTCGTGGTGGGTGCGCTGCTCATGGGAGCGAAGTTCGTCGCGTACCACTTCACGCGGTCCACCGTTGTCTTCTCCGACGCGATGGAGTCGATCGCCAACGTCCTCGCCTCGGGCGTCGCGTACTACGCCCTGCTCAAAGCCCACACGCCCGCGGATGACGATCACCCGTACGGGCACGGCAAGGCCGAGTTCATTTCCGCCGGGTTCGAGGGTGGTGTAATCTGTGTCGCCGCGATGCTGATACTCGCAAAGGCGGTCGACCAGGCGTTCTTCGCGAGCCACGAGGTTGTGCAGCTCAACATCGGTGTCTGGCTTATCGGCGCAACCGTGATGGTGAACGGCCTGCTTGGATGGTGGCTGTGGGGCGTGGGGCGGCGCGGCGGGTCCATGACGCTTGAGGCGGACGGCAAGCACCTGCTGGGCGACGCCCTGACGAGCGCGGGAACGATCGCGGCCATGCTGCTGGTGAAGTTCACAAAGGTCGAGTGGCTGGACCCGCTCCTGGCCGGGGGCTTTGGCGTGTATGTAGGGTGGCAGGGGTGGGGCCTGGTGCGCCGCTCTATTGCGGGGCTGACCGACGAGCAGGACGCCGAGGACGCGAAGAGAATCGAAGCGATCCTGCAGGCGCATGTGGAAGGGGCCCTGCCCCGCATTTGCTCATTCCATAAGGTGCGGCACCGGCACAGCGGCCGGTACCACTGGGTGGACCTGCACATCCGCGTGCCCGCGGGGATGGACGTGCGCAGCGCACACGACGTCGCCAGCGCGATTGAGGAGGAAATCGAGGGGACCCTCGGGGAGGGGAACGCGACGGCGCATGTCGAGCCCTGCAGCCCGCCTGGGGTGCCGTGCCCGCACGGGGCCGCCGGGAACCCGCCCCCGCCAAGCACCGTACGATAAAGGCATGAAGTGCGACCACTGCGATCGCGACGCCACGGTCCACGAGGTCACCATGCGCAACGGCGTGCGCATCGAGAAACACCTGTGTGACCAGTGCGCCGCGCAGCGCGGCGTGACGGTGCAGCCAAACGCCCCGATCAACGAACTGCTCAAGCAGTTCATGACGCAGGGCATCACGCCGGGCATCCAGGTGGTGCCGCAGAGCCGCCAGAGCGCCTGCCCCACCTGCAAGCTGACGTTCGCGGAGTTCAAGCAGCAGGGGATGCTGGGGTGCCCCGACTGCTACCGCGCATTCGAGGGCCAACTCCTCCCGCTGCTGGAACGTGCCCAGGAGGGCGGCCAAGAGCACGCCGGCAAGCGCCCGCGGCGAATGACCATGTCGGGCAGCCTCACCCCCGCGCCGCAACCCGTGCTCGCAGCGCCCAAAACGCCCCCCGCGCTCCCGTCGGCGGACCGCGAGCGTGTCCTGGCGACGATGCGCAAGGCGCTTGAATCGGCTGTGGCCCAGGAGAAGTACGAGCTGGCGGCGAAGATCCGGGATCAGATCAAGGGGGTGGAGGACGGCGCGATTCCACTTGTCCCCGCGACCAGGCCCCCCACGCAGGGAGGCACGCCGTGAACGACGATGTCCCATTCCCGGCCCCCAACGAGGGCGACCTGTCCGCGCTCGAGCGCGGCGCCGAGTGGCTGAAGGGCGAGGGCGAGAGCACCGACGTGGTATTCTCCTCGCGCGTGCGCCTCGCGAGGAACCTCGCGAACACACGGTTTGCGATCAAGGCCACCAAGGCCGACCGCCAGCAGACGCTTGACACGTGCCGCGACTGCATCATGAAGGCGGGGCTGGACGTGAGCCTCGCGTGGGCGGACCTCCACACAATGAACCCGCTCGACCGGTCGATGCTCGTCGAGCGGCACCTGATTTCCAAGCCCCACAGCAAGGGGCGTGGCACGAACCAGGCCGACGACCCACGGGGCGTGGCGCTCTCCGCGCCCGACGAGCGCCTCGCCATCATGGTGAACGAAGAAGACCACCTCCGCATTCAGTGCATCCGGAGCGGGCTGGCGTTGTCGCAGGCGTGGCGCGACGCGGACACCGTGGACGACAAGCTCGAGGCGCAGCTGGACTACGCGTTCTCGCCCCGCCTCGGGTACCTCACCGCGTGCCCGACGAATGTGGGCACGGGCCTGCGCATGGGCGTCATGCTCCACCTGCCGGGCCTGCGGCTGACGGGCGAGATCGAGAAGGTGAAGCGTGCGGCGGACGGCATGAGCCTTGTGGTCCGCGGGTTCTATGGCGAGGGCAGCGAGGCGGTGGGGGACCTGTTCCAGATTTCCAACCAGACGACGCTCGGCCGAAGCGAGGGCGAGGTGCTGCGGATGCTCGAGCTTGAGATCATCCCGAAGGTCGTCGAGTACGAGAGGGTTTCACGCAGGGAACTGCTCGCGAAACGCCGCGTCGGGCTCGAGGACCAGGTATGGCGTGCGTGGGGCGAGCTCACGCACGCGCGCCTGCTCACCACCGACGAAGCGATGCGGGCCCTGAGCCTGGTGCAGCTGGGCGTGGTGACCGGCCTTATCCGTCCTCGCACCCCGAGCGCACCAGGACCGACCCTGACCGCCAGGCTCCTCCACATGCTGTTGCTGTTCATCCAGCCCGCGCACCTCCAGCGGGTCGTGGGCCGGGAGATCAATCAGGAGCAGCGCCGAGTGGCCCGGGCTACGTTCCTGCGGTCGAGGTTGATGGGGTTAGCCGAGGACCGGTAGCAGTTTTCCCAGCGGAAACCGCGGCGCCGAGGGCGTGTCCGCCGAGTGGCTCCTTCCCGCTTATCACCCCTTGCACTTTTCCAGGGGCGGGGTATCTTTTAGAGGTCCCATGTCCCCGAGGGAGGATCAACGCCCTGCATTTTCGTGGCCGCCTCAGCGCATAAGCGCCGACGCGGACGTCGTCGCTGCGCAGCGTGCAACGGTCATCGCCCGTGAGGAATCCTGGCGCCCGGGTACGCGCGAGCGAGCGGAGCGCAAGCCGCTGACCTGGTGGGGCGAGGTGGAGCGCACGTTCTTCGGCGTCACGCGCGGCACGTGGCAACAGCGCACGAGTGACGCGCAGTGGCAACCCGATGGTCCCCATCACTACTGCGGACGCTGCGGTCAAACACTGGGGATGTTCGAGGAACGCGACGGCGGTTCCTGCCCGCACTGCGAGGGCGCGAGTGTGCCGTGGAACCGCGTGCTGCGCATGGGGCCGTATGCCAGCGTGCTCCGGGATTGCATCCTGGAAGTGAAGTTTTCCGCGTGGCGGCGACTGGGTGCCGACATGGGGCGCGACCACGCGATGGTCATCCTCGACGCTCTGCGCGACGCACGCATCGACCCGACCACGGCAATCCTGGTGCCCGTGCCCACGTCCACCTGGCGTCGCATGACCCGTGGCATCGACCACACGCTCACCATCGCCCGCGCGGTCTCCCGCGAGACCGGCATCCCGCTCGCGCCCATCCTGCGGCGTGAGCACCGCCCGCCGCAGACGGGGCGCACGCTCGACCAGCGCCGGCGGAATGTCGCGAAGACGATGGAGGTAAGCGTGAGTGGTGGGGGGGCGGTCGGCGCGCTCGCGGGGAAGACGGTGCTGCTCGTTGATGACGTGATGACCAGCGGCGCGACGATGCGGGAGGCGTGCCGGGCGGTGGCGGATTGGGCACAGGATCTGCCTGCGGCCCGCGACCTGGCAGACGTTCCGTACCGCATCTGGGCGTGCCCGCTGGCGGTGACCAACGCCGTGGAAGAGGACGGCAAGGCGGGGTACTTGAGGGCCTGACCCCATGAAGTGGGGAACGCAAATCCTTGGCGAAAGAGATGTGAGTAGTTCGTGGATTTGCGCGCCTAAGTGCCCTAGAGCTTGCAATTTACGCAGAGCGTCCGCAAAAGTTCAAGCCCCACGCCCTTGACCGGAGACGGGTGTAGGGCTTATGCTTCCCTCCCCACCGAGGCGAACACGCCCCGCGGGGCCGGTTGGCAGGCAACTGCGAACAGGGCCCAACGGTATCGTGCCGACTCATTCCGTGGGCTGATCCTTGACAAGTGAACAGTTGGGTGCCGCACGAGAATGTGCCTCTCGCAGTATGGGCAGCACGCCCAAGGTCGTCGACCCGGCCGCTGCGAAGAGGGATCCCAAATCCGATTGCTTGTCCCGTACAAGGCGAGCGCGTCGGAGGTCGAATCCAGGGGTCACAGCCTGGATTGTGGACAAACTCGTGCAACGTACCTGTCGGTGTCAGACCCCGGCAGGTGCGAGATGATTGAGCCACGTAACACCGTCGTCCTAAGCCGGACGATGGGCGAAGCGGGGAGGCCCGAAAGGGTCGAACTGCTCGTTGACCGACAACACCAAGGTCAGCAATGGTCTTGGGGTTGGCAACATGGTCTACTTCTTTGACATACCTCCATGGATCCGCAAGGTGAAGTGGAACAAAGGAATTCAATTGAAGAGTTTGATCATGGCTCAGATTGAACGCTGGCGGCATGGCTAAAACATGCAAGTCGCACGTGCCCGCAAGGGTAAGTGGCGAAAGGGTTAGTAATACGATCGAACGTACCCCGAGGTGGTGGATAGCCGTGGGAAACTGCGGGTAATACACCATGATCTCCCCGGAGCAAAGCTTTGGCGCCTTGGGAGCGGCGATCGTCCTATCAGCTAGTTGGCGGGGTAATGGCCCACCAAGGCGACGATCAGTAGCTGGTCTGAGAGGATGATCAGCCTCACTGGGACTGAGACACGGCCCAGACTCCTACGGGAGGCAGCAGTGGGGAATATT
>CALLYM010000257.1 GCA_937858155.1 uncultured Phycisphaerales bacterium | reverse complement strand
AATCGCGTCGAAAAAGATCGCCGCCGTACTCAGCCCGCTTTCGGCAGCGAATTTTCTCAGGCGTCGTTGATCCTCTATGGAAAGGTTGAGGGGCAGCTCCGCCATGAAGAACCAACCCCGCTCCGGGAAGTCGCTCGGCTCGGTCCAGGCCGCCCATTTTGCCGGGTCGGGGCCGTTGAATCGCGCGAGGTGAACGAGGTCTTCTTCAGTGGCGGGCACGAACGGCCGGTCAGGCCCCCCCCACTTGACCGGAACCAGTTGCTGACCGAGATTTATCAGCTCCCGTGCAAGCTGGCGTGTAACGCGCTGAATTCCCGTGTTGTTGGGAAACGAACGCGTAGACTCGATCCAGTAGTAGATCGGTCGAACTCGCTGCTGAAGGGTTTCACCTGTGATCGAGCGGCTGAGCGTCGAGAAGGAGGCGGAGGTCCGCGTGCGGTACGAGGCGGCGCGGGCGCTGGGGCAGTACCGCGAGCGGCGGGTGGTGGAGGCGCTGATCGCCTCGCTGGCGGACGATGAGTTCGTGGTGAGCGACGCGAGCGCATGGTCGTTGCGGATCCTGACCGGGCAGGACCTGTCGTCCGATAGCAGGGCGTGGCTGGCGTGGTACAAGGGCGCGAAGGACCCTTTCGAGGCGGGGAGCGGGTACACGTACCCGGTGTTCCAGCGGGGCCGGTACGTGTGGGAGTACATCCCGTTCGTGCCGCAGCCGCCGAACGAGGCGGCGGGGTTGCCGGCGGGGATGTCGCCCTCGGTGCAGTAGGTGTGCGGGTTGGCGGGGCGGCGTTGAGTCGAGCGCCGGGTGGACCGATATTCGTGTATGACTCAGAACCGTCCTGGCGGAGCGGCGGATGCGGCGTTGAAGGCATCGGTCGCGGAGCGTGGGCCATCGCAGAGCGTGGTGCGAGCGGTGCGCCGTGTCGGTGGGCGGATGGAGCTTGGCACGCAGGTGTTCCCGAACCTGACGCCGGGCGCGGCGCTGGTGAGGCCGCTGGTGTGCGCACTCGCGTCGCCGGACCGGGCGGTCGCGGAAGGGAAGACGGAGTTTCACGGCGTGCTCGGGCACGAGTGCGTGGGCGTGGTGGAGGCGGTGGCGCAGGATGACTCACGCCAATCACTGAAGCCCGACGCGTCTCGCTGGGTGGGCAAGCGCGTGGTGGTGAACCCGGTGGTTTCGTGCGGGACATGCGACCTGTGCAAGCACGGCGCGGGGGCGCACTGCCCTCGGCGCACCGTGATGGGACTGCACGGTCGCGATGGCTGCTTAGCGGATGTGTTTGTTGCGCCGGTTGCGAACCTTGTCGAGGTGCCGCGGAAGGTGAGCGACATGGCGGCGGCGTGCGCGGGCACGGTGGCCGGCGCGCTGCACGCGTGCGCGATGGTGCGGGTGGAGCACAAGCCGTTTGTCACGGTGCTGGGCGACGGGCCGGTGGGCCTGGTCGCGGCGCAGGTGCTGGCGAAGCGGAACGCGTCTGTGCGGCTCTTGGGGCTGGACCCGGCGAAGTTCTCTCTGTGCGAGAAGTGGGGGATCAAGCACCGGCACGTGGCCGAGTGTGGGCTGCGCCAGGACCAGGACGTGGTCATTGATTGCACGGGTTCGTCGCGCGGCACGCAGGCGGCGATCTCGATGCTGCGCCCGCTGGGCAGGGTGATCGTGAAGGGGTGGCCCTGCCCGCCCCATGTGGCGGAAGGGGGCGAGGGGCGCGTGGCGCTGGGGCGTGCGCTGGCGGAAGAACTGACGATCGTCGGTGCCGGGGCCGGCGGAGCGGGGGCGTTCGGAGAGGCGCTGCTCGCGATGGAGCGGGGCGAGGTCGATGTCGAATCGCTGATCGCCAAGCGGTTCAGGCTGGCGGACTGGCTTGGGGCGTACGCGGCGGCGCGGGAAGCAGGAGTGGTCAAGGTGGTGATGGTGCCGTAGCCGGTCCGTACGGACGCGCGTGGGGTGATCGTTGAGGGGTGGAGGGGGTCGGAGCGAGAACGGGTGTGAAATCCGTCTCAAGCACTTCCCAATACCCCTCCATGGCTGACACCTTTTCTCAGGCCGTTCCGCCCCCCATCCCCGGCACACCCGCGGCGGGTGGCGGCGTGCGTGGTGTGGAGCCGGCGTCGGGTGCGTGGTGGAGTGTTTGGAAGGAGTCTTCCGTGCGGTATCTTCTGTGCATCGTGCTGCCGCCGGTGGCGGTGTTGACGACGGGTCGCTGGTTCCAGGCGATTCTGAACGTGGTGCTGACGATCCTGGGCTGGGTGCCGGGCGTGGTGCACGCAGCGCTGATCGTGCAGGACTTCAAGGAAGAGCAGCGGACGAACCGGATCATTGATGCGGTGAGGGGGGCGCGGGTGGTGTAGGGATCGCCCCCGGGCGGAGGGAACCGACCGAGGGTGTGAGTGTCCAATCGCTTCATGCGACCGGTGTTCAGAGCGCTGATGCTCTCGTTTGCCGGCGGGCTCGTCAGCGCGTACGGGTGCGCGGTCGGCGCGTTTTCCCATTATGTTCAACCAAGGTACAGAAAAGCGTCATTCGCAACGGGGGTTCGGACAGATTCCATCGAGCAGATCACGAAGTGGAACTGGCCGGGCGTGTGTGTGTATTCCGCGGCTGTTCGAGAGCAATGGGTCGGTGGTGTGCTGCCCAGCACTCCGCGCTCGCTCAGCGCGGCACGGGACCGTGTGCTCATAGCCGTCGGAACGACTATCGACTGGAACGGCACGGTCAGGCGCGACAGAATCACGCTTACGGACCTTCAATATCGCATGACCAGCGCGCGGTATCAGAGGGATTGGCCGGGCGCGTACTCGTCACCGATGGTGGTGCGGGTCGAGCATCGTCGTGCGGGCTGGCCGTTACACGCCGTGGAGTGCTGGGCATATGAGGGCTCCTGGGGTGGTGAGTGGTCGTACACCGAAGGTGCCGTCCGATGGCCCGAATCCGACCCGTGGTACCAGCGTTCGCCTGTTCCCGTGCGACCGATTTGGACTGGGCTGCTTGGAAACGGTGCGATGCACGCAAGCATGTGGCTTGTCTGTTTCGTGGTGGCTCACTCCATCCGCTCATGTTTTCGGCGGCGCCGCGATCGGTGCGTTCACTGTTCCTATGACCTTCGCGGCCTGCCATGTGGATCGCGCTGCCCGGAGTGCGGCGCTGATCGTGCAGGACTTCAAGGAAGAGCAGCGGACGAGCCGGAGTGTTGATGTGGTGCGGGGTCGATGGTGATGCGACAACTCAACAAACCGCCGCTACTTGAAAGGCTCAGTTTCCGCGATGACCCAGTGCGGAACAGTGATGTGTCCCCATACTTGCACGGTGGGCGGGGGAAAAGTGTCTGGCGGCGGTCCTGTGTTCTCGTACAGCAGGAATGACTGATCGAGGACCGCCCCGAACTCAGGCCCGATGGGCACTCGAATGATCTTGTTTCCGCGTTCATCAATGTCAGTGTGGTTCAGCAGTCTCCCACAGAAGTGCCATGAAACTTCGTACAAGTGAGAGCCATCAGTGTTCATACGGATGTGGACGACATCCGTGGGTCTATGCGCATCGATACCGAGGGACGCTAGCAGGCTCTTGAATGAGTCCCCCGTGGCATCCGCCAGCTGCGCCATGAAGTTTCGGCAGCCCCAGCAGTCACACGTTGCGCCGTGATTGTCTGTCGGTGCTGCACATGCCACGCGCGTGGCCTCGATGTCCACGTCGACTTGAGCGATGCCGAAATGGACGCGGGTGAAGGGCACGCGGGATGGTATTGGTGATTCGTCGGCCCCTGGCGGGGCCGGGACGGTTGAAGAGTGGCGGGTTCCAGAGGTTGTGCTCGCAGAGCCTCGCTTCACCTCTGGCAACATTCGGGCGCTGCTTCGCAGCGAAAACTCCGAATTGGCGAGTGCGACGGTGGTGGAATGGTGTTCTTGCCGGCGGCGGAGCCGCCGGGGAGAAGCACGCTTTCCAGAGGCCATGCTTAGTAAACAAACGTGGAACGGCATCGTCTCTGGGGACTACCCGATCCAGCCATGCATCTTGAAGAGCCGCTATCCTGCCTCAGTGACTTCCAAGTACCAACGCCGTCTGCTCGAGCATCTTGCCCACGAAACCTACACGCCCGCCCGGGTCGGGGACCTGGCGAAGGACCTGAATATCCCGAAGGAGGAGTTGGAAGACTTCTCGAAGGCGGTGGCGGACCTGGCGCAGCAGGCGGTTGTTGAGGTGGGGCAGAGCGGTCACGTGCTGCTGCCGAGCCTTTCGACCATCGCCACGCGCAGCGACGCGAGCCACACGCAGGGGGGCAAGGGCGAGATCACGGGCGTCTTCCGCAAGACGCTGCGCGGCTTTGGATTTGTGCAGCCCGACCAGAAGGTGCGCGAAGGGTCGGTGTTCATCCCGGCCGACAGCGTGGGCGATGCGCTCACGGGTGACCGCGTGCGGATCAAGCTGTTCCGTGACCCGCGTCCGAGCGACGGGCCGGCGTTCATCGGCGCCGTGACGGAGGTGACGGAGCGCCACCGCAGCAGCTACACCGGCACGCTGACCAAGCGCGGGCAGCAGTGGGTGGCGCTGCCCGATGGCAAGCAGATCACGATGCCGATCGTGATCCGGGACGCGGAATCGTCGCGTGCCCGCGAGGGTGACAAGGTGGTGATTGAACTGGTCGCGTGGCCCGAGGGCGCGACGCTGGGCGAGGGCGTCATCGTGCGGGTGCTGGGCGAGGCGGGCAAGCCCGATGTCGAGACGCAGGCGGTGATCGCGGCGTTCGACCTTCCCGGCGAGTTCCCAGAGAAGTGCGTGCAGCAGGCCCGCGAGGCCGCGGCGGACTTTGAGGGGCAGATCGCGGAGTGGAAGGCGCGGGGGCCGTCCGCGCTGGACAACCGCAAGGACATCACCAAAGAGTTCATCATCACCATCGACCCGCCGGACGCGAAGGACTACGACGACGCCATCAGCCTGCGGCGTCTGCCGGCCGAAGAGGGCGGCGGGTGGGAACTGGGCGTGCACATCGCGGACGTGGCGCACTTCATCGAGATCGACTCGCCGCTGGACCTGGAGGCGCGGGACCGGGCCAACTCGTGCTACCTGCCCCGCATGGTGATCCCCATGCTGCCCGAGGTGCTGAGCAACGGCATCTGCTCTCTGCAGGAGGGTGTGCCGCGGTTCTGCAAGTCGGCGTACATCCGCTACAACCAGCGGGGCGAGGCGCAGAGCGAGTGGGTGCAGCAGGTGCTGATCCAGAGCTCCAAGCGTTTGACGTATCTGGAGGCGCAGGCGCTGATCGACGGGGACATGACCGAGGCACGCCGCCACGCGAAGACGCCCCCCAAGTACACGGACCAGCTGCTCGAAACGCTGCAGGAGATGAACGCGCTGGCGAAGCAGATCCAGGCGCGGCGCGACCGCCAGGGGATGATCGTGCTCGACCTGCCCGAGGTGGTCCTGAAGTATGACGACCACGGGCACGTGGTGGATGCGGAGCCCGAGGACGATGCGTTCACGCACAAGCTGATCGAGATGTTCATGGTCGAGGCCAACGAGGTGCTGGCACGGCTCTTTGAGAGCATCCACGTGCCGCTGCTGCGGCGCGTCCACCCAGAGCCCGTGCCGGGCGACGTGGACGGGCTGCGCAAGGTGGCGATGGTCGCGGGGTTCCGGATTCCGCGGAACCCGACTCGCGAGGAGCTTCAGGGGTTGGTCAAGGCGACGCACGGGTCGCCCGCGGCGCGGGCGGTGCACTTCGCCGTGCTGCGGACCATGAGCAAGGCCGAGTACAGCCCCGCGCTGGTCGGGCACTTTGCGCTCGCGAGCAGCGCATACGCCCACTTCACGAGCCCCATCCGCCGGTACGCGGACCTGACGGTGCACCGCGCCACCGAGGAATACCTCAACGAGACAAAGAACGGCGAGAAGCGGCCCAAGTCCGAGGCGGAGCGCAAGGCCCTTGGGCAGAAACTCCTGCGGCGCAAGGCGTGCATGAGCGAGGACACGCTGGCCGAGATCGGCGCGGGGGCGACACGGCGCGAGGTCAACGCGGAGGGCGCCGAGCGCGCCCTGCGTCAGTTCCTGGTGCTGCAGCTGCTTGAAAAGCACATCGGCGAGAACTTCAAGGCGATCGTCACGGGCATCAATCCGAAGGGTCTTTTTGTGCAGATCGAGCGGTTCCTCGCGGACGGGTTTGTCAAGGCAGAGGACCTGCCGGGCGACGTGACGCGCGGGAACATGACGCCCTTCTGGAAGATCGATGCGCGGACGGGCGCACTGGTGGACCAGCGGAGCGGGCGGTCGTTCAACTTTGGCGACACCGTGACCATCCGCATCGTGCAGGTAGACCTTGCGAAACGCCAGATGGACTGCGTGGTGGACGACGCCGCCAGTCGGGCGGCGGGCAAGGCGAAGAAGGTGTACGACCGCAAGGGCAACGTAGTGGGCGGCGGGATGGACGGGGCCGCCGGTGGCGGGCTGCTGGGAGGCGGCGGCATGGGACGCTCGCAGGGCGCCGGCTTTGGCGGGGGCGGTGGGGGTGGGGGCTGGGACAAGGAAACCGGCAAGTGGCGCGGGAAGACCGGTGACCAGAAGCGCGGGCAGCGGAGCAAGAGCCGGGACCAGCGGAAGAAGCACCACAGAAGAGACAAGGATTAGTGATAGGCTCCCGCACCATCGTTTGGGGCCCGGCATGATGCCGCGGGCCACTTCGGGCATCCAAGAGATCGCGTCGGGTTCGCATGGTGAGCGGTCGCGCCGATGTCGACAGAACTCTTTACCATCCTTGTCTTCGTGACCTCGCTCGCCGCCGGCCTCTTGGGTTCCCTCACCGGCCTGGGCGGCGGGGGCATCATCATCCCGATCCTCGTCCTCCTCATGGGCGTGGACATGCGCTACGCCATCGGCGCGTCGCTGATCGCGGTGATCGCCACGAGCAGCGGCGCGGCGGCGGCCTTTGTGCGCGAGGGCTTCACGAACGTCCGCCTCGCGATGCTGCTGGAGGTGGCCACCGTGGGCGGGGCGATCATCGGCGCGCTCCTGGCCGCCCACGTCCCCGTTCAGGCGTTGACCATCCTATTAGGCCTTGTCATGCTGTGGACCGCGTGGCAGAGCAGGAGCGCCCCGCCCCCGGTGCCGCCCGATGTGCCCGCCGACCCGCTGGCCACCCGGCTTCGCCTCGACAGCACCTACCCGTCGCGCGCGGGCGATGGGACTTCCACGCTTAAGCCCTACCACGTCCGGAATGTCCCCGGCGGGTTCGCGATGATGACGCTCGCGGGCGTGCTGTCCGCGCTCGTGGGCGTGGGCGGCGGCATCCTGAAGGTCGCCGCGATGGACCGCATGATGCGCGTCCCCTTCAAGGTGAGCACGACCACCAGCAACTTCATGATCGGCGTCACCGCCGCGGCGAGCGCGGGGGTGTACCTGCACCGGGGCCAGATCGACCCGCGCATCGCGACCCCTGTGGCGCTAGGGGCGCTCGGCGGCTCGCTCATCGGCGCGCGGCTGCTGCCGCACATCAAGACCAAGGGCCTCCGCATCATTTTCGCTGTGGTGGTCGCCGTGCTGGGTGTGCAGATGATCATCAAGGGGGTGCGATGAAACCGCTCGCGGATGAACGCGCCACACTCCAGGCCACGCTCTCCCGCGTCCTGACGTTCTGCACGGGCGCGGCGGGGTTGGTGGGGCTTCTCGGCGTGGCCCTCATGCTCGTGCGGGGCGGCGCCGGGACCGTGTCGTTCGGTTCCTACACGCCGGCGGACGACCGCCTGCGCCACGCGGCCCAGATCGCCCGCTCCGCCCTCGCGGGCGAGGCGCTCGCAGTGATGCAGTGCGCGGTGGTGCTGCTCATCGCAACGCCCGTGCTGCGGGTGGTGGCGGCGATGGTGGTGTTCCTGATCGAGCGTGACCTTCTGTACGTCGTGCTGAGCCTGCTGGTGCTGGCGGGGCTCGCGGTGGGCTTTGCGGGGCTGGTGGAGTAAGCGGAGCTTTTCAGCCCGGTCAATGTACCGCGTTTGTGCGCGCGCCGTGACGTGGAAAACGGAATCGGCCCGGATTTTCTCCAAGTTATTTTGTGCTGTGTTTCCGCGGGCTCCGCGCGAGCGGCCGGCTTTTTTCGCGCACCCAGCGCGCACAAACGCGGTCGTGCCGGGATTGGGTAGAGGCGTGCGTGTGGGCCCGGCCGGGAATGAAGGCGGGCCCCCGCACACCTCGCCCGCTCCGCGGGGAATTGGGGGGGAACCATGTCGTACCGGCTGGGAGCGTTTGCTGATGTTGGCCTTGACCAGGCGAAGCTGCGCCACATCGTGGACGAGCACGAGCGGGGCTGCGTGCCGCGATTCGACAAGTGGTGGACATACTACCGGAACCCGCTCCAGCCGGTCGGCGTGGGCAGGGGTCTCTCGGGCCGGTGGTACAGGCAGCCGCAGGAGGTGGGCCTGCCGACACGCCTGCGCGCGTGCGCCCCGGACGGCGCGCTGCGGGACGACCGTGCCGCTTCCCGCCGCGAGGTCGTGATCGAGAACGACATCGCCTGGCGCGTGCAGGCGATGGTGGACTTCATGTTCGGCAAGCCCGTCGCGATCCGCAGCACAGGGCCCACCGCAAAGCGCGCCATCATCGAGCGCGTGCTGGACAGCGTGTGGGAACGGTCCGGCGGCATCGCCCTGCTGCAGGACATGGCCCTTATGGGCCACGTCTTTGGCCATGTAGACCTGGTCGTACGCGTGGACGAGGACGCGCTCACGGCTGTTCAGCACACCGGGGGTGATCCCGAAACATCAGCCCTCGCGGCGGCGGGCGCGATCACGATCGAAGTCGTGGAGCCGCGCCGTGGCGTGCCGGTCGTAAGCACCCATGATTACCGCCGTCTCGACGCGTACATGATTCGCAGCCGGGCGGCGGGGCAAACTGTCGGCGCACGCGCCCAAGAACCCTCCGGCCTGCGGGCCATGTTCCGCGCCATCACCGGCGCGCAGGATGCGTCAGGCGAAGTGCTCGAGGTCATCTCCGCCTCCGCCTGGCACGTCTACCACGATGGACAACTGGTGTGGCAGCAGGCCCGGCCCTGGACAGGCGGCCATATTCCCATTGTGCACATCCAGAACATCAGTCAGCCCCTGGAATATGAGGGGATGAGCGAGGTGGAGGCGCTGATCCCGCTGCAGGACGAGCTCAACACGCGTCTGTCCGACCGCGCCAGCCGCGTCACCCTGCAGTCGTTCAAGATGTACCTCGCGAAGGGTGTGGAGGGCTTTGACCAGGTGGGCCCGGGCCAGGTGTGGTACACCGACAACATGGGCGCCAGCGTGCAGGCGTTCGGGGGCGACGCCGACAGCCCCAGCGAAGAAGCGCACATCCGCGAGGTGCGCGAAGCACTGGACAAGGTCTCTGGCGTGCCACCGCTCTCCGGGGGCGTGGTGCAGGGGCGCATCGGCAACCTCAGCAGCGCCACGGCGCTCCGCATCACGCTCATGGGGCTCACCGCGAAGACCAACCGCAAGCGCGTGACCTACGGCGGCGGCATCGCGCGGGCCTGCGGCCTCGTGCTGGCCGCGCTCGATACCGCAGGCGTGCTCACAACCACCCCCGGCGAGCGCGGGGTGGAACTCGACTGGCCCGATCCGTTGCCCGAGGACATCCGCGACACCGCCGCGGCCGCGCAGGTGCGCCAGGCTGTCGGCGTGCCGCCCGCGGAGATCGCCAAGGAACTGAGGATCGGCGCCGCGGTGGACAGCGGCGTGGAGTAAGCCACGCGCAAACAAGTGAACAGGCGAGCACATGCAGAGGTGAAGAACCAAAGGGGGTAGCCATGGAATCAGCGGCAGCACAGACAGCGGCAGCAGCAACGGAGGTCGTGGGCGGCACAGCGCCGGACCCGCTCGCGCAGTTGCAGCAGGAGTTGACAACCGCGAAAGACGCGTTGGCGAAGGAAAAACAGGAGCACCAGATCGAGCGCCTGCTTGTCGCAGCGTCCGTGGTGGATGTGGACGCCACTCGGACACTCGTCGAGCAGGCGATGGCCGGCGGGCTGGACATGCCCCAGGCCATTGCGCAGGTGCGCCAACGCTCGCCGCAACTCTTTAAGCCTCCGGCGAGCGTCCGTGGAGCCGCGCTGGCCCCGGCGGCCCGCCCGCACGCCGCAAGTGAATTGGAAGCAGCACAGCGGGAAGCGCTGACGTGCGGAGACCGCAGGGCCGTGCTGCGATACCTGCGCCTGCGGCGCCAGGCAGGCTGATCCCACGGACAACGGCAAGGTTTCGGGAAGGGAGGCCGGGGCCGGGCGTCGGCGCGTGACCGATGCCCGCCCCCCGGCGGGTGGAACACAGGAAGGGGGTACGCATGAGTTTTTCAGGCAAAGCAACGTACAGCGCAGGCGTGGACCTGCCCGAGGTGATGGAAGACGTCAGCGACATCATCGGGCTCGTGAGTCCGTTCGAGACGCCGCTCCTCGCGCACCTGGGCGACGCGAAACGCCCCGCCATGAGCACCGTGCACGAGTGGATCGAGGACGCGCTCCTCCCCAACACCGACGCGGTGAACCAGACCACCTTCACGCCCAACGCGCAGGACGCGACCGCCGTCACCGTCAACAACGGCCCGCGCTTCCAGGTGGGCGACCTTGTCCGCCCCGGCAACGCGCAGGAAGTCATGCAGGTCACCGCCGTCGCGGGCAACGTCCTCACCGTGGTGCGCCGCTTCGGCACCACCACCGCCAGCAACCTCAGCAACGGCCTCAAGCTCACCATCCTGGGCAACGCGGCGCTGGAAGGGGCCGACGCCCAGGCCGCCCGATTCACCAACCGTGTCCGCAAGAGCAACTACACGCAGATCTTCGCCGCCACGGTCGAGGTCACCGGCACCATGCAGGCCGTCCGCCAGTTCGGCGTGTCCGACGAGCTGGACTACCAGAAGCAGGAACGCATCCGCGAGCTGCTGCGAGACCTGGAAAACTGCGTGCTCAACGGCACCGCGCCCGCGAGCACGCCCCAGGGCTCGGGCGCGGTGCGACGATCCATGAACGGCATCATCCGCCAGATCAGCACCAACCAGTTCGTCCCGGGCCAGAGCGGCTTCCCCAGCGGCGGCGGCGCAGGGGCGGACCTCACCGAAACGCTCGTCAACCACGCCCTCCGTACCGCGTGGGACCAGAGCAGCGGACGCATCGACACCATCGTCGTCAACGGCTTCCAGAAGCGCCGCATCAACCAGTTCATCGGCTCGTCCGCACGCACCTACGCGCCGGCAGACCAGCGCTTCACCGACGGTGTCGGCGTCTACGAGAGCGACTTTGGCGTCTGCAAAGTCCTCCTCACCCGCTGGTGCCCGGCCGACACCATCCTCTTCCTCGATTCCTCCCGCGTAGAGGTCCTGCCGCTCGCGGGCCGCTCCTTCCACTACAAGCCCCTCGCCGCGACCGGCGACGCGACGGCGGGCCAGGTGCTGGGCGAGTACACACTCGAGTTCCGCAACGAAAACGCGCACGCCCTCATCCGCGGGCTCTCCACGTCCTGACTTTGTGACTTCCGGCCGTTGGGGGCGTGGGGGGCGGGGGGTGGAGCAGGGCCCGCATCGCGAGCTGATCGAGCGCGAGGGCGCCATGCATGATGTCGCCGTTGGTCAACCCGAACTCGCGTTCCAGATCGAGCGGCGACAGGATCTTCATGCCGAGCACGCTCGCTTTGAAGTTGGGCGCGTAGCGGTCGATAGTCGCGAGGATCGCGCTCGCGGCATCCTCGCGTACGTGATCCCAACTGCGGCCATCGGGCAAATGCGGACTGAACTGCTGCGCGATGATGCTCGCGACATGTGCGCCGTGCGGTGCGAGCGTATCGTCGACGACGGACGGAATCAGGATTTCGACGATCGGCGCGCGTGACCAGCCTTCGGTGCGAGCATCGAAGTAGGCTTGCTCCATGTAGCCGAGCGAAGGCGCGATCACGATGCCGCTCGCGTGGTGCGTCGCCGCCTCGCGCCCGGGCAGGCACGGAAAGTCGGGGAGCGCCGAGAGCGCGACGTTCATCCGGAACGTGCCCGAGCCGCACCGGTACGCCGCCATGCGCGCGCGGAAGTCGGCGTCGACGTGCGAGGGGTCGAC
>CALLYM010000256.1 GCA_937858155.1 uncultured Phycisphaerales bacterium | reverse complement strand
CTTCGTGTCATCAATGGCTGCGGATCGCAGCCGAGCACACCCGTGCAAGCCGGTTGCACACGGTGCTTCAGCCGATCACCAGGCGCGATACCGTCGGAACCGCCCGTGTCACGTTGAAGTAATTCGGGCTTGTCGCCTTCACGATCTCGTGGATCTTTGCCATCTGCTCGGGCGTGCCGTCACCCGCCAGCAGCACCCGCTGCTGCAGCGACTCATACCCCGCGGGCACCGAGGGGTCGATGCCAAGGAAGCCCCGCAGGTCGATGTCCCCGGTCGTCCGCACCTCGACCTTCGTGAGCTTCACGCCCATCCGGGCCGCGACGGCGGCGTACCCGACCATCATGCACGCGTTGAGCGCCGAAAGCAGGTACTCCTGCGGGTTGGCGTACTGGTTCGTGCCGCACAGCTCCAGTGGCTCGTCCGTGCTGAGCGTGAACTGGCGGGCCACCTCGGTGTCGCCGATGCGGCAGGATTCGATGTGGTGGTCAGAGCGTGTGCCGCCCAACCAGCGGCTGGTGACGCACCAGTGAGTCTGACCGTTCGCCGGGTTGGCGCTGATGGCGTCGATAGCGCCCTGCAGATCGGTGGTGTTGATGCCGTTCACAATGGACTTGGTCATGGTTGCGGTCATAAAGGTCTCCTTTCTGAAACACGATTCGCTTCCCGACGTGGGCCGCGATGGTGAATAAACACCAGCCCAAGCCCCGCCGCATAGTGCACTTGCGGTACACCCGGGGGTGGACTAGAAGTACACTTGACCCATGCCCGCGGGGTACTCACTCAAGAGCCTGGCCGAACTCTTTGACCTTCCGGACCTGCCCAAGACCGGCCGTGACCGGCTCGTAGTTGCCGCCGTCGAGTTGTTCTACCGCAACGGCTTTCAGGCGGTGGGGATCGATCAGGTCATCGACAAGGCCGGGGTGACCAAAACGACGTTCTACAAGCACTTTGAGAGCAAGGACGATCTCATGGTCGCGGCCGTGCACCGCCGCGACGAATGGGAGTCGGCCGCGTGGGCGCGGGCGGTCAGAAAGAAGGTTGGCGAAGACCCCGTGGCACAACTCCTGGGCGTTTTTGACGTGATGGACCTGTGGTTTAATGACCCGGACTTCCGCGGGTGCCTCTTCATCAATACCGCGGTGGAGTTCCCGAACCCGCACGACCCGGTGCACGAGGCGGCGGCGGTGCACAAGCGGAACGCGCGCAACGGGTGGCGCGATCAGGCGCGGGCGGCGGGTATCACGGACGCGGAGACGTTCGCGGACGAGTACACGCTGTTGTTCGAGGGTGCGCTCATTCTCCGACAAGCCCACGGGCGGAACGACGCGGCGCGCCTCGCGCGGGCGGCTGTGGAACGCCTGATCAAGGCCCACAGGCCGGCACGCGCCAAGCGCTGAAGCGCTCACTTCCGCCCGTCGAGCTCCTCCCAACGGGCATAGAGCGAGGCGATCTTCGCCTGCGTATCCGCCATCTGCTGCCCCAGCGCCGCGAGCCTGCGATGGTCCGCCTGGTTCGCGTCGGATGCAAACTCCGCTTCCATGCGGTGAAGGTCCGCCTCCGCCTTTTCAATCGCGGGTTCGATGCCCTGTAGTTCCTGCTGTTCCTTGTAGCTCAAACGCTTCTTGGTCGCGGTCGCCGCCGGGGGCGGTGCGCTTGCTGGCGCGACGGTGGGCGCAGCGACCGAAGTCGCGTGGCCCAACCGATCCCACTGCGCAAAGTCAGCGAAGTAGCGTGCGCCCGCCTGTCCGTCCAGCGCCAGCACCTTCGTGGCAAGCCGATCCAGCATCGCCCGATCGTGGGTCACCAGCACCACCGCCCCGGGGAATTCCTCAAGGCTCTCTTCCAGCACTTCCAGCGACGCAAGGTCCAGGTCGTTCGTCGGTTCGTCCAGGATCAGCACGTCCGCGGGCTCCAGCATCAGGCGGGCAAGATGCACCCTTGCCTGCTCACCGCCTGAGAGCGTCCCGATCGGCGTGCGAAGCTGGTCCTTCGTGAACAGGAACTTCGCGGCCCACGTCACGATGTGCAGGAGCCGGTCCCGGTACACCACACTGTCGGTGGGTGAGAGAGTGTCGCCCAGCGTGACGCGGGGGTCCAGTTCCCGCCGGTGCTGGCTGAAGAGCACAACCCGCAGCCGTTCTGCCCGACGGATGGTGCCCAGCGGCGGGGTGCCGTGCGGCAACTGATCCGCGATCGATGCTTCTTCCCGTTCCATCGCGGGGGTGGGGGGGTCGCTCGGAAGCTCCCCGGTCAGAAGACGGATGAGCGTGCTCTTGCCTGCGCCGTTGGGCCCCATCAGCCCAAGCCGAGAGCCTGGCGAGAGCAGAATGTCCAGGTTCTCAAACAGCTTCTTGCCCCCAAGCGTCTTGCTCAGGCCGCGCCCCACGAGCAGCTTCTGAGTCTGCCTCTCTGTCGCCGCAAAGTCGATCTGCGCCGCACGCGCGGGAGCGTTGCGGGCCTTCAGTTCCGCGAGCTCGTCCATCCTCTGGAACGAAGCATCGATCCGGCTCTTGCTCTTGGTGCGCCGGGCCTGCGCGCCACGCCCCAGCCAGCGGAGGTCCTCCCGCACCTGCGCGCTCAGCGCCTGCTCCTGCTTCGCCTGACCATCCAGAAAGTCCTGCTTGCGCCGCAGGAACTGGTCAAAGCCGCCTTCCACCGAGAACGTACCTTCCGGGTACGACGCCGCGAGTTCGACGATCCGCGTCGCTGTCCCCTCCAAGAACGCCCGGTCGTGCGTGATCACAATCGACGCGAAGCCTCCGCGAGTCAGCGTGTCCTCCAGCCACTCGATGCCCTCGATGTCCAGATGGTTCGTGGGTTCGTCCAGCATCAGAAGGCCCGGCTCCTGCGCCAGCGCCCTCGCGATCGACAGCCTCTTGCGCTGCCCGCCGGAAAGTCTGTCACACTCCCGGTCGAGTAGGTCTCCCAGGCCCGCCCGGCGTAGCGTCATTTCCGCCGCCAACTCAACCTCATGATGATCGTGCAGGTGCGAGAGCCGCCCCGCGCGCATCCCCGCGGTGAGTTCTTCCTCCACCGCCGACCGCACCGTGGCACCAGGCGTAAACACGTCGCTCTGCGCCACGTACGCCGCCCGCAGCCCGCGCCGCAGAGTGACCGTGCCCCCGTCCGCGTCCTCCACCCCGGCGAACACCTTCAGGAGCGTGCTCTTGCCCGCGCCGTTGGGCCCGATGAGCGCGAGGCGCTCACCGTCCTCCACGCTCAGCGAAACACCCGAAAAAAGCGTGCGCGCCGCGAAGTGCTTCGTGATCCCCCGGGCCGTAAGGAGTGCGCTCATGAGCCGGGGAGGTTATCGCCGCCGATGACGATGCACGCTCCGGAAGCAGTCCCTGCTCCCACTCGAGTGAGCGCTATGGGAAAACAAGTGATCAGCAAGCCCACACCAGGAAGCCCGGTGCGCGGAACCCTTGCTGTGGCGCCTGCGATATCCTCGCCACCGGCGACCGCCGGCCCTGCTGCTTCGACCGGTCCGGCATGTACGACAAGAGCCCCTCCTGCCCAATCGCGGACACCGGACACGGTGACACCAGGCATTAGGAGGCCCCAAAGCCGGCTGCCGGGCGCAATGAATCCGAACGCGATCCGATAAGAACGCGCTGGTAGCCGCGCGCCAGTGGGCTCCGATCGCGCAACAACCGCATATCCGGTCCTTCTTCCCCACTACCCCCAAAGTCGCCCACTCGCCCGGACGACACAAGGGATGCGTGGCGACGGCGGGAGCGTTCCCTCCGTTCCGGGCCGCGCTTGTGTCACACGAGCAAACGCGTCCCGGTTTGGTTCGTCCGACCCGCAACCCAAGGACCCCACGAGGTAACCCCATGGCGAGCACGTTCACCAGCACGTCGAACACCACCACCCGTCGCCCCCTGGGCGTCCTGCTCGCGCTCGCCGCGGGCTCCACCACCGCCCTCGCGCAGACCGGCCTCAACAACTGGTCCCCTAGCGCCGACGCGCAGCCGGCCACACAGCCAGCCCCCACCCCGGGCAACGAGCAGCCCACGGGCGACGTCAAGGTCGGTGACGACATGACCGTCGACCTCCACGTCAAGGACGAGGAGCTCGCGATCGTCCTGGAGATGCTGAGCCTCCAGAGCCAGAAGAACATCATCGCGTCCAAGGACGTGTCCGCCCGCGTCACCGCCAACCTCTACGGCGTGACGTTCTACGAGGCCCTCGACGCCATCCTGAACGTCAACGGCTACGGCTTCATCGAGGACGGGAACTTCATCAAGGTCTACACCCTCGATGAGATCAACAAGATCAACGCCGCAGCGCGCGTGAAGGTCAGCCAGGTCATCCCGCTGAACTACCTCGCCGCCGTGGACGCCGCCGAGTTCGTCAAGCCCCTGCTCTCCCCCGAGGGACAGATCAAGGTCAACAGCAAGGCCGCGCCCTTCGCGAGCATGTCCGAAGTGCCCGTGGGCGACGAGGAGTTCGCCAACAACTCCATGATGGTCGTCTTTGACTACGAGGAAAACGTCCAGCAGGTCCGCGAGATGGTCAAGATCATCGACACCCGCCCCGCGCAGGTGCTCGTCGAGGCCACCATCCTCCAGACCCAGCTGAACGAAGCCAACGCCCTGGGCGTCGACTTCTCCCTCATCGCCGATATGTCCTTCGCCGACCTCACCAAGGGCCCCCTGTCCGCCGCCCAGGCGATCATCACGGGCAACGACGGCAACGACAACCTCCTGCCCGCCGACGGCGGCGCCAGCGCGGTCTCCAGCACCGTCGGCAACACCAGCGGCCCCGGCGGCATCAAGGTGGGCATCGTCTCCAACGACGTGGGCGTCTTCATCCGTGCACTGGACGAAGTCACCGACACGACCGTGGTGAGCAACCCCAAGATCATGACGCTCAACCGCCAGTCCAGCCGCGTCCTCGTCGGTCGCAAGGTCGGTTACCTGAACACCACGAGCACCGACACCGCGACCACGCAGTCGGTTGAGTTCCTGGATACTGGTACCCAGCTCTACTTCCGCCCCTTCGTCACCAACGACGGCCTCATCCGCATGGAGCTCAAGCCCGCCGTGTCGGAAGCGGCCATCCGCTCCATCACCGACGTCACCGGCGCCGCCGTGACCATCCCCGACGAGATCACCAACGAACTGACCACCAACGTCCTCGTCCGCGACGGCCAGACCGTCGTCCTGGGCGGCCTCTTCCGCGAGAAGGTTGAGTCCACCCGCCGCCAGGTCCCGCTGCTGGGCGACATCCCGCTCATCGGCCAGGCCTTCCGCGGGCACGAAGACGACATGAGCCGCAACGAGATCATCTTCCTCATCACGCCCACGATCCTCAACGACACGCTCATGGCCGACTCCGGCAAGCGCGGCACCGAGTACGTGGACCACATCACCGCCGGCGGCCGCAACGGCATGCTCTTCTTCAGCCGCGACAAGATGACCAACAACCTCAACGTCGACGCCGAGCACTACCTCGCCCAGGGGAAGACCCAGGAGGCGCTGCACGCCATCGACCGCTCGCTGGCCATGAACCCGCACCAGCCCGAGCTCATCGCCAAGCGTGAGAAGATCACCAACGAGAAGACCCCGAGCACCAACCGCTCCTTCCTTGACCGCGTCATCAACCTCGAGGCCGACGACCACCTCCTCCAGACCACGGCCGACGAGAACCTCTCCTTCAACACCGAGTCCTCCTGGCACGACGCCAACTCCGACCAGTTCGTGACCACGCCCGACTTCTCCGGCAACGTCGTCGCCCAGCAGCAGGTCCAGCCCAGCGAGCCCGCCCAGCAGGATTGGCCCGTGAGCAACCTCAACAGCAACGACACCCAGGCCATGAGCCAGCCCACCCAGGAATCTTTCCCGCAGGGCCAGGCCACGCTCCAGCCCTTTGACATCTCCTCGCCTGAGGCTGTCTCGGCCGAGGCCAACACCACCGCGACCCAGCAGGTGGCGCAGCAGGCGACGCCCGCGCAGACGATCGAAGCAACCCCTGCCCCCGTCCCCGCCGCAAATACCATCACGGCCCAGCCCGCGGCCCAGCAGCAGGCCACCGGCACGCCCAGCCCCTTCGGCGGCAGCATCCGCTCCTACTACCAGTGGCTGAAGCAGAAGAAGCAGCAGCCCAAGCAGACCTACACCAACGTCACCGGCGAGCAGGTGGACAACCGCTAAGCAATCCCCCGACCTTCGAGGGACACGACCCGGCACGCCCCGCCCACAAAGCGGGGCGTGTTGCTTTTGGAGAACTTCTCATTCCACCGCCCTTGCCGGCCCACAGAAGCGCCTGTTTTTCTCGGAACCTCCCTCAACCGACCCTTCATTTCTCCCGATGAGTTCTCGGAAGCTCGGGCGCGGCGTTTGCGCGTGCCCCAGGCCGCACACCAGGGAGAACTGACCATGCCCGATACCACGAACACCCCGCCCTTTGCGTCCGCCGCGAACTCGGTTTTCCGCGTCGCCCTCATCGGCGCAGCGATCGCCCTCGCGGGCTGGGCGCTGCTGTCCACCGTCGGCTGCATGGCCAACCAGCACGGCGACTACACCAAGGACGGCAAGAACATCGCGAAGGACCGCATCGATGCGCTCAAGGGCCAGACGGAATACCAGATGGCCATGCAGGCGTTCCTCGACGCGGACCTCGAGAAGGCGGGCAAGCACGCCGAGAAGGCCATGCTCCTGGCCCCGAAGGTGTCGCGAGTCTTCGTCCTCCGCGGGCGCATCATGCTGGAGAAGAGCGACATCCAGCAGGCCCAGGCCTCGTTCTCCAAGGCCATGGAGATCGACCCCAAGGATGTTGAGGCGCACTACTACATGGGCATCCTGAACGAACGCATCACCAAGAAGGAAGACGCGCTCGCCAACTACCGCGAGGCCAACGAGCTGGACCCCGAGAACGTTCAGTACCCCATCGCCGCCGCCGACATGCTCATCGAGCTGGGCCGCGTCGACGAGGCGGAGTCGTTCCTCCAGCAGCAGCAGGCGCAGCTGCACCACACCGCGGGCATCCAGCAGATGCTGGGCAAGATCGCGGTGCTCCGGGGCGACAACGCCGGCGCCGAGAAGTTCTTCACCGAGGCCCGCATCCTCGCCAGCGACGAGACCAGCGTCCTCGAGGACCTCGCCCGCGCCCAGTTCAACCTTTCCAAGTGGGGTGAGGCCGAGTCCAACCTCGCCCGCCTGCTCCGCACGCCCGAGTACAACGAACGCCGCGACCTCTCCCGCATGCGGGCCAAGTGCCTCGCGAGCCTCAACCGCAACGCCGAGGCCCGTGACCTGCTCGTGACCCTCACCAAGGGCGACATCGGCCAGGCCGACGTCGAGGCGTGGATCAGCCTGGGCCAGGTCGCGTACACCCTCGGCGATTGGTCACGCGTCCGCCAGTCCTTCGTCCGCACCATCTCCCTCGCGCCCGAGCGCCCCGAGGGCTACATCCTCCGCGGCCTCCACCAGCGCCGCACCAGCGACTTCAAGGGCGCCGAGCAGTCCTTCCGAAAAGCCCTGGAGATCAGCCCCAGCGCCGAGTCCTACATCATGCTGGGCCTGATCTACCAGAAGCAGCACAACGAGCAGGCCGCGAAGACCTGCTTCGCCCGGGCCGCGACCCTGGACCCACAGGACAAGGTTGCCCAGCAGCTGGTGCAGGACCCCACTCTCGCCGCGAAGATCGCCGGCGTCGACAACCAGTAACCACAACAGGCAAGCACGACGCGATAACCCGCGATCAACACACGCCGCTCCGAGCGGCGTTTTTCCATGGCCGGTCGTGATCCCCGCCGGTCACGTCCCGCCCGATGCCACCGCGATGTCCACTAGTTCCAGTTCCACCCTGCCCGCCCCGTTCCAATCGTTGATCTTGGGCGTCGCAATAACGTCCACCGTGGCTCCGTGCGGCACATCCCGCACCCGATCAGCCCAGCGCCACGCCACCGCCCGCACTATGTGCCCGTCTCGGGACCGCAGGTGCAGCGACAGATGCTTAGCATCGCTCCCCATCAGCAGGGGGCGTTGAGCGACTTGCAGCCCGTCCAACCTCAGCACGACGCCGGGATTTTCGCGCCCGAACGGCGCCAGTGACTCCATCTCCCGGAGTATCCGTGGTGTCACCTCGTGAAGCTCCGCCCCGGTGTCATACACGGCGCGCCCAGCCAGGTCCTCCGCCCGCAGCACGCGCCCAACCTCAGCACAAAACGCGCCTCGGAATGCGTCCAGGCTCTCCGCGCGCACCTTCAGCCCCGCCGCCATGTCGTGCCCCCCAAAGGTCTCGACATGCTCCGCGCACGCCCCGATCGCGCCGTGCAGGTTCACGCCATCCACGCTCCGGCCGGACCCGTGCAGCAGCACACCGCCCTGGCCCCGGGGCTCATCCTTCTCGCACAGCAGGATCGCCGGCCTGTGGTACTTCTCCACCAGCCGCGAGCACACGATGCCCACAACGCCCGCGTGCCACTCAGGATGCGACAGCACGATCGCGCGGGTGGCCGGCCCCGTCATGCCCGCCGCCTCGGCCATCGCGCACGCATGTTCAAAGATCTCCTTCTCCGTGCGCCGCCGCTCATCGTTCTTGCGGGTCAGGTCCTCCGCGATCTCCCTCGCACGCGCGCCCACCACGACCGTCAGAAGTTCCACCGCCTCCCGCGCGTGCCCCATCCGCCCGCAGGCGTTCAGGCGCGGACCCAGCTTGAACCCCACGTCCTCGGCCTTGATGTTCTCGCCGCCCAGCCCGGACGCCTCGACCAGCGCCCGCAAACCTTCGATGGAACTGTGCTTGATCTTGGACAGCCCGAACCGAGCGATGACGCGGTTCTCGTCCACCAGCGGCACGACGTCCGCGACGACACCCAGCGAGCACAGCCCCAGCAGCTCCAGCAGCACCGCGCGCAAGCGCTCATCAAGCCGCTGCGAGCCCTGCGCCAGCGTCATCACACGCCACGCGAGCTTGAACGCCACCCCTGCCCCGCACAGGTCGCCGAACGGGTACGCCGAACCCGGCAGCCGCGGGTGCACGAGCGCGTATGCCTCGGGCAGCGCGTCCCCCTCGGCCGGCGGGTTGTGGTGGTCGGTAATGACGAGGTCCACGCCATGCTCGCGCGCTACACGCGCCGGCTCCACCGCGGTGATCCCGCAGTCCACCGAAATGATCACCCGCGCGGGCGGGCTGCCCGCGTTGCCGCGGCACAACTCCGCGATGCTCCCGCTGTTGAGGCCGTACCCCTCTTCCAACCTGTGCGGCACATACGTCGCGAGGTCACACGCCGGGGCCACGGCTTTGAGCGCGTGGTACAGGATCGCCGTCGCCGAAACGCCGTCCACGTCATAATCGCCGTAAATGACGATGCGTTCTCCCGCACGGGCCGCGTTCAGGATTCGTTCCGCCGCGCGGTCGAGCCCGGGCATCAGGCTCGGGTCGTGCAGCTGCCTGAGCGTGGGATTGAGAAACGTTGCCGCCGCCTCGCCCGTCACCCCCCGCGCCGCCAGGATGCGATCGATCAAAGGAAGAGATGCACGCACCCCCGGCCGCCGCTCCATCCACACTTTCGTCAGCCCGCGCGTACGCCTATCCGCACACGCATTCTCCTGCCCGACTTGTTGCGCACTCCCTTGCACCACTCATCTCCTCACGCCAATCTGGTACTCGTACGAGAGTACCCGCTTTCCTCGCCGTACTATCGCGAGCGTCCTGCGACTTCGCCCCTTCCCACTTTGTTCTCCCGGCAATTGTTCCCATGCCCCGCCTCACCAAGATCTACACCAAGACCGGCGATGACGGCACCACCGGCCTCGTGGGGGGTAGCCGTGTGCGTAAGGATGACCTCCGAGTCGAGGCCTACGGCACCGTCGACGAAACCAATGCGGCGGTGGGGGTGGCGATCGTTGAGTGCGAGCGCAGGATTGCGGACGACCGGGCCCTGCTCGCGCCGAATCATGCCAACCCGCGGGGGGATGCCGCGGCACTCTCGGAACTGGCATCCCTTCTCCGCTCGCTCCAGCACGACCTGTTCGACCTTGGCGCTGATCTCGCGACCCCGGTCACTCCAGACGAGACCGACCCAAAGGTCGCCGCCACCAAACTCCGCATCGTCCCCGCGCAGGTCGAACGTCTGGAGCGCGCCATCGACAAGCACAACGACCCCCTCCAACCCCTCACCAACTTCGTGCTCCCCGGCGGCACGCCCGCTGCCGCGGCGTTGCACATGGCCCGCACCGTGAGCCGTCGTGCGGAACGGCTCGTCGTGACGCTGGTCGCGCGCGATCCCACGCGCGTGAACCCCCAGGCCCTCATTTACCTCAACCGCCTGTCCGATCTGCTGTTCGTTCTCGCCCGCGTCGCCAATGACAGCGGCAAGACCGACGTTCTCTGGGTCCCCGGCAAAAGTCGATAGAGGCTTTAGGCGCAAGCCTGAGCACGAGAAGGCGTTGCGGTCATTCCCGCGGTCACGCCAAAGTGTCTGCAAGGTCGCTACTCCAACGCCGCCGCGCCGGAGATGATTTCCGTCAGCTCCGTCGTGATCTGCGCCTGGCGTGCGCGGTTGTAAATCCGCGTGTACCGCTTGCCCGCCTTGCCCGCGTTGTCCGTCGCGCTCTTCATCGCCACCATGCGGGCGATGTGCTCGCTCACCACCGCGTCGTTGAACGCCTGGAACAGGAGGGCCTTGACCGCCGCCGGCAGCAGCGTGTCCAGCAGTTCGCCCGCGCTGGGGATGAACTCGTAAATCTGCGCCGGCCCGGCGCTCACGGCGCTCTTCTTGGCCGTGTTTTCCGTCTGGAAGGGCAGCAGCTGCAGCACCGTGGGCGTCTGCTTGCCCGCGGAGATGTACTTCATCGAGATCACCCGTACCGCCGACAACTCGCCGCTCAGGAAACGCTGTGTGTATTCCTCGGCGAGGGCCCGCACGTTCTCATAGGTCGGCTTGTCGCCAAACTGGCTGTGCTGGCGTGCCACCTGCACGCCCGCGTACTTCAGGAAACCCATGCCCTTCTTGCCCACCACCTCAACCACCCCGCCCTTCGCGTTGGGATTGTTCTTGAGGAACGCCATCGCCGCACGCAGCGTGCTGCCGTTGTAAGGCCCGCACAGACCACGCTCGCTGGTGATGATGAGCGTCAGTTCCTTGCCCTGCCCCTTGCTCTTGAGCAGGGGGTGCGTGGCGTCGCTCCCCAGGGACGCGGCCAGCTGGGTCACGAGTTCAAACAGCGTCTCCGTGTACGGCTTGCTCGCCACAGACGCCTGCTGGGCCCGGGCGAACTTGCTCGTGGCGATCATCTGCATCGTCTTCGTGATGCGGCGGATGTTGCCGACGGCCTTGATGCGCTTCTTGATCTCGCGTGTCTTTGCCATAGGGGGCCAACGGTAGGCGAAACCGCGCCCCTTTTCGGCCCCCCGTTCCCGGTTCCCATCGGGCTAGCCAACCAGGGGTTGATGTTTGGTCGAAGTTTGGTATAATCACCCCCGCCAACACCCGCGTGAGCGAGTGGGCTGGGCAAGTGTGTCACAAGGAGCAGGTCATGAAGTGCAGCACGGTGTACGGCACGATTGTGGGTTTGGTCGTGGGCGCGGGCGCGGTCGGTCTGGCGACTACTACCTGGGGTGAGCAGCAGGATTCCCACGGCAAGGGCGCTCCCAAGATGCCCGCGGGCCACGATGCCCCCAAGCCTGACCTCAAAAAGCCCGAGATGGGTGACGATGCCGCGATGATGGCGGACATGGCGAAGGCCGCCCAGCCCGGCGCTCAGCACGCCGAAATCGCCAAGTTTGCCGGCACGTGGCATGGCAAGGTGTCGCACTACATGGCGCCGGGCCAGCCCGCACACATGTCCGAGGGAACGATGGTGAACACCATGGTTCTGGACGGCCGCTGGCTCGATCAGCAGTGGACCGGCGACATGATGGGCCAGCCCTTCAAGGGAATCGGCTACTGGGGCTACGACAACGCCAAGAAGGAATTCGTTGGCATGTGGACGGACACCCTCTCCACCAGCTGGTCCACCATGAAAGGCCAGTACGACCCCGCGACCAAGTCGTACACCCTGACTGGCACGATGGACAGCCCCATGGGCCCCACGCCCATGCGGGAGGTGACCACGGTCAAGGACGCAGACCACCACAACTTTGATATGTACATGCCGGGCCCGGACGGCAAGGAAGTCAAAGTCATGTCCATCGAGTACACGCGCAAGTAAGCCGTGACAGCCTGATCACCCGCTTCTCCGCCGCCCCCCTTCGTGGGGGGCGGCGTTTGTTTGGTGCGACATCACAAGCACTTGGCACACGCAAGTTCAGGCGGCGGGGCCTGCAACGAACGCACAGAGTCTTCGTATCATCCCCATTCGCCCGACTGCCCGATGGCGGCGGCGTCCCCTTTCCCTTGGAGTTCTCTGCATGTCCGTCTCCGCTCGTCGTTTGGCACTTCCCGTCATGGGCGTTCTCACCATTCTGAGCGTGGCCGGCCTGGCCCGCACCGCCTGGGCAGATGCCCCGGCCCCCGCGGCCGCCGAGGCCCCGACGCTCAAGGGCCCGCTGCCCGTGGACAACCGCCTGACGACCGGCGAGCTCCCCAACGGGATGAAGTACATCGTCGTGCGCCACAGCAACCCGCCCGGCCGCGTGAACATCTGGCTGAACGTCAGCACCGGCTCGCTGAATGAGACCGACGCCCAGCGCGGCCTCGCCCACTACATGGAGCACATGGCCTTCAACGGCAGCAAAAACTTCGCTCCCGGCACGCTCATCCCGCTCTTTGAAAGCCTGGGCCTCACCTTCGGTCGCCACCAGAACGCCTTCACGTCGTTCGAGCAGACCGCCTACCAGCTCTCCCTCCCGGACACCAGCGACGAGAAAATGGACAAAGCCATGCTCTTCATGAGCGACGTCGCCTTCAACCTCCTTCTGGACCCCCACGAGATCGACGAAGAACGCAAGGTCATCCTCAACGAGAAGCGCACCCGCCTCTCCGCCCAGCAGCGCGTGGGCGAAGAGATGCTCAAGCAGCTTGACCCCGGCTCCCTCATCGGCGACCGCCTCCCCATCGGCACCGAGGAGACGCTGATGAAGGTCATGCAGCCAGACTTCAAGGCCTACTACTCCAAGTGGTACGTCCCCAGCAACATGACCGTCATGGTCGTGGCCGATGCTGACCCCGCCCCCGTGGTCGAGAAGATCAAGAAGTTCTTCTCCCAGGGCGAGAAGACGCCCCGCCCGACCGACCAGGACGCAAAGGTCACGCCCACCGTCGGCACCCGCGGTGTCGTCCTCAGCGACGCCGAGCTCACCAACTGCTCCGTCGGCATGGTCCGCGTTGGCAAGGCCGATGCCCCCATCACCACCTACGAGGGCGTGCGAGCCAACCTGGTGGAAGCCGTCGCCGCTTCCACCTTTGACCGGCGCATCAGCGCCAAGATCGCCAGCGGCGCCCTCAAGAGCTTGGGCGGCGGCGCCAGCGTCGGCAACGAGTTCAACGCCGCCAAGGTCCAGCAGGTCGAGTGGCAGTGCAAGCCCGAACTCTGGCAGGCCGCCCTCACCGAGATGGGTACCGAGGTCCAGCGTGCCCGCCTCCACGGCTTCACGGAACGTGAAATCGAGGACGTGCGCAAGAACATGATCGCCGGCGCCGAGCGTGCTTTGGAGGGTGAATCCACCCGCCCGGCCCGCGCCGTGATCTCCGGCTGGAACAACGCCGTCGCCGCCGGTGAAACCATCACCTCCGCACAAACCGACCTCGACGCCTACAAGGCCTTCCTGCCCACCATCACCGCGAAGGAAGTGAACGAGGCGTTCGCGACCCTGTTTAACCCCTCTTCTGCCACCTTCACGCTCCAGGCCCCGGCTTCCCCATCGCTCCCCGGCAACGCCGAGCTCGCCAGCATGGCGTCCCACGCGTTCGACGTGAAGCCCGAGGCCGACAAGGAAGAGGCCCGCGCCGCCTCCCTCATGGAGAAGATGCCCCAGCCCGGCACCATGACCGACGTGACTACCCACGCCGCGTCCGAGGTCACTAGCGGCTGGCTCTCCAACGGCGTCCGCTTCCACCACAAGTTCATGGACATCCGCAAGGACAACGTCACGATCTCCATCTCCCTCGCGGCCGGCACACTGCAGGAGAACGCGAAGAACCGCGGCGTGTCCGATGTCGCGGGCCTCGCCTGGTCCCAGCCCGCTACACAGCACCTCACCTCCACCAACGTCCGCGACCTTATGACCGGCAAGAAGGTCAACGTCCGCGGCGGCAGCGGCGGCGGCTTCATGGGCCGCATGATGGGCGGCGGCGGCGACGACGTCCTCAGCCTCAGCGTCTCCGGCAGCCCGGCAGACCTTGAGACCGGCCTCCAGCTCGCCCACCTCCTCCTCACCGAGCCCAAGATCGAGCAGACCGCCTTCGACCAGTGGAAGGAAGGTCAACGCCAGATGAACGAGATGTTCGGCAAGAACCCGATGGCGGCGTTCGGCAAGCTCGTCTCTGAAAACGTCTACCCCAAGGATGACGTGCGCACCCAGATGCTCACGATGGACCAGGTCAACTCCCAGACCATTGACAGCGCTCAGGCCTGGCTGGACAACGCCATCAAGACCGCGCCGATCGAGGTCGCGGTGGTGGGGGATATCCCGCTCGAGCGTGCCCGCATGCTCGTGAGCGCGTACCTGGGCTCCCTCTCGACCCGCGAACGCATCAGCGACAAGACCTTGGACAACCTCCGCGCCCTCAAGCGCCCCACCGGCCCGATCACGGTCAGCAAGACCATGGAAACCAAGACGCCCCAGGCCGTGGTCGTCGCGGGCTTCTACACCAACGACCAGGACGTGGTCGACGACAACCGCGCCATGCAGATGGCCGCCCAGACGATCTCCTCCCGCATGGTGAAGGTCATCCGCGAGGAGAAGCAGCTCGTCTACTCCATCCGCGCCGGCAACAACCCCGGGCGCGACTGGCCCGGCTTTGGCGTCTTCTCCGCCAACGCACCCTGCGACCCCGCCAAGGCCGGCGAGCTCGCCGACAACATCAAGGCCATGTACGAGGAGTTCGCGAAGACCGGCCCCACCGAGGAGGAAATGACCACCGCCAAGAAGCAGATGGCCAACACCTTCGAGGAAGGCATGAAGGACCCGCAGTGGTGGATGGGCCGCATCAACCAGATGGACTACCGCGGCCTCAAGCTCGACGACCTCGTCCAGGCGAACGACGCCTACCAGGCCATGACGCCCGACCAGGTCAAGGCGGCCTTCGTCAAGTACTACAAGCCCGAGTCGTTCCTCAGCATCAGCCTCGTCCCCACCGCGACGGGCGCGATGGACGAGAAGACCGACGACAAGGCCGGCGGCCACTAATCAGCCCTGAAAATA
The DNA here is from genome assembly GCA_937858155.1 of uncultured Phycisphaerales bacterium. Classification (GTDB taxonomy): domain Bacteria; phylum Planctomycetota; class Phycisphaerae; order Phycisphaerales; family UBA1924; genus BJHL01. The sequence continues at coordinate 7,853 of CALLYM010000256.1, read as the reverse complement.
CCAAAGCAAGGGCGTCGGCACTGGCCGACGCCCGTTTTCATTTGTGCGCACCTGTTCCTCAAACTACCCCAGCACCAGACCGTCATGCGCCAGGAACATCCCCTCCGGCAGCCTGCCCTGCGTCTCCTCGTGCGGCAGGTCGTGGGTCATGTGGATGAAGTATGTCCGCGGTGCTCCCACCTCGCCCGCGATGTTCACCGCCTGCTGCACCGTCAGGTGCGTGGGGTGCGACCGGTCGCGCAGCGCGTCCAGCACCAGCGTCTTCAGGCCCCGCAGCCGCGCCCATGACTCCGTCGGGATCGCCGAAACATCCGTGCAGTACGCAAGCGGGAAGGGCCACGCGGCACCGTCCACGCCCGCGTCCATGGTGGGCGGCCGTGGCACATCAATCCGGTACCCCAGCACGGGCAACCGCCCGTGCAGCAGCGGGATGGGCGTGAACACCGCGCCGTGGATGGTGATGGGCTGGGCGTGCTTCACCATCTCCGGCGTGATGCGCCGCGGGATCAGCGTCGCGACAAAGCTGTCGTTCACGTTGTTGTGCTTCTCGAAAATGTGTTTGTAGATACGCTGCAGCGACTCCATCGTGTGGTCGTCGGCCCACACATCAATGGGCTCCCGCATGACAGCGTTGAACCGCCGGACCTCGTCGAGGCCGAAGATGTGGTCCACATGGTTGTGGGTCAGGACGATGCCGTCACACCGCGTGAGCTTCGCCCGCAGCGCCTGTATGCGCAGGTCCGGCCCCGCGTCGATCAGCACAGTACGGTCCTTGCCGCTCTCATCCACCCACTGCACCGCCGCCGCCGTGCGCGTCCGCTGGTCGCGCGGATCGGTGCTCGCGCAGACCGGGCACGAGCAGCCGATCATCGGGATGCCCGCGGAGGTGCCGGTGCCGAGGAAGAGGAATCTCGCGCCGGAGGGATTCACTTGCCGCCCTGTTGCTTCTCTGCGTTGCCGCCGGCGGGCTGTATGTCCTCAAACTTCTTCAGATCGTCAATGTCCTTCGCCGTCGGGGCCGCCTCCGCCCACGCGGCCTCGATCAGGGCCGACAGCTGCGAACTCGCGTCCGCCAGCCTGCCCACAATGAAGTCCTTGCCCTTCGCCTGCTCCAGCTCCCCCGACTTCTTCAGCACATACAGCGGCTCCACCTCGTGGAACGACCGGTCAAGGTACGTGATTGTCTCCCCCCAAAGGTTGCTCCCGTCGAGCTTGCGTTCAAAGTCGGCCTTGGCCTTCACGTCCGCATCGGTGATGTGGTGGACCCTCAGGATGTCCCCGTCGATGTACGAGTGGATCTTCTTGTCCGTGGTGTAGCCGTGGGGGTTTTCGCCCACCCAGCCGTGATGGTGCTTGGTGGTGTGCAGCGGCTGCGCGGTGTCGCCCACGAAGTGCGCCAGGATGCCGATCTGCACCCGCGCGTTCCACTGCGCCGCTTCCACCTGCGGGGCCGTGCCGCCGTCCTTCATCGCCCCGAACATCCGCACCATGCGGAACGCTCCTACCAGCCGCCCGTAGTTCTCCAGTGTTGCGTACGGCACAAAGCCCGGGTACTCCTGCGTCTTCGCCGGGTCCTGCGCCTCGTTGATCGGCGGACCCTTGAAGTCCGGCTTCGCCCGAGCGAGGGTGATCTGCTTGACAAACTCGTTCCGCAGCGGCGGCAGCGTCTTCAGCGACATGCCCAGCGGTTCAAGGTCCTCCACGTCCAGGTAGTGGTCCGGCTCGTTCACGTGCTTGAGCTGCGCCACCCGCACGCTGCGCCAGCGGTCGGGCATCTGCGCACAGTCCGGGGCAGCGACCATCGAGTCCTCGTCCTTCAGCCACGCCGGCATGTCCGGGGAAAGCCCCTCCAGCGCCACCCGCGCGATCATCCGGTGCCCCGAGCCGTCCCAGGCTTGGCAAACATCCATCACAGAGAACGCGGTGAGCACAGAGACAAAGAGAGTCAGAAGGCAAGAGTGGGGGCGCCGCGAATCTGTGTATTGACCTGTGCACATTCTTATTCTCTTTCCTTCTCTGTGCTCTCTGTGTTCTCTGTGGTAAGTTCTTCTACCCCACCCGCTCCGCCTTCTGCTCCCGGCTCATCAGCTGCCCGATCGCGTCGATGGGGTCCATCCCCTCGAACAGCACCGCGTGCACCGACGCGACGATCGGCATCTCCACCCGGTACTTCTTCGCCAGTTCCAGCACCGCGCGGGTCGTCTCCACGCCCTCCACCACGTGCGGGCTCTGCGCAAGGTATTCGTCCAGCTTCCGCCCCTTCCCCAGCGCCTCGCCGCAGCTGCGGTTGCGCCCCTCAGGTGAGAAGCACGTCGTCGCCAGGTCGCCCACGCCCGCGACGCCAAAGAAAGTCTCCCGCCCCGAGCCCATCGCGACTCCAAGCCGTGTGATCTCCGCCAGCCCCCGCGCCAGCAGCGTGCTCTTCGCGTTGTACCCCGCCTGCAGGCCGTCGCAGATGCCCGCCGCGATCGCCACGACGTTCTTGACCGCCCCGGCGAGCTCCACGCCGAGCACGTCCGGGTTTGTATACACCCGCAGCCACGAGTTGCTGAACAGCGCCTGCACCTGCTGCGCAAACACCGCATCGTCGCTCGCCGCGATCATCGCCGCCGGCAGGCAGCGGGCAAGTTCAGGGGCGATCGTCGGCCCGCTCAGCGTCGCGATCGGCCGCGGCGCACCGTCCGGGTTGTCCCGCCCGCTCTGGCGAAGCACCTCAGCGATCACCTGCGTGGGCCGCAGCATAGTGCCCGTCTCGATCCCTTTCGCCACGCTGACCACACCAACACCCGCCGGGACGTGCGGTGCAAGCCGTACCCACGCTTCTCGCGTGAACTGCACCGGCACCGCGGAAATGATCAGATTTGCCCGCGACACTTGCTCGTCCCGCCAGGTCACCTCCGCGTCCTTGGGAATCTCGCACCCCGGCAGCCGGATCGACTGGCGTGCCTGGCTCAGTTCGCCCGCTTCCTCCGTCGTATGCCCCCACATCACCACCTTCATGGGCCGCTTCACCGGCAACGAGGACGCGGGGCCAGAACCCGCCAGGATGTTCGCACACACAATCCCCATCTGCCCCAGACCCAGTATGCACACGACTGACCGCCCGTCGTCCTGCCCCAATCGCGACCGTGAGGTGGCGGCACCGTCGGGGCCGTGTGAATGACGGGGGTGGGGGGGTTTGGAAGGGGACATTGTGATCGCCGGAAAGAACCGCGGCCGAGATCGGGGCGTAAGCCTACGAGTCCTTCGCGGGTCCGCGCGGGGGAGGTGTTTTTTCAGTGCAGCCCGATCAAACGCCAAACACGTTTGGCTGCCGACGGATCGGAATATGCTTGGGGCCTTCCCGGTATGAGCGGGAGCCCCCTGCCGCATCAGCGTCGTTCTGTCGCACAGCGGCGTCCAAACACGATCGGCGGCCGGCGCCGATCAGCCAGAGCCCACCAGTCATGAAGACCAACTCCATGCGTTTGCACGACCACTCCCACGACCACGCTCACGCGGGCGACGACCCCGCCATCTGCTGCTCGCACCACGAGATTGAGATCGACCGCTGGCTCACCGTCTACCTCGCCGGTGGCGTGCTGGTCTTGGCCACCACGGTCATGCTGCTGTTCCACATCAACGAGAACAGCATCGCGGCCCAGATCCCCGCCATCATCGGCGCTGTCCTCCTGGGCATGCCGCTCTTCATCGCCGCCTGGCGGGAGCTGCGCAGCGGCCACGCCAGCAGTTCCTCCCTCGCCGCCCTCGCCATCGTCGCCGCCATCGCCAACCAGAACTTCGCCACCGCAGGCTGGCTCGCGTTCATCCTTGTCGTCTTCGGTCAGCTCGTCCGCCGCTCCGCCAGCGGCGCGCAGCGCGCCATCGAGCAGCTCGTCAAGCTCACGCCCGACGTCGCCCGCCAGGTCGTCGAAGGCTCCGAGCGCGAAGTCGGTGTCGCCACGCTCAAGGTCGGCGACATGGTCCGCGTCCGCCCCGGCGAGAACCTGCCCGTCGACGGCCGCGTCGTCTCGGGCCGCACCACGATCAACCAGGCCTCCCTCACCGGCGAAGCCGCCCCGGTCGAAATCACCACGGGCGACCTCGTCTACGCCGGCACCACCAACCTCACCGGTCTTGTCGACATCCTCGTCACCACCATCGGCCAGGACACCACCATCGGCAAGGTGACGCAGCTCATCCGCCAGGCCGAGCAGAGCCGCACCCCACGCCAGCTCCTCATCGAGCAGGTCTCGCGCTTTTTCGTGCCCGTTGTCGTTTGCGCCGCCGCCGTCACGGCGTTCATCCTCTCCCAGAGCGAGAGTGAGGCCACGCGCAACAACGCAATGCCCACGGCCGTGACGATCCTTGTCGTCGCCTGCCCCAGCGCCCTCCTGCTCGCCAGCCCCAGCGCCATGCTCGCCGCATTCGCCGCCGCCGCGCGCCTGGGCATCCTCATCAAGCAGCCCTCGTTCCTCGAGGCCTCCGGCAACGTCACCGCCGTGGTCCTCGACAAGACCGGCACCCTCACCACCGGCAAGTTCCAGGTCACGCGCCTCGCCCCCGCCACGGGCGTCGAAGGCGCTGACCTCCTCGCCGCCGCCGCAAACGGCGAGCAGAACTCCAACCACCCCCTCGCACAGTCTATTCTCAACACCGCCAAGGCCGCCCGCATCACGTTCGACGGCAGCCGCGACTACGAAGAAATCCACGGCCGCGGCGTCAAGGCCCACACCTCCATGGGCGAGGTCTGTGTCGGCCGCTCGTCCTGGCTCACCGAGCTGAACCCCGGCATCAAGCACGAGGTCGCGTCCGTCGAGGGCAAGATCGAGGGCATGACCGGCGTCCACGTCATGCGCAACGGCCAGTACCTGGGCGCCGTGGGGCTTGAAGACACCATCCGCCCCCACGCCAAGAGCGTCATCCAGCGCCTGCGTGAGTCCGGCATCCGCTACATCGCGATTTACACCGGCGACAAGCTCGGCGTCGCCAAGCGCGTGGGCGCCGCCGTCGGCGTCGACGCCATCGAGGCCGAATGCCTGCCGGAGGAGAAGCACGCCCAGATCCAGGCCATGGTCAAGAGCGGCTACCGCACCATGATGGTCGGCGACGGCATCAACGACGGCCCGAGCCTCGCTGCCGCAGATGTCGGTGTCGCCATGGGCCTCTCCGGCAGCGACATCGCCGCCAACAGCGCGGGCGTCGCCCTCATGAACGACGACCTCTCCCGCGTGCCCTTCCTCATCGAGCTCGCCCGCCGCACCCGCGCCATCACCGGGCAGAACATCATCGCCAGCATCCTCATCGCCCTCGTGGGCCTCGTGCTCGCCATCACCGGCACCGGACGCGTCGGCGCCTACGCCCTGCCCCTCGCCGCGCTCTACCACTTCGTGGGAGACGTCTTCGTCCTCGCCAACTCCTTCCGCCTCTTCCGCTTCGGCGAAGAATTCGCGGAAGCAGAGAAGCCGGGCGAGCAGGCCGCCCTGCCGCGCCGTGCGGCAAGCGTCCGCGGCCTCGCCGCCCAGACGGCCTGAACAGGCGTCCACGCTGCTCTGACGCTCGGAATCGCGGTGCTTTCCGCACCGGGTGCACGCGCACCGCGCTTACAATCGACCCGAATGTCCGAACAGAAGCCTTCCCCACAATTCATCCGCAACTTCTCGATCATCGCCCACATCGACCACGGGAAGTCCACCCTCGCCGACCGCCTCCTCCAGGCGACCAACGCCGTCTCCGCGCGCGAAGCCAAGGACCAGATCCTGGACTCCATGGACATCGAGCGCGAGCGCGGCATCACCATCAAGGCCTCCGCCGTCACCGTGTATCACCGCCACAAGGCCGGCTCCGGCAGCGACGAACTCGAGACCGAGTACGAGACTGTGGACGACGCGGGCGAGCACAAGACCAACAAGGGAGAGTCCGCCGACGCCCACGGCGACCTCTACATGATGAACTTCATCGATACGCCGGGCCACGTGGACTTCAACTACGAAGTCTCCCGCGCCTTGAAGGCCTGCGAGGGCGCGATCCTCGTCGTCGATGCCACGCAGGGCGTGCAGGCGCAGACCCTCGTCAACGCCTACCTCGCCGTCAACGAGAACCTCACCATCGTCCCCGTCATCAACAAGATCGACCTCCCCAGCGCCCAGCCCGACGCCGTGAAGGAAGAAATCGAACAGACCCTGGGCTTCAAGCCCCACGAGTGCATCCTCGTCTCCGCCAAGACCGGCATCGGCCTCCCCCAGCTCCTCGCAGCCATCTGCGAGAAGTTCCCGCCCCCGCGCAAACCCGTCACCGACAAACTCCGCGCACTCATCTTTGACGCCGTGTACGACGACTACCGCGGCGTCATCGTCTACGTCCGAATCCTGGACGGCAAGCTCAAGGTCGGCGACAAGATCCGCATGATGGGCGTCCAGCGCACCTTCCAGTGCAACGACATCGGCAAGATGACGCCCAAGCCCGTCCGCGTCACCGAGGTTGGCCCCGGCGAGACCGCCTACGTCGTCGCCGCCATCCGCTCGCTGAAAGACGTCCGCATCGGCGACACCGTCACCCTCGAGAACAACCCGGCTGACGAAGCCCTCCCCGGCTACCAGCCCCCGCGCCAGATGGTCTTCTGCGACTTCTACCCCGCGACCGACGAAGAAGGCAAAGGCGCGGACTTTGAAGACCTCCGCGACGCCGTCGAGAAACTCTCCCTCAACGACTCCTCCTTCACCTTCGCCCCCGTCCACAGCGAGGCCCTCGGCTTCGGCTTCCGCTGCGGCTTCCTCGGCCTCCTCCACATGGACATCATCCAGGAACGCCTCGAGCGCGAGGGCGATGTCGAAATCGTCCAGACCGCGCCCACCGTCTCCTACCACGTCCTTGTGCGAGGCACCGACACCATGACCGGCGCCAACGGCCAGGCCCTGAAGCCCGTCGACGCCGAATCCCCCTACAAGCGCGACATCCCCGCCGGCCACCAGCTGCTCGAGGTCCACAACCCCGGCGACCTCCCCAACATGTCCCACATCATGGAGATCAGGGAGCCCATCTGCAAGCTCGACATCATGACGCCCAAGGAGTACATCGGCGACATCCTGAAGCTCGTCATGGACCGCCGCGGCATCTACAAGAGCCAGTCCTACGTCAGCGCATCGCGCGAGACGCTCCAGTTCGAGATCCCCCTCGCCGAAATCATCTACGACTTCTTCGACAAGATGAAGGGTCTGACCTCCGGCTACGGCACCATGGACTACGAGGTCATCCGCTACCAGAACGACGACCTCGTCAAGATGGACATCCTCGTCAACGGCGACGGGCTGACCTGGCTGGACCGTGGGCGAGGCCTGGAGCGGGTGCCTGAGCGGGACTTCGCGAACCCGGAGGAGGTGCGCCGGTTCGCCGTGCGGCTCGCGGGTTTGGCCGGGCGCCGCTTGGACGACTCCATGCCCTGGGTCGACGGCCTGTTGCCCGGGGCAATCCGGCTGCACGCGATCCTGCCGCCGATCAGTTCCGACGGCACGTGCCTGTCGCTGCGCATTCCGCGTCGCCGGGTGTTCTCGCTGGCCGAACTCGTGGACTCAGGCATGGTGCCCGAAGCAGGGGCCCAGATGCTCGCCGACCTGGTGGCGAGCCGCCGCGCCTTCCTCGTCAGCGGCGGTACCGGCTCGGGCAAGACGACGCTGCTGTCCAGCCTTCTCACAGAGGTCGGTTCCGAGGAGCGGATGGTGCTGGTCGAGGATTCCGCGGAACTTCGGCCGGATCATCCGCATGTCGTCCGGTTGGAATCCCGTCCGCCCAACACTGAAGGCAGCGGTGAAGTGACACTGCGGGATTTGGTCCGGCAAGCCTTACGGATGCGACCCGACCGAGTGGTGGTGGGGGAG
>CALLYM010000255.1 GCA_937858155.1 uncultured Phycisphaerales bacterium | reverse complement strand
CCCTCCGAATCAAAGTGGACCTTATCCCCTTTGTGCTTGAAGCCCGTGGACCTCACGAAGGCGACGCGCGGAAGTTCCTTGGCAGCGGTCTGCTGAGCCTGATCCACAATCTTGCGAGGCTCATCCCAGGGGATGTCCTCATATTGCCCGAGTTGACCGATCAGGAACGGAACATCAGCGCCGAGTTCAGCGCGGAACGCCTTGACGAGACTCTGCAGCTTACCTCCGTAAGTCGGCGCATCCTTCGCGTTGGAATCCGATTCCCCCTGATGCCAGAGAATCCCCTTAAGCGTACCCTTTTCCATCGCCAGCCTGGCCCGCTTTAGCGCGTCATCCCAGGGATGGCTGTTGGTCGGCTTGTAGAACTCACCGGGCTTCCAGGAATCGATCGGGCTGCCGCCGACGGCGCACGGGATCAGGCCGACGGTAATGCCGGGATTCGCCGCGGCGATCTGGGCTCCGAAAGTCTTTCCCAGGCCCGTCCCCGCGCTCGACTTGTCGAAATGGAGCGGATCGACCGCGGGAACCCATTCGCCGGCCTTGTTCAGCATCAGCACGCGGGGATTCGGGACTTTGTCTTCCGCTTCCACTTTGCCTCGGCCCGCCATGTTCGTCGCCACGATGATCGACCCGCGCTTGCCGGCACCGGCGATCAGGTTCGCCTCGTCCTTGTCGAAGTTCGCGTTGAGCACCACGTGCGTCAGCCCCCGCTGCGTCAGCATCTGGCTGACCAGTTCACTCGCCGCGATCGAACGCGTGCCGACTAGAATCGGCCGCCCCACCCGGTGGACCTCTTCAATGCTCGCGACCACCGCGTCCCACTTATCCCGCTGGGTACGGAAGACGCGCGTGGGCCACTGGGTTCGTACGCAGGGCACGTTCGTGGGGACGACGATCACCGGACGCGAGTACGTCGTCTCGAGTTCGCCCGTTGCGTCCGCCGCTGTGCCCGTCATGCCGCACAGAAACGGGTACGAACGGAAGTACCTCTGGAAGCTCAGGCGGGCGAGCGTCTCGCGGTCCGCCGTCACTTCGACGCCCTCCTTGGCCTCCACCGCCTGGTGCAGGCCGTGCTCCCACGAGCGGTCGGCGAGGAAGCGGCCCGTGTACTCGTCCACGATCACGACCTTGCCGTCCACAATCTCGTACTGCTGGCCGCGGATGTAGCAGTGGCGTGCCACCAGCGCCTGGCGCACCAATTCCTCGCCGCGTCGTGCCGCTTTCCAGATGCTCTGCCCGCCCCGGGCGACAACTTCTTCAAAGAATTGGCCGCAGCGGTGCTCGCCCCGGGGCTTGATCGCAACCCGCCGGCGGAGGTGGTCCACCTCGTAATCGGGCCCTTCATCGAGCCTCGTCGCCAGTGTGCACGCCTCGCGGTACACTTGCGACATTTCGTCCTCTCGCCGAGATCGGGCGATGATGAGCGGCACCACGCCTTCGTCGATGAGCACCGCGTCTGCCTCGTCCACCATCGCCGCCCGCAGCCCGGGGACCATGGGGCCGTTGCCGCCCGTGCCCCGCGCTTCCTCCAAGCGCCGCGCAGCCCATGCGGAAGTGATATTCCCGAGCTTGATCTGGTCGCGGAGCCAGTCCGCGACAATCTGCTTGGGCGTCCCGTACACCACATCCTTCGCGTAGATACGGAATCGCTCGCTGGGGTCCGTCTCCTGGGTGATCGCGCCGACGTCCAGCATGCAGCGCCGGTAAATGGTGCGCCGGGACTCGGCGTCACGGGCCGCGAGGTAGTCGTTCACCGTCAGCACGTGCAGGCGCCTGTGCTGCCACGCGATCAGCGGCGCGGCGATCGAGCCCGTCAGTGTCTTCCCTTCGCCCGTGAGCATCTCGATGATCCGGCCGTGGTACATCGCCAGGGCGCCCATCAGCTGGACCACGAAAGGCTCTTCGTCGGTTTCACGCCGGGCCACTTCGCGGATCATCGCCAGCGCATGACGCACCTGCTCCTGCGATTGCCGCTTCCGCAGGAAGTGCTCGCGCACCCGCTCAATCTCCTGCGCCAGCACGCCATCGGACACGTTGCGGTAGTGTGGCGCGAGCGCCGCGGTCTCCTCCGCCTGCTGTCGGATCCACGCCACCGAGAGGCGCAGCCGTCCGAACGCGACGCCCGCCTTGACCCACGCGCGGTCGAGGTCCTTCGGAAGCACAGGCCGTGCGCGCCTGCTCCGGAGGGATTCATACAGGGCCGCGTACCGCGCGTACCCATCCACCCCGCCCCCTCCCGGTCCTTGCATCCCGGGCAGGGTGATGTCGAGCGGCATCTGCGTCACACCTTGGCCCTCCCCTGCACGGACTGGCGCACGCGGTCGATCCACTGCGCCAGCAGCGGGCGGGCGGGAAGGGAGAACCTTACATAGACGCGCTCCCCTGGCATACCCAGCGCGGGCGCGGTCTCGCCGTTCTCGGGCGGCTTTTCGCGGAACAGCGCCTTGAACAGCGGACGCGAGGCGACGCGCTCGCCGTTCTGGACTTTCCCGGCCCTGGTTTCGACCTTGCCGCCACCCTGGAATCCGAGCGCTTCGTGGGGGAGTTCGCGCCTCGCCGCCGCCGGTGGGCGCGTCATGACCACGGGGATGACCTCGTTCACACGCGAAGCCCGCCGTACCTCCGTCTCGAACTTTTCCGGTGGGAGCGTGGCGATCCAGTCGGCCTGCTGCTGGCTGAGGATTGCCGCGACGCGCAGGTCCTGGGGCTCGAGCACCTCACACAGCACGTCGCCCTTGTTCATCATCCGCCCCACGAACTGCGACAGGTCGGACCCCGCGACGACCCCGTCCTGCGGGGCCCGCACAACAAGCTCTGATGCCTGCGACTCCAGGTACGCCAGCTCCGCCTTGTCAGACTCCACGTACTTTTCGGCCACCATCTGCTCGCCAGGCGTGCGGCTGTGGGAGAGCAATTCCAGGCTTTCGTGCTCCGCCAGCTGCGCCCGCGCCAGCCTCAGCATGGCATCCATTTCGGGAAGGGTCATCGTGACGATCGGGTCCCCCTTCTTCACCCGCTGCCCGCTGCGCACGTGCACCTGCCCGATGGACCCCTGTGCCCCGGCGAACACGCCGGAACGCGCCGCGCTCTCGACCACGCCTTCTGCACGCCGATGGTCGGGCATGGGGATCACGCCGACGATGAGCACCGCCGCCGCGACCAGCGCCGCCGTCACGCCCCAGACGCGGGTGCGCCGGTCCTGCACCGCCGTGTTGGTGACGAGCCACCGCAGGAAGCCCGCGACCGGCAGCACGAACCACATCGCGGCGGTCCACGCCGCGAGCAGCAGCCCGATCGCGAACAGCTTGCCCATGATGTAGAGGGTAATGGAGAAGAACACGAGGATGCGGTAGATGAAGGCACCGATGCCGTACGCCAGGAGCAGGACCGCTTCGCCGGGGCTGGAAGTGGGGGCCTGGATGGAATCGAGTTGGAACAGGTGCTTCTGCGCCAGGAACTTGAGCATGGTCATCGAGCGCTGCATGAGGTTGGGCACCTCGAGCACGTCGCTCAGCATGTAGTACCCGTCGAACCGCATGAGCGGGTTGGCGTTGAAGATGATCGTGCTCACGCTGCTGGTGAACATCACGTTGTACGCGAGCTGCTTCACGAGGCCTGCCTCGCCCGCCCTGTTCATGCTGGTCCAGACGAACGCCATGACGCTCGCGAGGGCCAGCTCAAACATCATCCCGCCCCCGCCCACCGCGACCCGCTGCCACTTGCTCCGGAATGTCCATGCGCTGCTCGCGTCCACGTACGGGGCGGGCATCAGCACCAGCATCATCGCCCCGAATTCCGGCACGTGCCCGCCGAAACGTTTGCAGATGAGCCCGTGACCCAGCTCGTGCCAGAGTTTCACCAGCACGAAGGTCGCGGCCAGCGCGAACCAGTTGGACGGGGCGATCGTCGATTCAAACTGTCCCCTCAGCTGCTGCCAGTGCGGGAGCACCGTCCCCAGCGCCGCGGCCACGAGCACACACCATGCGATGAAGCCCACGCGGTTGATCGCAGGGCGGAAGAACGGTTCCAGCGCCGTCAGCAGGTGGTCCGGGTTGAACAGGCGCACCTTGAAGTACATCAGGCCGATCGCCTGCTGCACCGCCTTCTGCTGCACGCGTTCACGTCCGCGCCCCAGCAGCTGCTCGGTCTCAGGCGCCAGGTCCCCCTGCAGCAGGTTGCCCGAGTGCAGCTGCGAGAGCACATTGATGACTTCGTTCTGGGTCAGCGCGTCGTCCGCGTGGCGCGTCAGGCCCATCTCCCAGATGCTCTCCACTGTCCTCGAGCCGTCCATCAGCCCTACGAACTCGTGCGCCACGGGGTTCAGCCGGAAGTACGCGTTGCTCGTGGGGTCCTGCACCACGTACCACCGCGCGCCGCGGAAGTGCTGGCGGACGATCTGCACGTGCGGGCGCAGGCGCGGCTTCATGCCGCGAACGCGGTGCCAGAAGGGGGAGAATGTGGAGCGTTCAGACATACCTAGTCATTAATGGTTCTGGGCATCAGGAGACAACATCAGCTTTACGCCCCGGCTGCGGAAGTCCGCAGCCCGACGCCCAACGCCGTCACTTACCACCACAACCACACCCTCAACTGATCGATCACACGGCGGCTGACTATCCACGCGAAGCTCCGCTTCTCCGTGTTGAACTTCGCCTGCCCTTCCAGCCCCGGCAGGAACCAGTCGGCGGGCTTCTGGTCCACGAAGCGCCCGCGTACCTCGTACGCATTGACGCCGTCCACCGCGGCGGAAAGCGGCACAATCTGATCGACGACGAACGGCACCGCGATGGCGGGGTTGGCCTTCGGAGAAACCTCGCCCGTCTGGCCCGGGTGCACGAATGAAATATCACGGTCCTCGACCCGCGCCTTGATCACCATGGAGCGCCGGTCCGCGACCTCGAAAAGCGTGTCACCCACCTTCACCATCGCGCCCACCTTGTCCCTGATTTCGCCCGCGATGATCGTCCCGTCGATGGGGCTCTTGATCGTGCTCCGGTCAATGTTCAGCACCGCCAGGTCGTGCCGGGCTTTCGCCTGCTCCGCCTGTGCGCTGAACTGCTTCATGGAGGCTGAGTCACCCTTCCGCAGCGCCTCGTCCGCCTTGCTCTGCGCTTCGGTATACCGCGCCAGCATTTCGGTCGCCTGCAGGCGCATTTCGCGTGTGTCCAGCTCCGCGAGAACATCTCCGGCCTTCACGTCACGGCCCGGCTCGATCCCGCCTGGGATCGAAGCGATCACGCCGTTGATGGGCGCGGGCACGACACGCCGTACGTCCGCCTGCATTTCAAACGGTGCCCCCACGCGGTATGTTGTCCGCCCCAGGAACAGCACCGCTGTCGCCAGCATCACCGCAATCCCCGCGGCCTTCCACGCTGTGTGCCGCGGGCCCACCGCCCACGCCGCGGCCTGCAGCGACGCGTCCCATGTCCGCAGGCCCAGGTGCCGGTCATCGCTGGCCCGCACCGCGAGCACGGGTGTCACCAGGTCCAGCGTCGCCTGTACCAGCTCCGTTGCATTCACGTCCAGGCGCGTCTGGCCGCTCGACTCCAGCAGAAGCACTCCCACGATCCGCTCGCCCCGCCCGTCCACCACCCGCAGCGGGAAACTGGCGATCCGCATGGACGCGTCGCCCTTGGCGAGTTCTCTGTGCGCGTGAGTGATGGTCTGGCTCAGTACCGCGTCAGACCCGGGTCCGTCCGCAGCCGGCTGCGGGTACAGCACCGTCTGCTCCTGGTCGAGGCACTCCTCCATGGCGGCTTCCATGCGCCGGCACAGCTCCATGCGGCGATCGAGGTTCTCGGTGTCCGAGAGCGCCTTGAGGTGCAGCTCGCGCTTCTCGGGCCGTTGCCTGCCCACGCTCTGGGCCACGGCCCACATCGCCGGTGATCCCTGCACCCAGCCCAGACCGACGCGGTCGGCGGAGAGCTGGCGGCACAGGTCGTTGCACAGCTGGATGCAGCAGCCCTTGAAGCTCGAAGCGGTGTTCATCGCCGAGATCAGGCGCGCCGCAAGGTCCAGCGAGGCGCTTGCCTGCTTGGTCCTTCTGAGTGCCTGCTGCGCCTCGTGCGTGAACACATAGCCGGTCAGCACCTCGACCAGGGCCACGGTGCTCTGCAACGCCTGCCGCGAGCGGCTCTCGACCAGCAGTGTGATCACGCCGCGCAGGGGCAGCGCCGGCGCTTCGTGCGCGAGCCCGCCCATGACCGGCGCGGCAATGACAAACCACTTCGCGCCGCCCGCCCCGCCCCCGCCGGATGCTCCAGCGTCGTAGAACGCGCCGCCCGCATCCTCCAGGCTGAACACGCCGACCTGCCGCGTCGCGGCCACGCTCCGTGCCGCGCTCTGCACGTCCTTGAACTTGTCGATCTGCTCCGGCGTCGTCCGCGTGCCGCCCGCCAACTCCTCCTGAGAAATCGCCAGCCGCCCCTGGGCGTCGACGATATCCGCCGGGAAGGGCCACGCCAGCGCGGGCCGCGCCTCCGCCGGCCCTTTCTCGATCGCCGGGCCGGTGATCGAGAACAACACCGCCTGCTTCGCGCCGCTCACCTGCCCCAGCGTGGACAGCAGGCGCAGCAGGAAGACGCGATCATCGGGCATGGACACCGCCAGGTCGCTCACGACGCGCTGCCAGCCCGGGGCCTTGATGTTGGAAACGTCAATCATGGTTCTGGGTACCCCCGCTGCTCCGAGATGGGCGCACATGCCCGCCCTGGAACGCAGGCGTTCAAGCCTACTTCTTGTCCCCGCTCATTGCCGTCGTGCCCTCTGGGCTGGGACCGCTGGGCCGCAGCGTAAAGCCCTCGGGTTGGGTGAACCGCACCCACACCGGCTCGCCGGCGATTAGCCGGTTGGGTCCAGCGGCATTCGCCATCTCGACGCGCACCCGGCGTGTCCGGCTCGCTGGGTCGGCGGTGGGGGCGACCTCGATCACCTTGCCGGTGAGCAACCGGGCATCCCCCGCGACGTCGCACAGCACCCACGCGGGGTCGCCCGAGCGGAGGGAGTGCGTGACCGGGTCGGTCATGGGAGTCGGTACGTCCATCCACAATGGGTCCACGGAGACCACGCGCACCGCCGAGTCGCGCTCCGACACGCTCTGGCCCACATCCACGTTCACCACGTCAATGACACCATCGAACGGCGCAGTGAGGTGGAAGCGATCCACCCGCGCTCGGATCCGGTCGAGCTGGATGACTTCCTGGGTCTGATTGGAAACTGCTGTCAGGTGATCGATCCGCGCCACCTCGGCGTTCAGGCGTGCCCGCTCAACCTCTTGAGTGCCGGAGGCGCCCTTCGCCTGGATATCGCGCAGACGCTCGTACTCGACCTTCGCAAGGTCAGCCGCGGCCTTCGCGCGCTCGACGGCGTACGGCTGCGCAATCCTCTCCTCCTGAAGCCGGTAGAGCGCGGCTTCTTCTGCATCGTCTCCACGCACGATCAGGTCGCCCTTCTTGACGTCCTGGCCGCCGTGACGAAGCACTTCCTTTACAACTGTGGCTGCCGCAAACCCCATGACCGCGTCCTGGCTTGGGCGCGTCACGGACTTATGCCCGGAGAACTTTCCAATAAGTGATTCATCCAGCCTGACCGGCGCACTTTGGGAAGGACCCTGCTCGGCAGCACCCACCGCGCACGACATAGCCAGTACAGCGACGCAGGCCCTCGCTAACCCCATACTGGTGCTCCACTTGGAAAAAGGCAGGGCCTGTGCAAGACCCTGTTCCCCGTCCCCGGCGTGTGTCGGTTGCATTCCTGTCAATATACGCCCCCTCCCCGCACAACTGTTGCTTGCAAGCCCTTGAAACAGCACCTTCCCGCACAAATTCCGACCGCAGTAAGGTCGAACTGTGGCGGTCCGAGGTGTACGCTTGCCTTTCGGCAGTTCCGCCGACGCCCGCATTTGTCCCGCGGGTGGCGGTTGTTTTGTAAGCACTAAGGAGCGCGAAGTGACCCAGGCCCCAGCCCCCGCTCTCAATAAGCCCCGCACCCCCAAGCAGGAAGAACGTCTGAAAACCCTCGCCGCCTTCGGTGCAACGCCCGTTTCAGACAAAGCCGTTCCCTTCATGTCGACCGGGCTGACTCCGGAGGACAAGGCCGCCGTGATGGCCGTGCTCGACTCGGGCATGCTCCGGGCCGCCAAGAAGTGCGAAGAGCTGGAGCAGCGTTGGGCAACGCTCACCGGCGCAAAGCACGCCATGACCTGCGCCAACGGCACCGTCGCCCTGCAGCTGGCATACGAGCCCCTTATCAAGCCGGGCGACGACGTCCTTGTGCCAGCCTGGTCCTACATCGCCACGGTGTCCATGGTCGTGGCCCGAGGAGCAAACCCGATTTTCGTGGACGCACTCCCCGACACCTACCAGATCGATCCCCGCGACGCAGCCCGCAAGGTCACGCGCAATACCACCGCCATCGCAGCGACCCACCTCTACGGCTGCCCGGTCGATATCAACGCCATCCAGTCGTTGGCCGACAAGCACAGCCTCATGGTGATCTATGACGCGGCGCAGGCGCACCTCGCGACGTACAACAGCCGCCCGCTGGGAGAGTTCGGCGATGCCGTGACCTACTCCCTCTACGCCACGAAGAACCTCGCGACGGGCGAGGGCGGCATTGTCACCTGCAACGACGACGGGCTTGCCCGGGAAATCCAGCTCCTCCGCAGCCACGGTGAAACCGACAAGTACCTCCACGATCAGGTCGGGTATAACTACCGCCTGAACGACATGGCGGGTGCAATTGGGTGCTCACGCCTTGACCGCCTCGAGGAGCAGACCAACCAACGCCGCGAGAACGCCGCCCGCTACCACAAGATGATTACCAAGATTGAGGGCCTCAAGCCGCCGCTCGTCACTCACGGCAGCGATCCCGCGTGGCACCTCTACGTGTGTCAGATGGAGTTGGCACGTTTCACCTGCACCCGCGATGAATTCTGTGCCGCGCTCAAGGCGGAGGGTGTGCCGACTGCGGTTCACTACCCCCGTTCGCTCCCCGATCAGCCCGCGCTGGCGGAATTCTCCAACAACGACACGCCGGTCGCAAGCAACCTGGCGCGCAAAGTTTTCGCGCTCCCCATGCACCATGCGCTGACCGACGATCACTTCCGCATCCTGGATGAAGCACTCAACAAGGTTGCCACAGCGTACAGGGCCTGAGTCCCTTGTGAAAATGGGTGGGCGGCAGTAACCAGCGAAGCCTCCGCAAGTACGATTGTTGCAATGCCCGACAACCCGATTATGTACCACGACGCTCTTGCGCGAGCGATCGCTGCCCATCTCGCCGGAAGGCCCGGCGAGGCGGATCGTCAGTGCGCGCACCTCCTGACCCTGAACCAGCGCGAGCCCAATGCCAATCACCTGCAGGCGCTGATCCGCGCGGAGCAGGGACGTCCGCAGGAAGCCTTCCAGCACCTGCGCGCCGCAGACGCTTCGCGATGCAGCGTCCCCACCGACGCCGCGCGGAACATGGTGGAGGGGCGTCCGGTGCCGAACGAGGTGGGCATACCCACGACGCTCGCGCTCTTGGAACGGGTGGTGGCGATGGACCGCTCCCTGGCGCAGGGGCAGGCGCACCGTGCCGTGGACGCGGCGAACGCCATGATGAGAGATTCCTCCACCTTGACCGCCCGCACCGGCGCGGTGTACGCCGCCACGCACGAACTTACCGCTTCCTACCCCGCCGCGCGGGCCACGCTCCGACGCCTCCTGCCCTCCCGCCCTGCTGACGCCGGCCTCCACAGCGCACTCGCGTACACATGCTGGTTCGCGGGGGACAACGCCACGGCGGCCGAGCACGGCCTGCTGGCGCTCCGCCACGGGTTGGACGACTTCGAGTCGTTCCGGCTCCTGGGCATGTACCAGATGACGGCCCAACGCCCGGACCTCGCATTTGTCTCGTTCATGGGAGCGACAGCGTTCGCCATCCGCGCCGGGCAGGACCCGCTCGCTTCCTGGCGGTCGCTTGCGCACCGTGTCATGCGGAGCCAGCGCGAGGCGCAGACCTCGGCCCTGGGGACCGACCTGACGTTCCGACTCAGCGCCATGAACAGCATGGCCCTCGAGGCCGACGTCCACCATGCCGCGGGCCGGCTCACGGAAGAGGAAGAGCTCCAATACTGCAAGTCGTTCGTTCCGGCCGGTTCCACGATCGTCGAGGTGGGAGTCCTGGTGGGCAACCACACGGCCTTCTTCGCGAAAGCGCTCTCGCCGCGAAAGATCATCGCCTTTGATGCAAACCCCGCGTGCCTCGAGGAAACACGCCACAACCTCACGCTCAGCGGGGTGGGTTCCGGCATCGAGATCGACCTCCGCCATGCCGCGGTAGGCGACCGGGAAGGTGAGGTTGAGTTTGGCGCGTTCGGCAGGGCCCCGCTCGTGACCCTTGACGGCAGTGTCCGTGAACGCGCGGGGTTCTACAAAGTCGACGTGGACGGCGCTGAAATCGGAGTGCTCGCGGGCATGAAGCGGATCCTGCGTGAGGACCGTCCGCGGGTGATGATCGAGGTGGACCGGGGCAACCTCCCCGCGTTCAAACGCATCACGGAGGAGTCGGGCTACCGCGTGGTGCACGAAGTCGCGCACTCGTCGTACGCGAATTACTTCCTTCAGCCAAACTGAGAAACGGGCGCACCGGCCGGTCGCAGCGCGGGGCTACTTCCGTCCCACCCTGACGCGCACAAGTCGGTCCGCGACCTCGAACCGCAGCGTCGTCGGCAGATCGGTCAGCTGCGCTTCCTTCTCGACCACGCCCGAACTGCCGGGCCCTCCCACTCGGCCAGTAGGACCCGTGACCGCCTGTTCAAGTTCCTGATACGACAATGAAACAGTCCCCACCAGCGGCAGCGTGCGGTTCTGGATTTGTGCCAGCACGTCGGGCGATCCGATCACCTTGACGTCCACCAGGAACCGGTCGCCCTCGGGTATGTCCAGGGTCCACTGGGCGAGGTCTTCGGGCGCGAGCCTTACCTCCACCGGAACGCGCGGGACAATGAGCTCCGCCGTGCGGTTGCGCACGCTCACGGTGACATCCACCCTTGCCGGTTCCACCCGCGCACGGGACGAGCCTTCGATCTCCCTGGGCAGCAGCACCTTCAGGCCCGCAAGGGTCTCGGCCCGTCCGGGAACCAGCCGCGTCAGTTGGCTAGGTTCAAGGACGACCGTCGCGGCGCTGGTCCTGGCCAGGTTGGCCGCCTCGCCCTTGGGAGCAAACAGCGTGACCTTTGGCGGGTTCACGACAGGGGCCGTCCGAAAGTCGCCGTCTCCCTCGACGCGGATCGGGAGTTCCACCTCCGCGAGTTCATCCACGCGCAGCGCGATGACCGCCGGATCGGACTGCTTCACACCCACCCCGGCGTCCGCGAGGAGCGGCAACGACCGCAGCACGCGCGCGATATCCATGTCGTACGAACCCGGCGCCTTGGGGACTCCCTCAATGCCGGGCGAGATGATCACTTCTGATCGCAGCACGGGCAGCACACGTTCCAGCTGCGCCGCGGAACCCTCGAGCGTCACCTCAACCGGTACGCTGTTCAGCGGACCCGAGGCCGCGGGAGACTCCATCATCAAAGCCTCCCCGGGCGGCACCCGGAGGGACAACGCCACCTGAGCCTTCTGTTCGCGCAGCGTGTCCGCTTCCGCGAATACCCACACAAGTGCGGCGACGATGGTGACCACGAAGATGGTGCGGATGTGGCCCCACATGGGTTATGCCTTCGCCCCCTTGCCGCCCCGCCCGCCCGTCCCGGCCCCGACGTCACCGGCCATGCTTCCTCCCAGTGCATCGCTCACCATCGTGTCGCCCAATCGCAGCGACCCGCTGCCGCCCAACGCCGTATCGCCCAGCGATGTGTCCCCTAAAGATGCCTCACCTGCGATCGAATCCCCCGCGCCCCCCTCGCCGCCAGCACGCTCCAGCCCCGCCGTGTCCTGGGACGAAGCATGCTCCGCCGACCCAGTATCCGCCGTTGGCGCCTCCTTGTGCAGCAACGACCGCGTGAGTCGGGCCTGCAACTCCTCACGCAACTGCAGATCGCTCAGCGGTTCGGTCAGCTTCCCACGCTCCGCGATACGCACACCACCCGTTTCCTCGCTCACAACGATCACGATCGCGTCGCACTCCTGCGTCAGGCCGACCGCCGCGCGGTGGCGGGAGCCCAGTTGCGGGTCGGGCATGTCGGTGGGGTCGGCGAGGGGGAGTTGGACGCCTGACGCGAGGATGACGCGCCCGCTCACGACGCAGGCCAGGTCGTGCAGCGCGGAACCGGGGAAGAAGATGGTCTGGATGAGCGAACTGGAGAGTTCGGCGTTCATGCGCGTGCCGCCCTCCACCAACCCGCCCAGCTTTGTCTGCCGCTCCATCGCGATGATGGCGCCAAACCGTGAACGGGACAGGTAGCGCACCGCGTCGGCGACCTCGCCCACGATGTAGGTAATGTCCTTGGGCGTGCTGCGGAGGAAACTGGTCTCGCCCAGGCGGATCAGGGCCCGGCGGAGTTCGGGCTGGAAGATGACGATCAGCGCGATGGCGACAAAGCCCAGGAACTTGTCATACAGCAGGCCCAAGCGCAGGAAGTTGCCGGTGCCGCCAAGGACGCGCGAAAGGATCGTCAGGATGACCAGGATGACCAGCAGCCCCTTGAGCGCCCCCGCCGCGCGGGTGCCCTGCACAAACCGGACGATCAGGTAGACCACGATCCAGATCACCAGGAACTCGACCGCGACCTGCCACCATGGGTAGGTGGCGAGTCGGCTGGCGAGGCCATGGATCCGATCGAGGACGGTCACGAGGAAGGGCTCCGAGGGGGCTTAACGGGCGAGGGGTGGGATGGTGCCAGGGGTACTACCTGTCCATCCTACCGACAAGTTCGGCGCATGTCGCGTCCATTTGCGGGCTTGGGCGCAGAAGACTCCATCGGCCCGGCTGGGTCTTGATGTTCAGCAAGGGGCCGGAAAAGTGCTCCCGGCGTGCCCCAAACTGGTTGAGCGACACGCGATGCAGCCCTCACGTTCTAACGCCCGACCTGCTGCTGCAGGTGCGGTGGGTAACGTTCGCCCTGCACCGCGACGCCAGCGAGAGCGGACTCAATCGAGGCGAGGTCCGACGGCGAAAGCGAGACAGACGCGGCGGCGAGATTTTCCTCCAGCCGGTGGAGTTTGGTCGTGCCTGGGATCGGGGCTATCCAGGGCTTCTGTGCAAGCAACCACGCGAGGGCGATCTGGGCGGGGGTCGCGTTTCTTTGCTTGGCAACACGCGTCAGTTGGTCGACCAGAGATTGGTTGGCCTTCATGGCATCGGGCGCGAAGCGGGGAAGGCTTGCCCGGAAGTCCTTGGGATCAAAGGCGGTCGACTGGCTGATCGCGCCGGTGAGGAAGCCGCGACCCAGCGGGCTGAACGGGACGAACCCGATGCCCAGTTCTTCGAGTGTTGGGAGCAGGTCCTTCTCGGGCTCGCGCCACCAGAGGGAGTACTCGCTCTGCAGCGCCGTGACGGGCTGGACGGCGTGGGCGCGCCGGAGAGTGCCGACACCTGCCTCGGACAGCCCGAAGTGCTTGACCTTGCCAGCGCGGATGAGGTCCTTGACCGTCGAGGCGACCTCTTCAATTGGCACGTTGGGATCAACGCGGTGCTGGTAGAAGAGGTCGATGCGGTCGGTGCGGAGCCGTTTGAGCGACGCATCGGCCACCGCCCGAATGTTCTCGGGCCGGCTATCCATCCCTTCCGGGGGCTTGCCGCCCCTAAACCCAAACTTCGTGGCGATGACAACGCGGTCTCGGATGGGGGCGAGGGCTTCACCCACCAGCTCCTCATTGGCGAATGGGCCGTAGGACTCGGCGGTGTCAAAGAAAGTCACACCCTTCTCGTACGCCGCACGGATGAGTGCGACGCCCTGGGCCTTCTCGACGGCGGGCCCATAGGCGTACGAGAGGCCCATGCAGCCAAGGCCAATCGCTGAGACGCGGAGCTGGTGCTGTCCTGTGCCGAGCGTGCGGGTGTGCATGGTGGGTTTGGATGCCGGGGGATAGTCGAGTGCGGAAGGAACAGCGGGAATTTGGGCCACGGGCGCCGCTCTCGGGACTCGAACTCCCGGGCACGGGGGTGGACTTTCCGCCCGAAACGTCTATTCTCTTCCAGTTTGCGCGTGCCGGGTTCTTCCCCCGGTGTTTCGCTCCCGCGCAGACGTGGGAGTTTGCCGTTGCCCAAGCGCACCGACATCAAGACCATCCTCGTCCTGGGTTCCGGCCCCATCGTCATCGGCCAGGGCTGCGAGTTTGACTACTCGGGCACGCAGGCGTGCAAGACGCTGCGGAGCGAGGGGTACCGCATCGTGCTGGTCAACAGCAACCCCGCGACCATCATGACGGACCCGGCCTTCTCCGACCGCACCTACATCGAGCCGATCACGCCCGAGGCGGTACGGAAGATCATCGAGAAGGAAAACGCCAGAGGCCCGCGTATCGACGCCATTCTCCCCACCCTGGGCGGCCAGACCGCGCTCAACTGCGCCTGCGCCTTGTGGGACGAGGGCACCCTGCAGAAGCACAATATCCAGATGATCGGCGCCAACCGCGAGGTCATCCACCGCGCGGAGGACCGCCAGCTCTTCAAGGAGACGTGCGAGAGGATCGGCCTGAAACTGCCCAAGGCCAAGGTCGTCACCACCATGGAAGACGCCGAGGACTTCCTCAAGGAGATCGGCCTCCCGGCCATCATCCGCCCGGCCTTCACCCTCGGCGGCACAGGCGGCGGCATCGCCTACAACCTCGAGGAATACCGCGACATCGTGACGCGCGGCCTCGCGGCCAGCATGATCCACCAGGTCCAGATCGACCAGTCCGTGATCGGCTGGAAGGAGTTTGAGCTCGAGGTCGTCCGCGACAAGAAGGACAACTGCATCATCGTCTGCGGCATCGAGAACATCGACCCGATGGGCGTCCACACGGGCGACTCCATCACCGTCGCCCCGATCCTGACGCTGACGGACAAGGAATACCAGGCGATGCGCGATGCCGCCATCGCCGTCATGCGGGCCGTGGGCGTCGAGACCGGCGGCAGCAATGTGCAGTTCGCGGTGAACCCAAACCCCAAGCCGGGGCCCGACGGGAAGAAGCCGTTCGAGATGGTCGTGGTCGAGATGAACCCGCGCGTGTCGCGCTCCAGCGCCCTCGCCAGCAAGGCGACGGGGTTCCCCATCGCCAAGATCGCCGCAAAACTCGCCGTGGGCTACACGCTCGACGAACTCAAGAACGACATCACGGGGAACACCAGCGCGTGCTTTGAGCCGGCCATCGACTACATCGTCGTCAAGATGCCGCGATGGACGTTCGAGAAGTTCCCGGAGGCCGACGAGACGCTGACGACGCAGATGAAGAGCGTGGGCGAGGCGATGGCCATCGGACGCACGTTCAAGGAGGCTCTCCAGAAGGTCATTCGTTCCATGGAGGTCAAGCGATTCGGCCTGGGCCTGGACCGCAACGACCGCTGGCTTGCCGCCATGCGCGCCGTGGAGCACGACCAGCTCGTGCTCGATGTCATGGGAGGTGGCTCCGCGCGCGCCAGCAGCGCGAGCGAGGCACCGTCGGACACAGGCCTGCGCACAGCCGACGGCCAGCCCATCGAGTGGCCGATCCCTGTTGAGAAACTCAGCCGCAAGCTTGCCGTGCCCAGCCAGGGGCGGCTGTACTACGTGCGGTACGCGTTCAAGATGGGCTGGAGCATCGAGAAGGTGCGGGCCCTCACCAACATCGACCCGTTCTTCTTGGACCAGATCCAGCAGCTGGTGGAGTTTGAGGACACGCTCACCGACTACAAACGCCTCGAAGACATGCCCCGAGAGGTGCTCTTCGAGGCCAAGCAGCTCGGCTACAGCGACGCGCAACTGGCGAACTTGTACTGCGGGAGCATCACGACGGAGAACATCCTGAAGGTGCGGGCGCGCCGGAAGGTGCTGGGCATCGAGCCGGTGTACAAACTAGTCGATACGTGCGCGGCGGAGTTTGAGGCGGTGACGCCGTACTACTACAGCACGTACGAATCCGGCATTCGGCATTCGGCAACCGGCATTCGGAACGCATCCGGGACCGCAATCACGAATGCCGAATCACGAGTGCCGAATGCCGTTCCCCCCGATGACGAAGTCCGCGTCACCGACAAGAAAAAAGTCATCATCATCGGCGGCGGCCCCAACCGCAT
>CALLYM010000254.1 GCA_937858155.1 uncultured Phycisphaerales bacterium | reverse complement strand
TTGTCGAAGACCTGCTTCTCCTTGGCCGAGGGCTTCGGCGTCCCGGCCAGGCGGATCTCGCGCTTGTCGGCCAGACGCAGGGCGGCAACCTGGCCGTAGAAGCTGGTGATGCCCTTGGCGGCGGCCTTGTACCAGTCCTGCGCCTTGGCCACGTCGCCCATCTGCTCGGCGGCGCGGCCGGCCCAATAGGCGCCGCGGGCGAGGCTGATGGGCGAGCTGACCGCTTCATAGAGTCGGTTGAAATGGCGCAATGCCGTCTTCGGGTCGTTCCGGAATCGAAGCGCGACCCAGCCAGCGAAAAACTCCGCATCGGCAAACGCGCCACCCCCTTTGAGGCCATGAGAGGCGGCAAGGCGATAGGCATCGCGGCTCTGCCCCTTGTCGAGCGCATCGCGCGCCAACCGTCGCCGCTCCTGCCAGGCCCCACGCAGGAAGCCCGCGCCGTAGTTGTCGACGCGCTTGATGGCGCCGGTGATGCGCACGTCGCGGGGGGCGACCTTGTAGCCTTGCTTGGCGAGCGCCGAGGCGATGTCCTGCTGGGTCACCGCGCCGTACAGGATGCCCATGTCGTTGCAGGCCCGGATCATCTCGACCTCGACGCCCTGGAGCTTGCCGGAGAGCGCTTCGCGGTCCTTGCGACGGTCGGCCATCAGCTTCTCGGCCTGGGCACGCTTGCCGGCGAGCTGCTTGATGAGCGCCTCGTCGGGCTGCGTCGCCAGGTTGCGGGGGAGGAGGAAGTTCCTGGCAAAGCCGGTGCGGACGTTCACCACGTCGCCCACGATGCCCAGGTCGTCGACGTTCTCAATCAGCAGCAATTTGACGTTCTTCGACATTGATCGCTGTCCTCTTCGACCGGCTCGGCTGCCCCGAAGGGTCGCGCCGGTCGTCGGTGAGAGTTAGCAGTCTGTTCGGCACATGCCGGCAGGACCGCAACTGGATTAGGAGCCGAGCATAGGCGCACTCATCCCGGGCGTCCGCGCACCCCGCTTTCCGCGCCCTATCAGCGTTTTTCAGGCGCTGCGGTCGGTGCCAGCACGGGTGTGAGCTCAACGCTCAGAACCTGATTGCCGGAAGTAATGAACACAGTCCTGCCATCGTCGCCTCCAAAGCAGAGGTTGCTCGCGCCACCCTCGATGTCGAGGCGTGTGACGGGCTTGCCGTCCGCGGCGATCACCCAGATTCCGCCGGGGCCAGTAGTGAAGACACGCCCCAACGGGTGGACTTTCAGCCCATCGCACCTTCCATCGGCCTTGACAGCGGACAAGTCGGCGAAAACACGGCGGTTGCTCACTCCGCCTTTGGCTCCGCAGTCGTATGCGATGACCAGGTTCTTGCCGTAATCGTTCACGTACAACGTCCTGGCATCGGGAGAGAGCGCCACGCCGTTGGCGCCGGCGTAGTCTGCATCGAGTGCCGCCACTGTGCCGTCGGGCCTGATGCAGAACAGGCCCTTGCTCTCCGAGCCTTTCTTGCCGAAGTCGGTGAAGAAGATTGTGCCGTCGGGGTGGACCGCAAGGTCGTTGCAGCGTGCGAGTGGTTGCGCCCCGCCGTTGACGACCGTCTCTTTGGCGATTGTGCTGACAGTGCCGTCCTGTTCCGTGCGTGTGACCGTGCCGGTGAACGCGGCGAGCAGCAGGCGGCCCTGGGCGTCGACCGCGGAGCCCGCGGCCCGGCCGGAAGGCTTGCGGAATTCCACGGGCGCATTCCAAAGTTGGGTGTCTGTCGTCGGTACGTCATGCCTGCGGCGTGAGATCGTGTACACCGCGTCGCCAGAGAGGTCGCACACGAACAGTTTGCCGTCATGCCAGAGCGGGCCCTCGGCGAACTTGAGGGCGTCGGTGACGACTGTGGGGGTTGTTGCGGCAAAGACGGTGTCGGGGTTCGCGAGCGTGGCGGCGGGAGGCAGGGCGTCCTTTTCAACGGTTGTGCTCTGCGATTGCGGGGCTGGTTGCGAGCTTGGAGTGGGCCGCGCAGCCGCCAAGTCAGCGAGAAGGGCGAGCGTGAAGACCGCGAAGAAGGTGAACTTCATACGGCGGACGGTAGCAACTGAGTGCGGAATGCGCCCGGGGTATTCCCCAAACCCCGTTCCTCAGCCTCGCGGGTGGTGCTTCTTGTGCACCTGCTTGAGGTGCGACCGGTCCACGTGCGTGTAGATCTGCGTGGTGGCGATGTCGGCGTGCCCCAGGAGTTCCTGCACGACACGCAGGTCCGCCCCGCCCATGAGCAGGTGTGTGGCGAACGAGTGGCGGAGCATGTGCGGGTACACGGTGAGGCCTGCGCGCTTCGCATAGTGCGAGACAAGTTGCCACACGCGGACGCGCTCGAGCGGTCGTCCGGTGCGGCTCAGAAGCAGACAGCCCTTGGAGAGGTGGGACTTCTCCAGCAGCGGGCGGCATGTGCGCAGGTACTCCCCCACGGCTTCCTTGGCGGGTTCCCCCATGGGCACCAGGCGCTGCTTGTTGCCCTTGCCGGTGACGCGGAGCACGCCCAGCGTCTCCTGCACGTCGTTCAGCGTGAGCGAGCAGACCTCCGACGCGCGGAGGCCCGACGCGTAGAGCAGTTCCAGCAATGCGCGGTCGCGAAGGTGAATGGGGATGTCGGGCGTGGTTGCTGCTGCATTGTCGTCCGCCTTCGCGACGCGCTTGGCCGCTCTGGTTGGCACGGCGTCAGGAGTGCAGGCCGCGAGCAGTTGGCGGACCTGTGTGGGGTTTAGGACGTCTGGCAACTTCTTCCAACGCGTGGGGCGGTCGAGGACGGACGTCGGGTCGTTGACCACACCCTGGGTTGCCGCCGCCCATCGGAAAAAAACACGGATCGCGGCGAGGTGGCGGACCACGGACGTGGCGTCGAGCCCGCGCTTGGTCTTGAGCGTGGTGAGGTGCTCGGACAACTGGCGGGGGCTCGCGGTGGGCAGGGATGTGCAGCCGCTGTCGTGCAGGTGCCAGAGGAGTTGCGCGGCGTCGCGTGAGTAGGCGTCGAGGGAGTTGGGCAGAAGGCCGCACTCCACGCGGAGGTATGTGAGGAATGCGCGGTGGGCCGCGGCAAAGGGCTCGGGCGGCTGGGTGAGGCGTCCGTCCGCACGTGGACCCCGCCTGGCGGGCTTGGGCTCGACAGCGGAGTTTGCTCGCGGGCGGGCCATGAGAGAAAGAGTAGTGGGAGGGGCAGCCACGCGGCGCCGGGCGTGTATGGATCGTGTGCAAAGAACGAAAAACCCCGGGTCCTTTCGGGCCCGGGGCTTTGTTGCATGGAGGTTTCTACCGCGGCTCCGCCGCGTTCAGCCCGTCTTAGCCACCCAAGAGCTGGAGGGCCGACTGGGGCTGCTGGTTGGCCAGCGACAGGATGTTGGTCGCCGCCGACACCAGGATCTGGGAGCGGGTGAGGCTCGCCGTCTCGCTGGCGAAGTCGGAGTCGCGGATCACGCTCTGGGCCGCCGCGGTGTTCTCGACGTTGACGCCGAGGCTGCGGATGGTGGAGCCGATCACGTTCTTCTGGAAGGCGCCGATGCGGCCGCGGATGCCGGAGACCTGCTTGATGGCCTCGGACACGACGGCCTGGGCGTCGGTGATATCGCCGTCCACGACGTTGTTGACCTGGCCAGCGCCGAGGCTGTCCAGGAAGCCGGTGACGCTGTCACCGAGCTTGCGGGCGGCGATGTTCTGGATGCCGATGGACACCTTGCCGCCGATGTCGACCTTGGAAGCGAGCTGGAAGTCCGCACCGCCGCCGGAGATGGTGAAGGCGGCGACGTTGGCGCGGGCCTGGGCGGCCGCGTCACCGAGGGTGACGGAGACGTCGAGGAAGTCGCTGTTGACGCGGGCGGTCTTGCCGCGGGTGATGGCCTGCACGCCATTGATGGTCGCGCCCAGGTCCTGGCCCGAGTCGGTGACGCCGTTGCTTGCGCTGGCGTAGCCGATCGCGCCGGAGGTCTGGGAGGCGTTGAAGTTGGTGGCGTTGAGCTGGAAGATACCGCCGCCGGCCGCACCGCCCGCGTTGCGGACCTTGACGGTCGTGAACTCATCGCTGCCCCACGCGTCGGACTGGAGCTTGATGCCCGTGCCGGACGCGGTGGCGGTGACGCCGGTCACGTCGGTGAACGTGTTGATGGCCGCGGTCATGTCGGCCAGGGACGTGCCGGAGGAGAAGGACAGCTCGCGGCTGCCCTTGCTGCCGACGACTTCAAAGATGAACGAGGCGCCGGCGCTGGTCAGGTCAAGAGCGCCGCCGAAGGACATGAACAGACCGGCCTGCTGCGCGGAGTTCGTGACCAGGACGTTGACGCCCTGGCTGGAGCCCGAGAACTTGGCGGCGTTCACGCGGTAGTCGGCGACGTTGGTGGACACGGAACCGACCTGGAAGTCGAAGTTGCCGTTCAGGAGCTTGATGCCCTGGAAGTTCGTCGCGCCGGAGATGCGGTCGATGGTCTGCAGGATCGAGTCGATCTGCAGCTGGTTTGCTTCCTTCTCTTCCTTGGAGAGACCGGCCTCGCTGGCGGAGGCCGTGAGCAGGCCCTGCAGCTCGGTCAGCATGCCGCTGATCTCCTGCAGGCCGCCCTCGGCGATGGTCATCACCTGGTCGGCGCGCTGGGAGTTGTTGATGGCCTGGTCGAGGGCCTTCTGCTCGCCGCGGAGGTTTTCGCTGGCGATGAGGCCGGCCGGGTCATCCTTGCCGCGGTTGATGCGGAGGCCCGTGCTCAGGCGCTCCAGGGCCTGGTTGAGGCCGGTGTTGTTCTGGCCCAGCACGCGCTGAGCGATCAAGGACTGGACGTTTGTGTTAATACGACTCATGGTGAAAACCTCCGTGCAGTGCGAGCCCCGCGGTTCACGCGGGCTGATCGTGAAGCCGGGGGGCAACAAGCACCCCAGCGATGAGCCCGGCACCACACGGCCCGGGGCTCGCGGAGCGGGGTTCCATCCCGCGCTCCGGGTCCGCCCGCCGTGGGTAACGGCAAAGCGGACCATCGCAGCATCGACGGGGAAAGGGGGTCGGTTGAGCGATCGTGCGTGGGATTGGGCCGCAATCCCTTTTTCTCGGGACGTGGTGCCACGATCGTGGGATTCTGAGAAAAAAAGACCCCTCCCGGACTGGGGGAGGGGTCAGCCGATTATGCGCTTTTCATCAGCTTCAGCGTCCCGGATCAGCCTTGGAGCAGCTGGAGCACCTGCTGAGCCTGGGCATTGGCGAGCTGCAGCGAGGAGGTGTTGGCACTCACCAGCACCTGCGACCGTGTCAGCAAGCTGGTTTCCGCGGCAAAGTCCGCATCACGGATCGCCGACTCGCTCGCGGTCAGGTTCTCAAACTGAGATTGGAGCGAGCGGACGTTGGTGTCCAGCACGTTGCGTTCAAAGGCACCAAGGCGTCCGCGCATCTGCGTCACGTCGTCGATGGCGCGGCTGAGGATGTCTTCTGCCGTGGAGAAGTCGTTCCGCCCGGCGCTGGCGCCGATGTCGTTATTGCCGCCCTGCTTGAGGGAGGTCAGGAATTCCAGGCCGTTGGTGGTCTGGGTTGCACCAAGGCGTGAGGCCGAGACGGAGGCGATGCCCATCGCGGTCTGCTGGAGGGGCGTGACATTGGGGCCCAGCTGGAAGAGGGACCCGCCGCCCGTGATGTAGAAGGACGAAGCGGTGGCGGTGGGCGTGGTCGCGAGGTCCTGGTTGAGCAGGATGCGTGCCGCGAGGGACGACGAGTTGACGCTGACCTCCAGGCCCTTGCCGGTGGCTAGGTTTCCGTTCACAAGCGCCGCGACGTCGCGTCCGTAGTCGATATCGGCGGACACGAGGTTGCCGCCGGTCACGAAGCCCGACCAGTTGAACGAGCCGCCGGTCACGAACGCGGAGGTATCCAGCAGCTTGTAGGTCTGGAACGAATCGCTGGACGAGACGGTGGGCTTGTCCTGGCGTCGGACGCTGACGAAGTTGTCGTCGCCGAAGTCGGTGCTCCTGAAGTAGATACCGGAGGCGGCGTTTCCGTTGATGAGCGCCGCCTGCACGCCGGTGAACTCGCTCAGCTGGTTGATGGCGGCTGCGACGCTCGTCAGGGAGGTGCCCGAGAGGAACTGGAACTCCCGTGCGCCCTTGGCGCCGGCGATTTCGATGGTCATGGTGGACATGATCACGCCGCCGTGGCCCGACATGAAGACGGAACCGAACTGGGCGGAGGTGATGACGTCGACGTTGACCTGGAGGGGCTGGTTGTTGATGAGGGTGGCCGAGCGGATGTTGGCGATGGAGATCGCGCTGGTGGCAAGGCCCGAGAGCCGGTAGTCAAGCGAACCGTCCAGCATCTTGAGGCCGCCGAAGGAGGCGGTGTTGGAGATGCGGGTAATCGAGTCGATGGCGGAGTCGATCTGGAGCTGGTTTGCCTCCCGCTCTTCTGCGCTGGAAGCGCCGGTATTGGCGGACTCCACCAGCAGGGCGCGGATGGACGTGAGCAGGTCGTTCACTTCCGCGAGGGACGCCTCGGTAGTCGAGATGACGCTGCTGGCGCGCTGCGAGTTCTTGATGCCCTGGTTGACGCCCGAGATATCCGAGCGGATGCGCTCGGAGATGATGAGGCCCGCCGGGTCGTCCCCGCCGCGGTTGATCCGCAGACCGGTACTGAGGCGCTCGAGGCGCACATTCAGGTCCGAGTTGTTGCGGGTCAGGTTGGTCTGGGCGATCAGGCTCGGGATGTTGGTGTTGATTCGTGCCATGAGTGCAATCCTCCGTGATTGCGGGTCCCGCGCTATCCATTGCGGGTGGGGGATTCGGGGCGGTCTGAGGTGCGGTCTTCGTGGTACTTGGTTCGCCGGTGACTCTTCTCTCCCTGGTCATTTCTCTATACAAGGCTTTGGCCTATGCCCCTTGAGCGCGGCGCGGGGGGGATTCCGCGGGATTCGCAAACGGCGGGCCAACCGAACCACCCGATCCTGGTGGGGCGTGGCCGGACGACAGTTGGGAGGTTCTGGTTCGAGCGATGGCCCGGGCCGGCCCGGATGCGACGCCGGGCTTCATGGCCGAAAGGTCAGAGCCCGCTATATGGGAGGCCTGCTCGTTCTCGCGCTTGATGGCCTCGTAGACCTCTTTGCGGTGGACAGCGATCTTGGTGGGGGCGGTGATGCCAAGCCTCACCTTGTCGCCGCGGATGTCAACGACCGTGATCTCGATGTCGTCGCCGATCATGATCGTTTCGTCGCGTTGGCGTGAAAGAACCAACATGGTGGAACCCTTCCGTGGGTAGGGGACAGGTGGATGGGGCGCGATTCCGTTCGCGCATGCGGAGGGAAAGGGTGCGTAGCCCGGAGAGTGGGGGTAGACGGTGTAGGTGGTCAGGGTGCGGGGTGGCCCGCGTAGAAGTTTGGGCCGCCACGGGGGGGCGTCAGGCCGACATCGCGGGCTGCATGGCCTGCGAAGCAACCTTCATCAGCGGGTGGCGAGTGGTCCATCGCTTCTCGGCCAGGACCATTTGTTCTCCCACCTTGTTGAGGGTGTTGATGACCAGCGGGCCCTGGAGGTTGCCTGTGAGCGTCTGCTCGACCTTGTTGACGATGACGAAGACCTGGGCATCTTCCAGGCGCCCAAGACCCAATTCGTTCATCTGTTCTGCGCGGATGGGCACAGAGTAATCAGGGACGAACAGCGAAGGGTCGGTGATGACGAACGCGAGGCTCGGCTCGTCCACGCACTGGAGCCAAAAGAAGCACGCGTCATCGCCGGGCTCCAAGAGGCAGTACCGGGTGTGCTGGTTGAAGCCCAGCAACCCCTTGGGGATGTGGATGATGCGGTCTTCCGCGATCTGAAGGGTCCCGAACCGCGTGGTACGAACTTCCATAGGCATGCTCCGCTGCACTCCCGGCGTGTCCAGTGCTCGATCCCCCGACGCGACGTCGGCGGCGTCCTGCACGTGGCCCAGGCCGCCGCCGGGGGCGACGCTGGGCGTTGATCGAATCTCACCGGGCGCGTTCCCGCGTCGCAGTGGGGGCCTACAGGAAGTCGAGGATGCTTAACTGCTGGGTCAGGGCGGTTGTCCTCAGGCTTGCCTGCAGTTGGGTCTGGAGCATCGAGAACCGGGTTGCCGCTTCCGTAAAGTCGACGTCACGGAGCTGGGAACGGGTGGCCTCGTCCAGCACCGATCGGTCCGTTTCCCTGGTGATCGCGCCCTCGACCCTTTGGGCGAAACCACCAACCATGCCGCGGGTCTCGACCATCGAGTCGGTTGCGGCCTCGATGTCCGCTCCCGCAAAGCCGATGCCAGACACGTCGTTGGCGGTGAGCGAGTCGCGCAGGTCAACGAGGTGGCTGAAGAGGCTGTCCACGCGGACCTGGGCGTTGTCGGTACCCACGAGCGTGTGGAACGTGGAGTTCCATACTCCTCCGAGCAGCCCGAGCTCGGCGGCCGCCTGGGAGTTGTTGTTCGGGGCGACCTGCACCTGGTTCGGCAACCCTGGGTCCTGGGTCAGCATGATGCCGTTTCCGTCCGAAGCGAGCCCCGCGACGAGAGTCGTTGGGGCCATGCCAGCCGCGGCGAGCTGGGTCTGGATCTGCGAGTTCATGGCATCCAGAACTGTCTGGACGCTGGTCATATCGCCGGGGGTGAAGTCGATGGTGATGGGCGTGCCCGCGGTGTCGCCGAGCGTGATCGTCATGTCGGTATTGAGCGGGGCGGAAAGGACGCCCGAGACCGGGTCGCGCACGCCATCGACAATGGAGACGCCCCGTCCGAAGTTGAACTCGCTGATCCGGGTGTCGGCCATTAGGGAACGGATACCCAGGCGGGTTGCGGTGTCACCCCCCGCAACCTCGGAAATCGACAATGCGTTGCGCTTGCCCGCTGACACCTCGTTGAGAACGTCGATCCCGGTGCCCGCGTCGTTGATGAGGACGCGGATACCCAGGTTCGCGCCCTCCATGATGGTCTTGACGTCCTCAATGGTTTGCGCGCCGGAAAGATCGACGACCTGCGTGTGCCCGGCGTTGGTGATACGGATCGTGCCGAGCGGACCAGTCACGCCAGCGAGCGAAGACACCGGCGAACGCATCGTGAGGCGGACGCCCAAGTCCTGACCAACGCCGGACGCTGCGCTGAACGCGGCCGCTGGGACGGTGGTCAGGCCCAGGTCCTGCGAGGTGATGCCGTTGCCGACGTCGAAGAACTGGATGCTGTTGGTACCGACAATGTCCATCGACAACCCGCCGCCGGACACTCCCAGCCCGCCCGGCCCCAGCACCGTGGCCGAGTTGTCTGTCTCGTACTGCCGGATGGAGGCTGTGATGCGGTCCAGGACGTCCTGGACGGTGTCGGCGCCCTGAAGGTCGACTGGGATGCGAGTCCCGCTGTTGATGCTCATCTCGATAGTGCCGAGCGTGACACCCACGCCGCGCGCGCCGCGGAGGTCCGCCAGCAGCGCCCCGGTGGTGAGCTGCGGGTCGAGGTCGACATTGCTGCGGACGCGCGACGAAAGGCCCGTGAGCGCTGTGGGGCCCAGGGTGATCGGAACGGAGGACGCCTGGTCAATATCAGTCGTCAATCCGTTGTTGTTCTCGCCCCGGTAGCGGTAGTAGCCCAGGAACCCCTCGACCGGTGCACGGCTGGTGATGGTGCCGCCGAGCACATAGCCCGCTACAGACTGCCGGTTGGCGATGTTCAGCAAGGAGGAGAGCATTTGGTCGACGACGACCGCCTGGCTGGCGCGTTCGGCGGCGGAGCTGGTGAGAGAGACCTGGTCCGAGGAAATGGTGCGTGCCTCGTGCGCGAGCGTCGAAGCCTCGTCGAGCGTGCTGTCGAGGATGTTCAGGGAGCTCTGGGCGTGCTGGAGGTTCCGCTGCTGCTGCTGGGAGCGCTCCAGCCGATCGTCCAGCACGCCGATGGCCGCGGACTTCACGATGTCGTCGCTCACGCGTGTGATCGCGCGGCCGGTGTTGATCTGTTCGGACACACGGAGCAGGGCCACGTTGTTACGGCCGATGTTGGAGAGCGCGAGCGCCGAGCCGTAAAAGGAAGGGACGCGGGTCAGGTTGGGGGGAATGATGGTCATGCCGTGGTCGTCCTTTGCTCGCCTTCGTTCCGTCTCTGTCGCCTCATGGCCCTCAGACGAGGCCGATCAGCACCTGCGTCAGTTCATCCACCACCGTGATCAGCCTCGCCGAGGCCTGGTACTGCCGCTGGTACTGCAGCAGGTTCACCGACTCCTCGTCCAGGCTGACGCCCGAAATAGCGGCACGTTGTGATTCCAGGCTCTCGCGCACAAGGGTGGACGCCGAAGCGGCGGACGCGGCGCCCGCGCTCTTGCCGCCAACTTCCTGCACCGCGTCCCGCCAGAGCCCGGCGAGCG
This sequence comes from uncultured Phycisphaerales bacterium, assembly GCA_937858155.1. Taxonomy (GTDB): domain Bacteria; phylum Planctomycetota; class Phycisphaerae; order Phycisphaerales; family UBA1924; genus BJHL01. The sequence continues at coordinate 6,520 of CALLYM010000254.1, read as the reverse complement.
ACTGGCCCGCGAGAGATTCCAGCGGCGCGTCTTGCACCTGGGCCAGTTGGAGTGCCGTGCCGTTCTCCACGAGCTGGCCGTTTACATAACGGCCCGCGGCGAGCTTGCTCGCATCCCCCTTGAGGTCGCTTCGGACCGCGAGCGATGCGCCGTCCGTGCCATTGAAGAACGAGTTCACGCCCAGGGCTGCGAGCGCTCCGCTCGTGTCGTCCTCGAACGAGAACGTGAACCCCTCGTCGGCGCTCACGACCAGCTTCCCCTCGGCATTGAACGACGCGGAAACCCCGGCGATGGCGTTGAGTTGCGCGCGGATGGACTCGGCAGAGGTATCGTCGTCCGTGCCCTGTGTTCCCGCGTTCGTGATGCCGTCGAGGTCCACATCCACGCGGACGGTGGTCATCGCGCCCGTCGCGTTCTGGCGGACGCGCACAACAAACCCGCCGTTGGTAGGCTGTCCGGGCAGGCCCACCATCGCGCTGTTGGTGGAGTCATTCAGCGCAAGCGTGCGGTCCGCCGTGCCGAACGCGGTGGCGCCGGCGAGGTTTGTGAAACCGTTCCCCGCAACACCCGTGGAGTGCAGGCGGTTGACCTGCCAGATGAGCTGCCTGGCGATGTCATCAACCTTGGCGATCAGGTTCTCGATCGTGCCGTCCCTGCTCGCGATGGCGGCCCCGATCTGGCCGCTGGTGACTGTAAGTTCTGTCTGACCAGCGGCAGTTTCCACGCCGACGTGTGTGTTTCCGTCGGCGTCGACGGTGCGCTTCACCTGCACACCCCGAGCGAGAGCGCCAAGCACCACGGGCGTGGAGCCGACAAGCACGTCCACGCCCTGGGATCCCCGGTCGACGACGCTCACTTCCATGTAGGCAGAGAGGTTCGTGATAAGCTGATCACGCTGGTCGCGGAGGACGTTGGCCTCCTGACCCGAAATCTCCGCGCCGCTGATCTCGCCATTGAGGTGCGCGATCTGCTCAATGAGCGAGTTTGCGCCCTCCACGGCGGCAGAAAGGGTGCGGTCGGATTGCCTTGACTGGTCAACAAGGTCGGACCGGAGCCGCTGGACGAAGTTGGCGAGTTGATCACCCAGCTGGACAACGCTCGCACTGCTCCGAGTCTGATTGGCCCGCTCCGACCAGGCGCTGAAGAACGAGGAGAGTTCGCTCGAGAGGTCGTTGGTGCCCAGTTCGCCAAGGATTGACTCGATCTGACTGTACACACCTGCCAGTGCGTTCTGGCGGGCATCGTCCGCGGTCGCGCCCCAGAGCCGGGCCTGGATAGCGCTGTCCATCTGACGCTGCACCGCCGTGACCTGTGCGCCCGCCCCGATGGAGGACTGCAGGCTGGTGGTGCCCGCGCGGAGCGGGGCGATGCGGGTAATCTGACGCGAATAGCCGGGCGTGGCGGCGTTCGCCATGTTGTTACCCGCGACCTGGATGGCGATCTGGCTCGCCGTCAGGCCGGTCCGTCCGATGTGCAGTGCGTTGGTGAGGCTCATGGTGGTGGTCGCCTTCGAGGGGACGGTTGTTACGAACGGAGGTCCACAGCGCTGACAACGCTTCCGCCGGCCTCGACGACGCCCCGGCGGGAATACGTGCCTGTGTGGGAAAGGGTGCGGGCGACCTGGCGCATCACGCCCTCCATGTGGGCCAGGAGCGCCGACGCGGCGTTCCTGATGCTTGCGTTGCGATCCTGCACGCCCCGGACGAGGTCGCGGAGCTCGGTGGCCTTCGTCGTGAGCACGCCCCGCCTGGTGTCGGGTGCATGGGCCGCGAGCTGGGTGAGCGTGGTGCGGTCCGCAGGTGTTCTGCGGAGCATTGGGAACGAGGCGTGGGCGAGCACCACGAGTTCACGACGCTGGTGGTCGAGCTTCTGGAGTTCGCGGAAGATGATCGATTCCCGTTGCACAGCGTCCTCCACCGCATACGCATCGGCGGAACGGATCGCCTCGCGGTGGGCGTCGCTGACCTCACCCATGCGGGCGTAGGCCGCTGCCATCGCGTCCAGCAACGCGTCAAGACGGTCTGCAAGAGAGCCGGGCGTGAGGGGGGCCTGGTTCGCGTTCATCGTCGGTCCTCCTTGGTCAGGAGCATGGGTTCGGGAGTCGTCGGCCCCCACGTGAAGGGCAAGAGCGGGAGCGGCTGAGCGGCCGACGAGGAAGTCGAGCGGGCAAGGATGCGGTCAGCGACTCTGTCGACCAGCGACCAGTTGCCGCTCTTGACGATGCGCTGCGCCATCGCGCTGTCCATCATGGTGCGGAAGGACTTCTCCGCCTGGTTTGGAGCGAAGGGCGCCGCGGCCTGCGTCGTCTCCCGCATCTGCTTGAGCACTGGCTCCACAAGGGCCTGTGCGACAAAGTCCTCGGCGGCCTTGCGAGCGCGGCCCCTTTCATCGTCCTGCTTCTCGGCCCCGCGTGCTCGGGAGAGCACGGCGGAGAATGCCTGCTGATCCGAGAGCCGCGACGCATCGCGGGCGCTGAGGTCGGCCCGGAGTGACCGAGAGAGGCTGGTGGGCGTGCTGGAAGTGGTGAGGTCCGTCATGGCGTGCTCGGTCAATCCACGACAAGGCGTGCATGAAGCTTGCCGGTCTTGTGGAGCATCTGGATGATGTTGATCTGTTCGGACACCGGGATGTCGAGCTGTCGCAGCGCAGTGAGCAGGTCGCTGAGCTTGGCGTTCTCACTCGGGCGGGCGTTGGTCTTGATCTCCGCCCAGCGGTCCTTGCGTGTCCCGCCCTTGCCCGTCGCCGCGCCGGCGGTGATGGTGAGGTCCTTGTGCGTGATCGCAACGGGGCTGATCTCCACGTCCCCCGTCACGATGATCGCGCCGGTGCGCCGATTCACCACCACCTGCGCCGGCAGGTCCAGCAGTTCTGTCCGCACCTCGGCGGAGAGCACATCCGCCAGGAACGCCGCTTTGTCAGCACGCTCTTCGTCGGGCACGATGATCTTCACCGTGCGTTCGTCCATGGCCGACGCGATGCGGGGCGTGTTCGGATACACACGTCCGCCCAGCGCCACGTTGCTCTGGATGGCTTCCGCGACGGTGGACACGCTCGTCCAGCCCGCGAAGGCGGGTTCAAGCACCAGCGTGAACGAGTCCCCGACCTCGGGCGTCAGCACGTCGCGGATCATCCTGGCACCGCCTCGCACGCGCCCGGTGGTGGGGGTGGTGGTCTCCTCAATCTCCAGCTTGCCGGCGGCGATTGCATACACCTTGCTGCCCGGCAGCGGCCCCTGCAAGCTCGTGAGGTAGAGTTCTCCGCCCGCGATGCTCTTGGCCGTGTTGACGGTGGACACGCTGACGTCAAACTTGTCATCCATGCGTGCCCCTTCCTTGGGGATGACGCACGTGACGCTGACCAGCGCGACGGACTTGATCTCCGTCTTGCCACGCGCAAGGTCTTCCGGCAGGCCGATGTCCTGCCCGCTGTTCCTCAACAGGGCCACCAGCGGCCGCGCGACGGCAAGGTCCTTGGATGAGTCTCCGGTGCCGGGCAGGCCGATCACCAGCCCCACGCCGCGCAGGATGTACTCGCCCTGGCCATTGATGCGCGTGAGCTCCTGCACCGTCGCACCCTGCCCGGTGGTGGCGGCGAAGAGTGCCAGGACGAGCGCAAAGACGGTGGTTGCTGTGGTGCGGGCACGCATGACCCGCGATCAACGCAACGGGCGTGCCGGAAGCGGGCGCAGTCAGAAGTTGAAGACCGCCTCGAACACCCTCGTCAGGATGCCCTTCTTGGCCGCTTCTTTCACCTGACCGGTCGTTTCCACGCCCACGTTCAGTTCCGCCAGCTGACTGGAGAGGACGGAGTTGTTGTCCGTTACGTCCTCCCGTCGGCAGATGCCCGAGAGAACCAGTGTCTGCGTCTGCTCGTCTTTACTGATGGTGCGTCGCGCCTCGAGCACGAGCGTGCCGTTAGGCTTCACGTCAATGATCGTGGCGGTGATCTTGTCGGTCAGGCCTTCCTTGGTCTCGTACTTGCCATCGCCCTTGAAGGAACTGCCGGAGGAAACGTCGGCTTCCGCGATGGGGGAAGACCCGCCCTGCTGCAGAGACGCCTCGAGGAATGCCGAGAGATCGGGGAACTTGCTGAGCTTGGCCTTCAGCGATGTGTCCTTTTTGGTGTCGAGCTTGGCCTCGCTGCTCGCCTTGTGGTTCTCGCTCACGATGATCGTGACGAGGTCATGGACCTGGTAGTCCTTGGGCTTGGGCGCCTCGACTTGAATCAGGCTGACTTCCTTCAGCGGCTCCGCGACGGGCCGGGCAGCCTGGGTTGTGCCGGGCTCGGCGGGCGGGTCGGCATCGCGCAGCATGCTCTGGCCGTTTGCGACGCTGCTGAGGGACAGGGCGATAATCGCCCAGGTTGTGCGCATGGGAAGGCTCCGGAAGGCAGGACGCGCGCGGTCCATCGCGGCGAGTGCGCTGGGCGGGATAGGGTGTCCGGATCCTCCGGCGTGAGCTTTGACACGCAAGCGGCATGCCCCGCGATGGTCCGTGCAGACACCCGCCTTACCCGCCGGTGGTCGGCCCGGACGAATCGGGAGACTCATCAGACACCGTGACCGCGTGCCCCGGCCCGGCAACCCTTGCACGCACCGGTCCAACCCCTGCTCCGCCCGTTGGATTCGAGTTTTCCTTCTTGCTCGATGTCCGCTTGGAAGGAGAGGCCTTTGACAATGGCTCAAGCCAAATGACCTCGCCCGCTCGGCCGTCCTGCTTTGCCCGCATCGTGGCCCGCAAGAGAATGGACCCACTGACGCAGTCAACGCTCACCATGTCGCCGCGTTTGATCGTGGGGGGATGATCAACCTGCCGGTCCTCCACGACATCCCCCGCCTTCATCGCGGCTTGAGCGACCCCACCAAGGGCTGTCTGCGCATCGATCGGAGCAACGCTCGTCGCCACCCAAACATCCTGGGCCTGCACGTCCCCGCTTGAAAGTGTCTGGCCACGTGCGATGTCCCGCGTTGCCACACAGCCGGCCTTCTTCAGCTTGATCCCCACCCGGATGGTCTGCGTCAGCACGGGTGTATCGCCCTCGAAGACACGCACCTGTACCGGCAGAACTTCGCCCCTCGTGCCCGTGGAGACTGCGTATGTGCGCCCTGCCAGCGGCGTCGCCAGTACTTTGGGGTCGACCGCCTGAGTGTCGGTTTGGATAGCATCGGACGGCACGCTAAACCAGCGGGCGAGCGCATCATTCAGCACGCTGCCGAGCGTGTCGCCAATGTCGTCTGACGGCGCCAAAGCCGCAGGAGGTGCGGGGCGTGCTGCATCTCCCACACGTACTTGCACCGCCGACCCGCTCAGGGCCAAACGCCCCATATTGACGCCCTTGCTCGCCACCAGCGCCCGTCGGACATCTCCCAAGTTGACGGAAACTGTGCCGTCCTTGGCGGCACGCTTTGCGGCCGTCGACGCGTCAAGAACGATGATGTCGTTCACGGTGGCGCCCACCCCGGTCCCATCTATGTCGGCGATGTCTCCGACACGTACGGGATCGCCCGCGGGCACCGCAGCCGATGCCCTCAGTGTCAGGGTGTCGGCGGATGTTCGGGACACGCAGACCCCAAGGCACGTAACGGCAACGAGCGCGTGAGCAAGAATGGACCGGACAACGTTCATCAGGTGTTTCACCTTACCGCCGGATCTGCGCGACGGTCCTCAGACTCTCATCCGCCGCACGGATCGATTGGCTGTTGAACTCGTACCCGCGTTGCGTCCGGATGAGATCGATCAATTCGCGGGTGGGATCGACATTGCTGGCCTCCAGGAAGCCTTGTTTGACCGCTCCCCTCCCCTCGGCGCTCGGTGTTCCGAGATTCGGTGACCCGCTCGCCGCGGTCTCGGCGAAGAGGTTTTCGCCCACCTGCTTGAGGCCCGCCGGGTTGATAAACGTCGCGATGTCGATCTGTCCCACCTGGCTGGGTTCCACAGCCCCTTCCTGGGTTACAAATACCTTGCCGTCGGTGGCGATGCTGATGCTCTTCGCATGGATCCTCGTGCCCATCGGGTTCTCCATCGCCGTGGCGGGCGGGCTCTGGCTGTGACGCCTGTGCCTCGACGGCGCCGAGGGTTTGACAGTCGGGCAGCGCGCCGCCACCGTCGTCAGAGCCGAGCGGCCTCGAGATGCAGCCCTCAGGGGGACCCATGATCGACGATCAGATTGTGTTCCGCGATGTGCGTGTGTTCGACGGGACGTCGGACGCGTTGACGTCACCGACGTCGGTGCTGGTGTCGGGGTCGGAGGCGGTCCAGAAGCAGGCCGAGGCGTTGATCACGCAGCTGGACCTGGCGGGGGCCTCGGGAGGCCAGGCGGAGATCGCGGTCTTCGCCTATGGTGGCCCGCGCGGCCTCTATGGGCTGTCCAACGGCGCCTGGGTGAAGCTCGGTGACCTGGCGGGCCAGACCTGCGGCCTCGATGACGGCCTGAAGGCCGGCCAGGTGGTCCTCGCGCCGCCCGAGCGGGCGATGCAGGACCTGCTGATCGGCAAGGTCAGGCTGCGGCTGGCGCCGAAGGG
>CALLYM010000253.1 GCA_937858155.1 uncultured Phycisphaerales bacterium | reverse complement strand
GGCGGTCTACGGCGTCAACACCGGCTTCGGATCCTTCGCTCAGACGCGCATCGCGCACGACGACCTCGCGGCGCTGCAGCTCAACCTGATCCGCAGCCACGCCGCCGGCGTCGGCGAACCGCTCGCGGTGCCGTCGGTGCGCGCGGCGATGCTGCTGCGGGCCAACGTGCTGGCCAAGGGCTACTCGGGCCTGCGGCTCGAGACGCTGGAACTGCAGTGGTCCCGCGGGCGACTGAAGAGCGGTGTTGGTGAGATCGCCTGCAGCGTCTCCAACCACCACGCGGAAAGGAACATCGATCACGGTCGTGACGGGTTCTGTCCCCGCCTTCTCTTCCGCGGCGGTTGGAACAACGGTCTGGGTCACACGGAGGGTGTTTTCGTAAGACCCTTTGCCCACCTGGTAAGCCGCGAGTGCGGCCGTCAGATAGAGTACCAGCAGACCTCGCATGCCGTAGTACGAGAATCGTTCCCACATCTCCACGAGGAAGAGCAAGAACAATCCCATCGGGTGCCCCAGAAAGGTCGGCCCTTTGGCGACCGACTCGGGGACGGAATGAACAGATGACGGACTTGGTGATGTTCCCATTCGGGGTTCCGTGGGGCTGTTGGAAGGACATGGGCTGACGTCGATGCGTGGAAGTTCACCATCGGTCTGCCGGAGATTCAGGCTCTCAAGATAGCGTCAAACGCTCTCGCCTGCCAGACACCAGAATCGGCGGATGTTTGGGTCGTCATTGGTGGCCCACGCTGATCTCAGGAGGCAGCCTCCTCCCTGGGGCGGTATGCTGCGTGTTGCGTCCGACCCCTCTCCCGCACAGTGCGCCATCCCATGCCAGCCCATCCATCCAACACGCGTCGCTCGTTCCTCGATTGGGTCGAGGTCATCGGGAACAAGCTCCCGGAGCCTGTGCTGCTCTTTGCGGGGTTGGCGGTGCTCACGGTGCTGCTCTCGGGGGTTCTTAGCGCTGCGGGCTGGAAGGTTCAGCCTCTGCAGGTCCGTGCTGCCATGGTGGAACGGGTCGCTGAGGACGGCAAAGTGGTCAGCGAGCCTGCCGTTCACGAACGGACCGGGCGTCCGAAGATCATTGTGGAGCCCAAGGGTGATCCGCTCGCGGTCAAGAGCCTCATGACCCGCGACGGCGCGTACTGGGCACTGTCCTCCATGGTGCGCAACTTCGTGAACTTCCCGCCTCTGGGGCTTGTGCTCACGGGCATGCTTGGCATCGGTCTGGCCGAAAAGGTCGGGTTGTTCGCGGCGCTCATCAAGTGGCTCGCGGGTACCACACCGAGGCAACTCCTGACGCCCATGATCATCCTGATCGGAGCGAACGCCTCCATCGCAACGGACGCCGGGTACATAATCCTGCCGCCGCTCGCGGCGGGCCTTTATGCGGTGTCCGGCCGGCACCCGCTTGCCGGGATGTCGGCCGCGTTCGCCGGCGTCGCCGGCGGCTTTGGCGCGGGCATATTCATCACGGCCGCGGACACGGTGGTGTGCGGAGTCGCGCAGCAGAGCGCCCGGATGCTGGACGCCGGGGAGAACGTGCTGCCTACCGCCAACTGGTGGTTCAAAATCGGGTCAGTACCTGTCATCATGCTGGTGGGCTGGTGGGTGGCGGACAGGATTGTCGAGCCACGCCTCAACAGGACGGATTGGCGTTCGATCGCGGCGAGCGATGCGATCGATCAGGCGGCTGGATCAGTGGCGGTTTCCGTCCAGCAGCGGCGGGGCCTGGCATGGGCGGGAGCCTGGCTTGCGGTGGTGCTCGCCGTGTTCGGCGCGATGATGTTCCTGAAAGGAGCCCCGCTCGAAGGCGTCGGGTTGCCGAGCCTGCCCAATGGGCGGGTCATGGTGCAGAAGAACGTCGAGACGTTTGAGCCCGGCGAGAAGGAATTGACGGCCGCTCCGCACACTGTGCTCTCCAAGGACCCGCTGGTGGTGGTCGAGAAGCCCGTGCCCGGTGTTCTGCTGGAAGGCCCGGGGGGTCGCTGGTCGCACGTGATTGTGCCGATGATGTTCTTTGCGTTCCTTGCGCCGGGCATTGCGTACGGGGTGGCCACCGGGGCGATCCGCACGCAGAACGACCTGGTGTCGGGCTTCTACGACGCGATGAAGGGCATGGCGCCGGTCATCGCCATGAACTTCTTTGCCGCGCAGTTCCTCGCGTACTTTGAGTACAGCAACCTGTCGCGCATGCTGGCGTACGAGGGCGGGGCGATGCTGGTGCGGGCCGACATGCCCGTGCCGCTGCTGCTGGTGCTCTTTGTCGTTTTCATCATCCTGGCGGACTTTGTCATGAGCAGCATGACGGCGAAGTTCACGCTGCTTTCTCCCATCCTCATCCCGATGTTCATGATGGTGGGCGTGAGTCCCGCGTTGATGATCGGGGGGTACCGCATTGGCGACTCGGTTGTGAATGTGATTACGCCGCTCAATACCTACCTGCCGATCATCCTGGTGGTACTCCGCAAGTACCAGCCCAAAGCCGGGCTCGGCAGCCTCATGGCGCTGATGACGCCCTACTCCATCGCGTTCGGCGTCGCGTGGACCGGGCTGCTGCTGGCGTGGTACTGGTCGGGAGCACCCTTGGGGCCGGGCGGGGCGTTGCACTACACGCCGGGCCACTGAGCACGGTCCATCCTTGCCCTCTGCCGCTAGACAGCGACGCCATAGAACCGCTGCGTGTTGGCGTTGATCGCGTCATGGAACGTGTTCCAATCTTCTCCGCGCAGTTCGGCCAATGCTCGGGCGGTGAGGCTTGCCATCCAAGGCTCGCAAGGCCGCACAGAGCGGTGGGGGTGGGGGGAAAGGAAGGGCGCATCGGTCTCGACCATGATCCGGTCGAGCGGGGTGAGCATCGCCGCGTCCCGGACGTCGGCAGCGCTCTTGTACGTGACGACACCCGTGAAGGACACCATCGCGCCAAAGTCGAGCAGCAAGCGCATGTCAGCCGGGCTCCCGGTGAAGCAGTGGAACACGAACATGCCTGGCGAGAGACGCGTGCGTTTCAGCACCGGGATCAAGTCAGCGAAGGCCTCGCGGCAATGAAGGACCACGGGCTTGGCAGGCGATGTTTGATGGCACTCTTGAATGAATGCCAGCTGCTCCTCCAGCACGGCCCGCTGCACGCCCTGCCAAGGTTCCTTGTAGTGGTTGTCGAGCCCGAGCTCGCCCCACGCGACGCACTTGGGGTGCGCTGCGCAGCGGCGCAGGTTTTCCCACACGTGGGGAGCTTTGTCGCTATAGAGCGGGTGCACGCCCGCGCTGCACCAGACGTTCTCGTGCCGTTCCGCAATGGCAAGCGCCCGTGTGCAGTCCTGGGTGGTTGTGGAGATCGTGATCGCGCCCATCACACCGTGCTGCGCGGCGCGAGCGAGCACCGCGCTGGTGTCCGGAAAGTCCGGGAATGTCAGGTGGCAGTGCGTGTCGATCACGCGGGGAGCGTACGCGGTGAGTCCCTCACTTCACCGGCACGATGCGGAGGATCTTGTCGTCGCCCTCGCGCTTCCTGCCGCGGCCATCCAGGTTGGACGTCGAGAAGTAAATAGCACCGTCGGGGCCGACTTCGACGCAGCGGATGCGGCCCAGGTTTGTGGCCATCCTTTCCTGCGAAACAACTTTGCCGTCCTTGAACGTGATGCGGCAGATGCCGGGTTCTGGCGCGCGGCGCAGACCCCCAAGGTGCCCGGCAAGGAACGAGTCTTTCCACGCGGGGAACAAGCCGCCCTTGTAAAAGCACCCGCTCGCGGGCGCCACAGAGGGATTCCACACCGCCACGGGCGCGTCTGTCCCTTCCTTTGTCTTGTCGCCCCACGCCGCGGGCCAGCCATAGTCGTGGCCTTTGACGATGATGTTGCACTCGTCGTATCCGGCCGGGGCGCCGTCACCCGTGGGGCCGTGCTCCGTCTCGGCCATCTGCCCGGTGCTGTCCCAATCGATGCCCTGCGGGTTGCGGTGGCCATAGGTCCAGATGCTGGGCTTGGCCCCCTCGTGCTTCACGAACGGGTTGTCGTCCGGGATCGAGCCGTCGTCGTTCACACGATGGATTTTGCCAGCGAGCGACGTCAGGTCCGGCGCGAGTGAACGGTTTGTGGAGTCCCCCGCCGTGATGTAGAGTTTTCCGTCGGGCCCGAAACGGAGGCGGCAGCCCGCGTGGTTGCCCGCGGCCGGAATGCCCGAAAGGATGACTTTCTCGTCCGTCAGGGAGTCGCCCTTATCGACGAAGCGAGCGACGCGGATATCTTCCGACGTTCCCCATGCGATGTACACGAACTTGTTCTTCGCATAGTCGGGGTGAACGCACAGGCCCATGAGACCGATCTCACCCCCCAGGCGCACGTCATCAAAGGTGTGGACGGGCTTCTCTGTGAGCGTGCCCTTCACAACCTCTCGCACTCGCCCTGGGCGTTCGGTGAAGAGCATGCGGTCGGGGCTGGTCCAGGCAAAGGCCCAGGGAACTTCCACGTTGTCGACCACCGTCTCGATCTTGTAGTCCTTGCCTTCTTCCAGCACTTTCATCGATGCCACTTCCGCGTGGCCCGCGTCGGCAGGTGTCGCTGGCGCGTCGGCACCCGACCCTGCAGGCGTCTTGGACGGTGCCTTCGGCGATTCCTGCCCACAGGACGCACCGGTTAACAGGGCGAGCAGGGCAACGCTCAAGAGGGGGTGGCTGCGCATGTGCATGGGGTTCAATTCCGAGCGGGTAGCGTTGTCTTCACACAGTTTCTAAAACACGAGGCTTTCACTGCGGGCCGAACACGGCCTCTGCGTTGACGCAGTTCACTGCGCGGCCGTCACGTTTCCATGTGCTGACGATGCGGACGGTCTCTTCCGCGACGGCCAGTTGTGCCTGGTCCGTGCTCGCCCCCACGTGGTGGGTACCGAACACGCCGGGGAGCTTGGCGGTCGAGCAGCCCCAGCCCGCGGTGGCCTCCTTGGGCTCACCCTCGAACACGTCCAGGCCAGCGCGGATTCCCTTGGCGGAGACGGCGTCACGCAGAGCGGCCTCGTCAACGAGATCACCCCGCGAGGTGTTGATGAAGTACGCCCCCGGCTTCATCGCCTCGAAGAACGCCTTGTTGCAGAGGGACTTGGTGGTGGGGGCAAGCGGTAGGTGGATGGTGATCGCGTCCGCGCGGCGCGCGAGGGCCAGCAGCGCGGGTGTATCCGTGCCGCCGAATTCCGCGCCCAGAGCCGCGGCGTGCTGCGGAGTGATTGACCGCGACCACACGACGACGTGCATGCCGAACGCGACCGCGCGCTTGATGACCTCCTGCCCGATCGCGCCGACGCCGACGACGCCGAGCGTGAGGCCCTTGAGGCCCCGCGCCTTGCTGAACTCTTTCTTGTTCCACTGGTCCAAGCGGAGCGATGTGCACTGGTCGGGGATGCGTCGGTCGCAGCACAGCAGCAGGCCCATGGTGAGCTCGGCGACCGCCACGGCGTTCATCCCGGGGCAGTTGCACACCGCGACTTTCCTGGCGCTCGCCGCGGGCACGTCGATGTTGTCCACGCCCGAACCGGCCCGCACGATGAGCCGAAGACTCTTCGCGCCCTCGAGCGCGGGCGCGGGTACCTTGGTGGACCGGACGATCAGCACCTGCGGGTCGTGCATGGCGATGACACCCGCGATGCCGGTGGCGCCGGCGTTGGGGTCGTTGGTGACTGTGCACCCAAGGGCGGCGAGCCCATCAATCCCGGCCTTCTCAAACTTGTCCGCGATCAGTACTCGCACGCGTGCCTCCTGCCTGACGCCCCGTTGCGGTGTCCGCCCGCTCGCGCGGGCGTTTCTCGTGCACGCCAAGCGTAGACAATACTTGGGGCATGAATCCGCACGTCAGTCGGGCTTTGATACTCCTGATGCCGCTGGTCATCGCTGCATGTTCCACGGCGCAGCACGGACAGGGAAATGCACGCCCCGGCTCGGACGCGGGGGGGGGGAGGCCGGTGGCGGCGCTGCGTGGGTCGCTGCTCACGTGGAACGACCTGCACCCCGGCCTCGCGGAAGCGGCGGGGGCGGCCGCGTTGGAAGAGGCCGTTCTGGACCGGGTGCTGGCGGAGCGGGCCGCGCAGCTCGCGATCACCGTGGATGATCGCAGCGTGGACGCGGAAAAACAGGCGCTCTCGCACGCGGTGGAGACGGAAGCGGCGATGTCCGCTGATCAGGCCGCCACCCAGTTGGAGCGCCTGCGGCGCGTTCGAGGGCTTGGGCCGGCACGGTTTGATGCGCTGCTGCTTCGGAACGCGCGGCTACGGGCGATTGTTCGTGCCGAGTCACCCGCGGATGTGACACCGAGTCCCGAGCAAATTGAGCAGGAGGATCGCATCGCAAACGGCGAACGGTGCAGGGTGCGGGTCTTTTTCACTCCCTCGCAGGCCACGTGCTCCCGAGTTCGCGATGCGGTCTTGGGGGAAAGGAGCGGTACGCCGACGGGGACGGATGCTGCCTTGCTGACGTCTGCCCGCTTTGCGGACGCCGCCGTACGAGAATCGAGTGATCCGTCCGCACGTGCCGGCGGCCTGTTGGACGCCGTCAGCCCTTCCGACCCCGCGGTGCCGGAGGCCATCCGCCGATCACTCGGCACGCTGCAGCCGGGCGAAGTGAGCCCCGTGCTGGTGGCTGGGAACGGGTTTGCGCTGGTGCTGATGGAGTCCCGATTCCCCGCCGGGCGCACTGTGGGGCGGGAGGAGCTTGAGCAACGCCTTCGTACGAAGCTCGAGCGTTTGGCCATGGAACGCCTCGCGAGGGAGGCTGTCGCGACGAGCGGCGTGAGCGTGCTGGACCCTTCTCTGGCATGGTCGTGGGAAAGCAGGTAGTTGCTTTCTACACTTGCCCCGCCCCATCGGCAACGGAGTGCCCCATGGCAAAGAAGTCTGCATCTTCCCCCGCCCGCAAGCCCAGCGTAAAGCTGAAAGAGCGAGACTCACGCACGCTGGGCAAGCTCGTCCACCTCGCCGAGGATGTTTCCAAGCGGGCCTTCGCCAACAAGGACCCACGGATCGACATCCCGCTGCGCACCAAGAGCAACACCATCTGGGACCGCAAGAAGGGCATCCTGCAGATGGGTGACGCCAGCGCGGAACGGGAATTGTTCAACCTCAACCAGGCCAAGCAGTTCATGCAGACGATGCTCCACGCGAGCACCATCAAGGACCTGATCGAGGTCGAGAAGACCAGCAGCCTCCGCGGGGTTTTCTACAAGGCAAAGCACACCATCGCGGGCACGAAGGAAAACACGTTCGACGCGCAGGACGAGAGCGACCCGATCCTGGAGGATCTTGAGGTGACGCTCGGAGCGCTGCGGGAAGAACTGCACATCTTCGCCGAGAACCGCGGCACGATGGTCGGCAATATCACGATCGTGGACAAGGGCGATGAGATCGACTGCCGCCGCATGGGCAGCGGGGGCTACGGCATCCCGAGCATCGTCGAGCCGGACGTGATCCAGTTCAAGAAGTGCGAGGCGAAGTTTGTCCTGCACGTGGAAAAGGGCACGGTCTGGAACCGGTTCAACGAGGACCGCTTCTGGGAAAGGAACAACTGCATCCTGACGCACGGCGCGGGCCAGCCGCCGCGGGGTGTGCGGCGGTTGTTGCAGCGGCTCAACGGCGAGCTCAAGCTCCCGATCATCTGCGTGCTCGACAACGACCCCTGGGGGCACTACATCTACAGCGTCATCAAGCAGGGTTCGATCTCGCTGGCGTTTGAGAGCTCGCGTCTGGCGATCCCCGACGCCCGCTTCCTGGGCATCCGCGCCAAGGACTACGGCGAGTGTGAACTTCCGGACGCCGTGAAGATCGACCTGTCGGACAACGATATCAAACGCGCGAAGGAGATCGCGGCGTACCCGTGGTTTGCGGACAACAAGCCCTGGCAGAAGGAAATCGACGCGATGCTGAAGAACGGCTTCAAGATGGAAGTCGAGGCGCTTATCGCCAAGGACATCAGCTTTGTGACGGAGGAGTACGTGCCACAGCGGCTCAAGGACAAGGATTGGTTGGACTGACTCCGTGCCACTGACTCGCCGCCCTGGGCGAGTCAGTGCTTCGCGCTGGTGACTCCCCCTAGACCACTGACCTGCCCAGAGCGGCAAGTCAGTGGCACGGGTTGGGTACACTCTCCCATGCCCACGCCCATCCGCAAGCGCATGCGGCGGATCAACCACGCGGGCGATGTCCGGTTCCTCACCTTCTCCTGTTTCCAACGCCTGCAACTGCTCGCCAACCCCGCCGTGCGTTCGGTCGTGGTCGATGCGATGCTGCTCGCGCGCCGCAGGCACGGGTTCCTGTTGTACGCGTGGGTCGTGATGCCCGAGCACATCCACCTGCTGATCGAGCCGCGCGACGGAGATGTCGACGTACCCCTCCGCACGTTGAAGCAGTCGGTGTCCAAACGTTGCCTGGACCGCTGGAAAAGACTCCGCGCGGGCGTGCTCGAAAACATCCAACTCGACAACGGCTCCTACCGCTTCTGGCAGCCCGGCGGCGGCTTCGACCGCAACGTGCGCGACGGGGCGGCCTTCATGCGCCACGTCCAGTACATCCACCGGAACCCTGTCGAACGCGGACTCGTGCCGTCGCCGCTGGAGTGGGAGTGGTCGAGCGCACGGTGGTGGGCGGGCCAACACGAAGGAACGCCAGAGTGCGACCCACCTCCCGGCAATCCGAAAATCTGGGAGCAATGGACCGGCTACCTGTGACCACACCCGTGGACGCCTCGTGTCCCCAACCCGTGCCACTGACTCGCCGCCCCGGGCGAGTCAATGGTTTCGTGCGGACGCCCGCGCAGAACACTGACTTGCCCAGAGCGGCAAGTCAGTGGCACAGGCAAGTCAGTGTCACGTCAAGCACGTCAAGTCAGTGCCACCCCGCCTGGATTGAGCGTAGAAGGACGTTCGAGTCCTGCTTGGCATGGAAGGCTCGGGTCACTCCGCCGGTTTCAGGGATTCGGGATGGCTTACGGGATCTTCTGGCCGATGCTGAAGCGGGCCATGGCCTCGGGCGTTGTGCCGTTCTGGCCGGCGAAGATCGAGTCACTCGGGTAGAACCACTCGATCTTTTCCCAAATCGTCGAGTTCTTCTTCAGCCGGACGCTTCCGTCGGCGAACACGCAATTGGAAGCGTTGTTATGGCGGAACGACAGGCGGAGGTGGAGGTCGTTGCCGGCGGCCTCGCTCAACGCACGCCCGAACGCTCGCGATGAATGGAATGCAGGGTCTTCCGAGAAGGAACCGAAGTAGGTCGGGTCGGAGCCTACGTCAAAGTCGAGATACCCGGTGGAACCGCTCGGCCCATACGAGTAAAAGCGGGTGCCGTCGAGCGCCAGCACCTTCTCGGATAAGACCGTGCCGATCTTGTCAAGACGGGGCAGGTACTCGGGCTTGACACGGACCTGATCATCGAATGAAACAACCGACCGGTAGAATGTCGACCCATCCGGACGCTGGTACCCGAGGATCGGGTGCTGGGGGCTTTGGATGAGCGCCCTCCGGGACGCGACAGAGAAGCCGTAGGGCTGAAGGTAACTCACCTGGCGGAAGGTGCGGCCCTGCATGACCGCGGTGAAGTCCGCGCTATCCGTCGCGCCGCCGGACGGCGGAAAAAGCGTGAAGTTCAGGTTCCGTGCCGATGCGCACCCGAGGCGGTTGAAGATGTCCGCGGTGCGTTGGGCGCGGTTGGGCGAGAAGCCCATCGAGTCGCCCATGGTCGGGCTGATCCAGTCGTAGGTCGAGGTCGGCATGGTCGGTTTGGTATCGCCAACCACGGATGCGCCGCCGGTTGCATCGCTTTCCGCACCGCTGGTGTAGTGGGACGCGATGAAGTCTTTCGAGTCGTTCGCGTACATCAGCTGGCCCTGGCCCAGCCCCTTCTCGGTCGCGCCGCACACGATGCCTCGGGCCACTTCGCGCGCCTTGCCCAGCCCGGGCAGCAGCAGGCCCACGAGGAGCGCGATAATGGCAATCACCACGAGCAGCTCAATAAGCGTGAACGCCTGCTTCGAGCGCTTCAGACAGGAGGTGGGGTGGCGGTCGTGCAGCATGGGACAATCTCCGTCAGGTACCTTCGAACACGCTCTTTTTCACAGGCTTGGCGCTCGTGGTTGTCACTTCACCGTTCTTGGAATTCATCGCGGCTGGCTTGGGGTCTTTGGGGATGTAGGGGATGTACCGGCCTTCGACAAACCACTTGCCGTCTTTAAGTTGCGCAGGGTAGAGCGTCGCGGTCTTGGTCGTTGGATTGCTCGCGGGGAACATGACGGGATGCCCCTTCGGAAAGGGGGCTTCGAGCAGATCGCCGTTCGCGACATCCACCAGCACGATCGACTCTGCGAACGGGACTGACGCGCGGGAGCACTGGAACACCACCCCCGCGACAAGCGCGATGAGGCCCACGACAATTACAGCGATCTGCCATGGCCTGGCTTCACCCATTTGATCTCTCAGCCCTTCTGACGCCGGGGTGCGAATCTGGGGAATCTGCGCTGTCACCTCCCGTTCACGCTGGTGAAGGGTCGGGACATATGCGTGTTGTATCAGGGCCCGAACAAATCTTCAACTCAGGCCCACGCCCTTCACTAATCTCTGACAAAGGGGGCGGGGGTAGCGTGGTGGATCCCGACAGGTACATGCCAGAAATGGGGAGATGCTGTCGGTCGTGGATTCGACTGATAGGGCGGCGTCAGGGTGGCGAGTATCCTGGGTTGTGAAGCGGGTTCGATGGTGCCACGTACCATCCGGTGCGGAATTGAGTCCATGGATGGTTGGGCCCGGCGTCTCAAC
>CALLYM010000252.1 GCA_937858155.1 uncultured Phycisphaerales bacterium | reverse complement strand
GCCGCGGGCGAGGAGCCGCAGGTGCTCGTGCCCATCGGCGGGATGGTCGTCAGCGGCGCCATGCAGGCGTCGTCGCTGACCCTCACTCCACAACGCGATCACTCCGCGCGTTACTGACTCCGTCGTGAATCGAAGAGCTGCGGATACCGCCCATGCTCGGATTCTTGTGAATGAATTGGTCGGTGTCACGCATGTAGGTGGCCAGGTGCCCTGGGCTCATTGCGGCGCAGCAGTAAATTGCTACAACATTCTTTGTTTTCTCGGCCAACTTGCAAGTATTCGTCCGTCAGTCTGAGAACTTGGTGGTAGGATGGGGGCCCTGATTCCGGGAGTACTTCATGGGCTCACCGATCAAAGTTCTCTGCATGGAAGACAACGAGCTGGTGGCAGACGCGATCGGCCGCAAACTGGAGCGGGACGACCGCTTTCAGTGGCTTGGTTGGGTCTCGTCCGGACCGGCACTTGCGACCGCTCTGGTCGAGCGTAAACCCGATGTTGTGTGCATGGACCTTGATGTCCCAGGGGAAGACACAGTCGACCTGATCCGCGGCTTGTGCCAGTCGCACCCGCGGACACGCGTGCTGGTGCTGACGGGTCACCTCCGCGAGGACTTTATCAATAAGACGATTGACGCCGGCGCGTGGGGTTACCTGTCGAAGGCGGAAGAGTCCCGGGTGATTGTGGATTCAATCCACCGGGTTGCCAAGGGTGAATTCGTCCTCGGCAAGCTCACCGTGGCAGAATGTGGTTCATCACCACCCGAACGATTTCGGTAAGTGCGCGTTGCCTATGGGGCGGCAGGCGCGGCCCGCAGCGACCGGATTGCCCCATCCAGCGCGGTCCTCAGCTCCACCGCGGGCGGAGAGTGCTCGAGGCGGACTATCCGGTCACTTTTCACGCCGTCCATGCCGTCGCCCAACACAACCACGAGCCGACGTTGGTGCTGCCTCAGGAATTCTTCGATACGTTCGCCGGGCATACCCCGCGCATCAACGACGGCAAGTTCGTGCCGATCAGCCTCGCTCCATCGCCCGGAATCTACCTCAAGCCCCATGCCCTTCAGGATGGTGGCGATGTACGCGCTCGTCCGCAGGTCCGCCACATCCACTCGCGCCCTTTGAGGGGAGTTCCCTTGCTCGGTCGGACAGGTGGCGACTTTGGATACCTCCGGCAGCAGCATGCGGAAGAGCGCTCCCTGACCAGGGCTTGTCTGGATTTCCATTTGACCACCCGCGCTCCGAACTGCGCCGGACACGAGGGCCAAACCGAGCCCTGTCGAGATCGAGCGTGTCTTTGTCGTAAAGAAAGGCTCCAAGCACCGGTTCCTGGTTTCTTCGCTCATCCCCGGACCGTTGTCCGACACTTCGATGGCCACAAACCCCACCTCGACACCGCGATTCGCGGTCATGAGAATCTTGCCGTCACGCCTGCCGCGCAGGGCATCGGCGGCGTTCTGCACGAGGTTGAACACTATCTGCGTGAAGACATGGGGGGCGATAGCAACATCAGGAACATCCGAACCGATCGACGCGGCAAGGCTGACCTCAGCGGACACCACGCTGCGGAGAAACGGGTAGGTCTCCTCCCACCAGCGCGTGAGAGTGGTGCTCTCGCCGGGTTCGCTCGCTTTGTCGGGGCTCATGGCGAGCAGGCGCAACCCCTGGCTCAGCCGGTTGAGGTACTCGCACGCGCTGCTGATCGCCGCAAGGTCCTCCCGCGCTTCGGCGGGCAGGGCGACCTGATCCAACGCATCGAGCCGCATGCGCACCGGGAGCAGGAGGTTGCCCATGTCGTGGCCCAACCCGGCCGCGAGCGTGCCAATGGACGCCAGCCGGTCCGCCTGGCGGAGCCGATCATGCGACTCGCGCAACTCAGCGGTCCGCTCCTGCACCAACTGCGCAAGATGTTCGCGGTGTTGCCGGAGCTCGTGCTCTGCCCTGCGCCGCTCGGAAATATCGCGGGCAATCTTGGAGGCCCCGATGACCCGGCCCGTCGCATCGCGGACCGGAGACAAGGAAATCGAGACATCCACAAGAGAGCCATTCTTGCGGCGGCGCACCGTTTCGAAGTGCTCCACATGCAGACCCGACTTGATGCGGTCCAGCATGCGGGCCTCCTCCTCCCGGAGTTCCTCGGGGATCAGGATCCGCCCCGGCTGGCCGACGAGTTCATCCGCCGCATAACCAAAGAGCTTCTCGGCGCCACGGTTGCACCACGTCACCACGCCGTCCAAGTCCTTGCTGATCACCGCATCGTCCGTGGAATCCACGATTTGGGCGAGCAGCGAGCGTGACCGCTCGGCAGAGCGGAGATCGGTGATATCGATCAGCATGTTCACGACGCCGATCGCACGGCCCGAGCTATCACGCAGCACCCGCGGGTGAGGAATGACCTGCCGGCGCGTCCCGTCGCTGCGGACGATCACCATTTCCTCGCACGCAGATAATTCCGCCCCTTTGAGCGCCTGGGACACCGGGCAATCGGCGATTGTCATTGGCTGCCCGTCCCGCTTCTCCTGCTTCCATGCCCCATTCCAGCAATCACGATCAACAACCGGCTCGCGTCCCCACAGGTCCACGGCGGCCTGGTTGTAGAGCTCGACACGGCCCTGCGCATCGCATGTGTACAACGCCGCGGGCAGGCTCTCCACAAGGTCGCGGTAGCGTCTCTCCGATTCTGCCAGTGATTGCTCCGCCCGCCGGCGGGCCGTCAGGTCGCGGGCGATGACAGAGAAGGCCTCGATCGCACCGTCACCGCCGCGGTGGGAGAGCATCACGAGAGAGACAGGCACATCGCTGCCGTCCGCGCGGCGCAACCGCGTCTCGCCGAACCAGAGCCCTTCGCTCGTGGCGTGGGCGAGCGCGCTCTTCCACACACCTGCCTCAACCCACGAGGGAGGCGACCGCTCCGCCCGTGCAGCGCGGTGGCCGTCGTACCCGAGCATTGTCAGCCCAACCCTGTTGAGTGAAATGGCGCCATCGGGCGAGACTCGCCCCACCAGGTCGGTCGAATTCTCCAGCGCAGCGGTGAGCCAAGCCCGCTCACCCTCGGACCGTGCGAGTTCTCGCGCCGCCTGCTCTCCCGCTCGCCGGTTCATGCGGAAGAGCTGCACAAACACGCTCACTTTGGTCCGCAGCACCTCGGGCACCACCGGTGTTAGGATGTAGTCCACCGCCCCGTACGCGTACCCACGCCGCGCGTGGATTTCGTCGGTGTGGGCGGTCACAAAGATGATCGGCATGTGCGCGCACCGCTTGCGCGCGCGGATCAGGCCCGCGGTCTCGAAGCCGTCTACGTCCGGCATGTTCACGTCGAGCAGGGCAACGGCATAATCGTCCTTCAAGAGCGCCTGTAACGCCTCGCGACCCGAGCGGGCTTCGACAATCTCGATGCCCGGCTCCTCGAGGATGGACCGATAGACAAGCAGCTTCTCCTGAAGGTCATCCACGACGAGAATCTTGACGGCCTCTGAGTCCATGGGGTGCCGCGGTTCCTTCCATGTTTGACGCCCCTAACGGTAGAGCCATGCGCGGAGCACGCCCAGCAGCTGGTCCGTGTCCACCGGCTTGGCGAGGTAGTCCCACGCGCCCGCCTCAATGCACTTCTCCCGGTCGCCCTTCATGGCCTTCGCCGTGACCGCCACAATGGGCAGGTTCTTGAAGCGCGCATTCTTGCGGATCTCACGCATAGTGTCGATCCCATCCATTTCGGGCATCATGATGTCCATGAGCACGATATCGATGTCCGGCGACTCCTGCAGCATCCGGATCGCCGCACGCCCGTCATACGCGGACGCGATGACCATCGCGTGTTCCTCAAGGATGGTGGCGAGCGCGAAGATATTCCGCATGTCATCGTCCACGATGAGCACCTTGCGCCCGGCCAGTATCTTGTCCGTTCTGTGCAGCTCTTCAAGCGTCTGTCGCACCTGCTCATCAAAGCTCGATACAGACCTGTGCAGCAGAAGGGCCGCCTGATCGAGCAGCCTGTCCGGTGAATGCACCCTGCGGACGGTGGTCACGGCGGAAACACCCTTCCATGCGGCCTCATCGCCCTCCATGTCGTCACCGTACACGATCACGGGAAGGTGGCCCATGGCGATGGCGCCGTCGCTCCGCCCCGCCAGCGCGCCCGCATCCAGCCCCGGAGTCTCTGGTCCGACAAGGACGCAGTCAAACCCCCCCGCGGCTATCTCCCGGTCGGCCGCTTCGCGGTCACCGACGACTTTAATCTCAACCTGGCATTGCGCGAGAAGATTGGCGAGCGAATCGCCCCGCCCGAAGTCAGGGTCCACGACCAGGACGCGTCGCTCCCGCCGGTCCACGTACGCGCCCAGATGGCCTATCGCTTCATCCAAGACCGACTTTGTCCGCACGGGTTTGGTCACAAAGGCCATCGCCCCGCTCTGGAGAGCGCGCCCTCGCGCTTCATCGGTCGAGATAATGCACACCGGTATATCCCGGGTCGCCAGGTCATTCTTGAGCCGGTCAAGGACACGCCACCCTTCGATATCGGGCAGGAAAATGTCCAGCGTGATGGCGCAGGGCTTGTGCTCGCGCGCCATGGCCAGAGCGGCCGCGCCGAGCGATGTCACCATGCCCTTCATGCCCTGCTCTCGAACAGATTCGAGGAGAAACCGCGCGAATGCAAGGTCATTCTCGACGATCAGCACCGTCCTGTCCCCGGGCTGGAGGTTGGCGCGGTCGTCGCCCACCTCGTTGACTTGGTGCGTTTGCCCCTCGACGTCCGGCGACTCCTCCACGGCCGGGAGCTGCAGCGCCTGAGGCTGTGCGTACGCGTATCGGTCCGTGGCGCCGTTCGTTGCCGGCAGTGCCTGAGCATCCGACGGGGCCATCGCGGCCTTGCGCGGGCTGCGCGGGGACGAGTACGTAAGCGGAAGGTACAGAGTAAATGTGCTGCCCCGCCCGGGCGCACTCGAAAGGCGGATTTCACCGCCAAGCAGGCGTGACAACTCTCGCGAGATGGCCAGACCAAGCCCTGTGCCGCCATACTTGCGGCTCGTGGAGCCATCGGCCTGCTGGAACGCCTCGAAGATAATCTGCTGCTTGTCCTGCGGGATACCGATGCCCGTGTCCGTGACGCTGAATGCGAGGACCGCAGGGGCACGCCTCAGGTCCTCGTTCTCAACACTCCAGCCAGCGGACGCCGGCGACACCGAGAGCGACACGCTGCCGTGCGGGGTGAACTTGAAGGCGTTGGAGAGCAGGTTCTTGAGCACCTGCTGCAGGCGCTTGGCGTCCGTGTACATGCTCTTGGGCAAGCGCGGGTCAAGGGAAGTGGAAAAGCCCACGCTCTTGTTCTCGGCCACGTGGCGGAACGCCCGCTCGACGTAGTTGCGCAGGTCGTCCAGCCGTACCTCGCTGGCATCCACAATGACCGTACCCGATTCGATCTTCGAGAGGTCAAGGATGTCGTTGATGAGCATGAGCAGGTCGTTGCCGGACGAGTGGATCGTCTTCGCAAATTCCGTCTGGCGGACCGTGAGGTTGCCGTCGGGGTTCTTGGAGAGCTGGTCGGAAAGGATGAGCAGTGAATTGAGCGGCGTGCGCAGCTCGTGCGACATGTTCGCAAGGAACTCGGACTTGTACTTGGAAGTAAGGGCGAGCTGCTTGGCCTTCTCTTCCAGGGAGTAGCGAGCCTGCTCCACCTCCTGGTTCTTGCGTTCCACTTCCTGGTTCTGGTAGGCCAGCAGCCGCGCCTTCTCCTGCAGCTCCTGGTTGGTGTTCTGGAGCTCCTCCTGGCGACGCTGCAGCTCCTGGGCCAGCGACTGGGACTGCGTGAGCAGGTCCTCGGTACGCATGTTGGCCTGCATGGTGTTGAGAACGATTCCGATCGATTCCGTCAGCTGGTCAAGGAACGCGTGGTGCATGGGCGTGAAGTGCTCGATGGACGCCAGCTCCAGCACCGCCTTGACCTTCCCCTCAAAGACGATCGGGAGGACCAGGATGTTGCGCGCGGGCGTCTCACCCAGTGCCGAAGAAATGCGGATGTAGCCCGTCGGCACATTCTCGAGGACGATCTTCTGACGCTCCAGTGCGCACTGCCCCACTAGCCCGTCCCCCAGGTCAAGCTGGCGCCCCAGCATGCCCTGCCCGCCGCTCGCATAGCTTGCCAGCAGCGTCAGTTTGTCCACGTCGTTCGCTCCAAGCACATAGAACTCCGCGTGCTGCAGCGACACGACCGGCGCCAGCTCAGACAGGATGAGGCGACCGACGGTCGTCATCTCGCGTTGCCCCTGGAGCATGCGGCTGAACTTCGCGAGGTTGGTCTTCAGCCAGTCTTGCTGGGTGTTCTTGAGCGTCGAGTCACGCAGGTTGCGGATCATCTCATTGATCGTGTCCTTGAGGGCCGCCACCTCACCCTGCGTTTCCACAGTAATAGACCGGGTCAGGTCGCCCTTGGTCACCGCCACCGCCACATCCGCGATGGCGCGCACCTGCGTTGTCAGGTTGGCCGCGAGCTGGTTCACGTTCTCCGTCAGCGCCTTCCACGTGCCGGCCGCGCCGGGCACCTTTGCCTGGCCGCCCAGCTTGCCCTCGACACCCACCTCGCGGGCCACGGTCGTCACCTGATCAGCGAACGTGGCGAGCGTCTCGATCATTGAATTGATCGTGTCCTTGAGCTCGAGGATTTCTCCCTTCACGTCCACCGTGATCTTCTTGGAAAGATCGCCCGCCGCTACGGCCTTGGTCACGTCCGCAATGTTGCGCACCTGGTCCGTCAGGTTGCCGGCCATCGAGTTCACCGAATCGGTCAGGTCCTTCCACGTGCCCGCCACGCCACGCACATCCGCTTGTCCGCCCAGCTTCCCTTCCGTACCCACCTCGCGCGCCACGCGCGTTACCTCTGACGCGAACGACGACAGCTGATCCACCATGGTGTTGATGGTGTTCTTGAGCTCCA
>CALLYM010000251.1 GCA_937858155.1 uncultured Phycisphaerales bacterium | reverse complement strand
ACGCGACGGTGAAGGCGGGCGCGTTCTTCCCGATGACCTGCAAGAAGATCATCCGGGCTCAGCAGGTCGCGATGATGGCGAGATTGCCGCTGATTTACCTCGTGGATAGCGCGGGCGTGTTCTTGCCCATGCAGGAGGACGTCTTCCCCGACACCGACGACTTTGGACGCATTTTCCGCCACAACGCCGTGATCAGCGCGATGGGTATCCCGCAGATCGCGGCGATCATGGGCTACTGCGTCGCGGGGGGCGGCTACCTGCCGGTGCTGTGCGACACGCTGATCATGACCGAGGGCTCGGGCCTGTACCTTGCGGGCCCCGCGCTGGTGAAGGCGGCGATCGGGCAAGAAGTGACCGACGAAGAACTCGGTGGCGCGGCCATGCACGCGAGCATCAGCGGCACGATTGACTTCAAGGAGAAGACGGACGAGGACGCGATCGCGCGGGTGCGGTCGCTTGTAAGCAAGTACGCCCCGACCGGAAGTAGAGCATCGCTCACATCGTTGCAACGCCTCATCGACTGGAACATGGTCGAACAACAACGCACAGCGTTTTACGACGCTGTCCGGGAAGAACCCGGTTACCAAGAAGCTACGAAGCAATGGAAAGAAGCCAAGACGGACGCTCAGCGCGAAGAAGCACAGCAAGCCTTGCACTTGCTGTCGAGGCACCACTCCGCGCGCGCGAAGTTGGAACGCGATGAGCAGTTTGCGAACGCAACCACTCCGGAAGCGCTGGGCGATCTCTATCGCTCGCTCGTCGGCAAGAACGAGGAGCAGTCGAAACGTCCGACCGCTATCCACGACGGATCGCGCTTGTACGAAGTCTTCACCGACAAACCCGGCTCTCAGTACGACGCCAAAGACATCATCGCCTGCCTCGTCGATGCCGGAACAGCCCGCACCGCCGAGGGCGGAGAATCGCTGGCCCCCGACTTTGACGAGTACAAGGCCGACTACGGCCAGTCCCTCGTCTGCGGCTACGCGAAAATCGGCGGCCACGCCTGCGGCATCGTTGCCAACCAGAAAAAGATCGTGACCCGCACCATGCCCGGCGGCAAGGCGGGGCCCAGCAAGGCTGTCCAGATGCCTGGCGTCATCTACGACGACTCGGCGGACAAGGCCGCCCGCTTCATCATGGACTGCAACCAGCGCAAGGTCCCCATCATCTTCCTGCACGACACGACCGGCTTCATGGTGGGGCGCGACAGCGAGCAGGGCGGCATCATCCGCGCGGGCGCGAAGATGGTGAACGCGATGGCCAATTGCGTCGTCCCCAAGATCGTCGTCATCCTGGGCGGCTCCTACGGCGCCGGCAACTACGCCATGTGTGGGCGTGCGTTCGATCAGTTCCTGAGTTTCGCGTGGCCCAACGCCAAGTGCGCAGTCATGGGCGCGAACCAGGCGACGGGCGTGCTCACCCAGATCGAAGAGGCCAGCCGCAAACGCAAGGGCGAAACCATCGACGCCGCTGCCCACGACAAGATCTACGGCGCCATCCACGCGGCGTACACGGAACAGGCCGACATCCGCCACGCCGCCAGCCGGGGCTGGCTGGACCGGATCATCGAACCCCACAAGACGCGCGATGAGTTGATCAACGCGCTGGAGGCGGCGAACCAGGGGTGGGACTACTCCCAGGAGTTCAAGACGGGGGTTTTGCAGACGTAAGGACGCGTATTGAACATGGGGAGCGAGTCGCCAGACATCCTCGCCACGCTCCAGCAGTACTGGGGCTACACCTCCTTGCGTCCGTTGCAGGACAAGGCCATTGCTGCTGCTCTCGCGGGGCGTGATTCGCTGCTGGTGATGCCGACGGGCGGCGGCAAGAGTTTGTGCTTCCAGTTGCCGGCGGTGCTGAGGCCGGGATTGACGGTCGTGGTCTCGCCGCTCATCGCGCTCATGAAGGACCAGGTGGACGGGCTGCACCTGGCGGGGTTTCCGGCGGAGGCGCTCAACAGCACAACGAAGCCCGAAGACGCCCAGGCCATCCGCGCCCGCGTCACCTCCGGCGAGTGCAAGCTGCTGTACGTCTCGCCCGAGCGGCTGCTGACGGCGGGGTTCCTGTCGTGGCTGGCGCGGATCCATGACAAGGGCGGGCTTGATGCGTTCGCCATCGACGAGGCCCACTGCATCAGCCAGTGGGGGCATGACTTTCGGCCCGAGTACCGACGGCTGGCGGAGCTGCGTGAGATCTTCCCGGGCGTGCCGTTCCACGCATTTACCGCGACCGCCACGCCGCGGGTGCGGGAGGACATCCTGGGGCAACTCCGGATGACCGACGCCGAGGTGATGGTGGGGGACTTTGACCGGCCGAACCTGACGTACCGGGTGGTCGCACGCACGGACCTGGTGTGGCAGGCCATCAGCGTGCTCAAAGGGCACAAGGACCGTGCGGCGATCATCTACTGCATCAGCAGAAAGGACACGGAGTCGCTCGCGGCGGACCTGACGGCGGCGGGGTACAAGGCGAGGGCCTATCACGCCGGGATGACGCCGGCTGCACGCACGAAGGTCCAGCAGGACTTCATCGATGAGCGGCTGAACATCGTGTGCGCAACGGTGGCTTTTGGGATGGGCATCGACCGGAGCGATGTGCGGTGCGTGATTCATGCCGCGATGCCCAAGACGATCGAGCACTTCCAGCAGGAGACCGGGCGCGCGGGGCGCGATGGCCTGCCCAGTGAGTGCGTGCTGTTCACGGGGCCGCAGGACGTGCTGCGGTGGAACAAGCTGATGGAACTGGGCGCGAGCGAGAGCGACGCGGACCCGGAGAGCATCGCCCAGGGCCTGCGCGTGCAGCGCGAGCTGCTCGGGCATGTGCAGCGGTTTATCGCGGCGAGCGAGTGCCGCCACGCGGCGCTGGCGGCGTACTTCGGGCAGGTGTACAAGGCGCCCGGGGCCGGAACGGAAGGCAGCCCGGCCGGGTGCGGGGCGTGCGACATCTGCCTTGGGGGCCTGCGCGAGGTGGAGGGGTCGCAGGAGATCGCGCAGAAGGTGTTGTCGTGCGTGTACCGGGTGGGGCAGGCGTTCGGCGCGGCGTATGTCATCGAGGTGCTGCGCGGGTCGCGGTCGGCGAAGGTGATGGAGCGGGGGCATGACCAGCTTTCGACGTATGGCTTGCTTGGCACGATGCCCAAAGAGCGGCTGCAGCGGTGCGTGCAGCAGTTGCTGGCGATGGGGCACCTGGTGCAGAGCGACGACGGGTACTCGACGCTGCGGCTGTCGGCGACGGCGGCGGGCATCCTGAAGAACCAGCAGCAGGTGCGGTTCTTTGAGCCGGCGACGGATTCGCAGCACTTGCCGGCGGTGCCGCTCGCGGTCGGCGGCGGTGGGCTGGACGCGGACGGCCAGGCGTTGTTCGAGGCGCTGCGGGCGCTGCGGCGCCGTGTGGCGCAGGAGAAGAAGGTGCCGCCGTACCTGGTGTTCAGCGATGCCACTCTGGAGGAGATGGCGCGGGTTCGTCCGAGCGGCACGCGGGCGTTGCTTGGGGTGCGGGGCATCGGTGAGATCAAGCTCAAGGAGTTTGGCGAGACCTTTGTGCGGGAGGTGGTGAGGTTCTGCGGGGAGCGGGGGCTGGTGATGGACGTGGGTGGGGCGGCGGACAGAAGCCGGAGTGGGCCCGAGCCCAAGCCAAAGTCTGCGACGAAGGTGCGGCCGGGTGTGGCGGCGTTGTTTGAGGAAGGGGTTTCGATTGCCGAAGCCGCCGAGCGGCTCGGGCGCGCGCCCAGTACCGTGGCCGAATACCTGACAGCATGGGTGGAAGAAGCCAAGCCACGGAGCGTGAGCGCGTGGGTGGATGAGGCGACGTACCTAGGGGTTCTGAACGCATACCAGCAGATCGGCGGCGACAAGCTCAAGCCCATCTGGGACCACCTGCGAGGCCAGGTGCCGTACGAAATCATCCGCATCACGCTCTCCCACGCCCGTACGCAGGGGCTGCTGACGGCGGACGCCGCGAACCGATAAGCCGTGCTATGCGGCTCTTCCTTTTCGTCGCGTGCGGGCTGTGCTCACTCCCGGCGTGCACCACCCCCGACCTGCGCGACCGCATGCTTGCTTCTGCCCGCGTGCACGATCCCTCCTTCCCCGACGGGGACGGCGTCAAGCTCATTCAGTTCGCCTACATCGGCTCCGTCACAACTCCCGACGGCCCCATCCGCGTTGTCGAGCGCCACGCCGTCATTGCCGGAGCGCTCGTGCCTCACGGCCTGAGCGACATCATGTACTTCGACGCCCACGGTCGCTGGATCACGAACGAGGATCACAGCACATACGAGGTGCGGACACTTTGGTGCTCGGGTCCACTCCTGATCCTCGCCCGAGGCTTGCCCCTTTCCGAGAACGATCAGCCCGACCCCGACACGATCGCAACCGGCAACGCCATCGACTTCTCCGCCGGCCTCACCCATCGCCGCGTTCGCGCTATCCCGGCTTACGGAAGCTGGAGCGGTAAGCATGAGTACTCCGAACTCACCGGGGATAAAGACATTCCAAACCCCGAGTGTGGAGTCCATGGCCACACTCCAAACTGAGAGCGTTCGGCTTGACTTCGCGCCGACGAAAGCCTTTCCGGCATTCGTGATCAGGCGTCGGGGATGGGGAGCGGGGTGTGGATGGTGGGCTTGGTGCGGAAGAAAACGGGAAGCGTGATCGCGGAGGGGGCGGAGGGAAGGGCGGAGGGGCGCGGAGGATGAGAGGGTGGAGGAAGAGGCGGGGCGTTGAGGGTTGTGGTGGGACACGAGGGTGCGGTAGGCCGGGGGTTTGCGACGCTCGTCACGGGTGGGATGTCCGTGCCACGGGTAGAGGTCGTAGTGATGAGCGCGGTGGGTGGCTGAGGCGAGGAAGGCAGAGAAGAACAGGTAGCCCCCTCCGCCGCGGAGGACCGCGGCACCTCCCCCATAGGGGAGGTTGGGGTGAGGGCGCGGATGGGGCGCGGGGTGTAGTGGCTGATGCGGAAGAGGAGGTGTGCGGCGCGGCGGGCGCTGGTGCGTTGCTTCTCGCGGAGGGTGTGGGTGTCGAGTTTGCTTTCGTCCAGCGGCGTGTTGCGGCTGGTGGAGGCGTACTCGGTGAGCATCATGCCCAGGG
>CALLYM010000250.1 GCA_937858155.1 uncultured Phycisphaerales bacterium | reverse complement strand
AGGCGTGCGGGCTGCCGGTGGTGGCGCGGCGCGCGGGCGGCGCGGCGGACTCGGTTTTGGACGGCGTGACCGGGGCGTTCTTTGATGAGCCCCAGATGGAGCAATTGATCGCGGCGACCATCCGCTGCCCGAGGCGGTGCGACTCTGCATGCCGGGTGAACGCGGAGCGGTTCAGCGAGCGGGTGTTCGACGCGGCGATCACGAAGGAGATCGAGGAGCTGTGCGGGGTGGGTCGGTAGCGTCGGGCCTGTTCAGGCGGTCCCTCTGCCCCCGGGACCCTTGGACTGGGTGTACATGATTTCGCCCTCGTCGGGCGCTTCCAGGCGGATGGCCGGTGCGCCGGGGCGGGTGCGGCACGTAATCCAGCCCTGCGCGGCCAGAGCTTCGATGCACTGGATGACCTGGGCGTAGAGCGCGCGGGCGCTCATGGCGTCGGTCACGAGTGGGGCCACGGCGGACTTGATGCCCGTGAGGACGGCGTCGGCCTTGGACGCTTTCTTCAGGACATCGACCGCGATGCCGTAGGGCCCGCTGAGGGGGATGCGGGTGTTGCCGCGCTCGAGCACGGGCACCTTGCGGATCGTGCCGCCCATCGGGCTGGCGATGACGGAGTGGTTGGCGCCGGAGAGGTTCAGTTCCAGGTCGGTCGCGCCGTCGATGAAGTAGCGGACTTCGCCGTCGCCCTTGTGGGAGAGGCGTTTTTGGATGCTCTTGACGGCGGAAAGTCCGTACCCGCCGATGGCGAACTGGCCGACGTGGTCGTCGATGCCGCCGTTGCTGAGCCAGCGGAACGCGTCGGCGGGGCTGATGGGGAGTCCGGACTCCTCGGCGATCTTGGCGCAGTTGTCCAGAATATTCTGGAAGAGGCCGTTGCCGGAGTACCAGTATTCCGCGAACTTCATGTGCTGGAGCACGCGGCGCTTCTGGATCGACTCGTACTGCGACCGCAGCCAGGTGGGTTCGATCTGGCCGCGCTCCAACTCCAGGATCGTGCACGCGAGGTGCTCGGCGCAGGTGTGGGTGAGGGTGAGGCCCGCGGAGAGGATGGGGTCCGCGAAGCCCAGGCACTCTCCACAGAGGAACCAGTTGGGGCCCAGCACTTTCTCGGAGACGTACGACCAGTCGGTCGTGGAATCCAGCTTCCCGCGGCAGGTGGCGCCCTCCAACCACTTGGAGACCTGGGGCTGTTTGGCCAGGCTCTCGTGGAGCATTTCTTCCGGGCGCTTGCCGGAGTTCTTGTAGTACTCGGCGTTGCAGACGACGCCCACGCTGGTGCGGTCCAGCGACAGGGCGATGTACCAGATCCAGCCGTACCCCAGGCTGCGGATGTGGATGCGCAGGCCGCCGAACTCCTTGATTGGCTCGTTCATGCCGGGCTTGGTCCAGTAGTCCCAGAACGCGACGTTGCGGAGCAGTGTCGGTGCGTCCACTTCGACGCCCAATTGGCGGCGGAGGATGGCGGCGTTGCCGCTCGCGTCGACGTAGTAGCGTGCCGTGATTTTTTCGCCGTTCTCCAGCTCCAGGGCGGTGACCTTTGGCCCTGCCTTGCTCGGCTCGGAGTGGACCTTCACCACCTTGGTTTTCTGGCGGACTTCGCAGCCCAGTTCGCCCGCGTGCTCCAGGAGTATCTTGTCGTACTTGGCACGGTCCACCTGCATGGCGACGCGGGTGCGCCAGCCTTCGTACTTGCCTGGACGCGGGTCCTCCCGCACCTCGCTGACGGGGATGAAGCTGAACACCCAGGGCTCAGTGGTCTTGCCCCAGGTGTACGTCGCGCCGAGCTTTACGGGGAAGCCGGCGGCCTCGATCTTGGGCCACACGCCCATCTCGGTCAGGATGCGCCCGATGGGGGGCAGCTGGCTCTCGCCGATGTGGTCGCGCGGGAACTCCTCACGCTCGAAGATGACCACCTTCAGGCCGGGGTTGTACTTCTTCAGGATCGAGCCGGTGGTCGAGCCGCCGGGCCCTCCACCGACGATGGCGACGTCGTACTGATGTTCGGGCATTGGCCTCTCCACGAATCCCCCCGCTCCCACGCCCCGCCCCCCGAACCCCCACTCTACCAGCTCCACACACTTTCTCAATGTGGCAAATGTATGGCGGTTCTCGGGTCACTTTGCGGGGTCGTTCGGGCTGTCAGCCCGTGGCGGAGTGGGCGGCACCGAGAGCGCGGAGCAGGTCGCGGGCTGTGGTGGGGTGGTCTCTGCGGGCGATGGGCGGGGCCGCTTGGCACGGGACGGGTGTGAGCGGGGCGGCGATCGCATGCGCGAGAGTGGGGGTGGTGGGCGTGGGCTGCGCCGGTGCCGAGACGGTTGGGGTCTGGGTCGATCTTGGAGCGATGGGCGGCTCAGAGGATCGAGTGGGTTTGGGCGGCGCGGGGGGCCTGGCGGTGAGGGCGCGGAGGAGGGTGGTGGCGGCGCGGCGGCGTTCGATGGGGTTGGCCGCGGTGCGGGCGAGTTCTTCCAAGGCGCTCAGTGCTGCGAGCATGAGGCGCTTGAAGTCGGAGGGGTCCAAGAGTTGGGACGCGGTGGCGTGGGCGGGGAGGGTGAGCATGGGGCGGGTCCTTTGGGGCGGAGGCATCGGCATTCGTGATTCGGGATGTGGTGACACCTTACCGGCGTGGGGGTTGGAGGGAAGGGGGAATCTGGCGATGACATCAAAACGTCGCACAAACCGCGTCAATCGGATGCAGATTTTTGAGGTGTGTAGAGGATGCGGGGGTGGGGAATGGGCGATCGTGGCGGAATGGCGGCGAGTTTGACCGCAATGTCCGGGATCTTGGAGAATTCTGCCGCGAGGTGCGGTATGTCCATCGAAACCCGGCGGAGCGGGAGTTGGTGGATGGGGCTGCGGGACGGCGAGGTGGAGTGCGACCCGCCGCCGTGTGATCCCAGGAGTTGGGACCGGCGGAGGCGGTACGTGTGATGAGGGCCACGTTTTCGTGTACGATCAAGGGGTTGTCATTGTGAGGAGATATCGAATCGTGAGCGCGAAGCAACGAAGTCGCAGCGGTGCGTGCGACCGAGGTCGGGCTCTGACGACCTCGGTGCTTCCGCGCGAAGGCACACCGAGATCGCAAAGCCGATCTCGGTGGCACGATCTCGGTGCCACCTCGCCACGATCTCGGTGCCACCCCGCCAGGTCGGAGCCAGCGACTCAGACAGATGCCAATGGGTTATGGCCAAATTGCTTCACTGCGTGTGGTACTGCAGTAACAGTTACGTATTACTCAGGAACAATGACATGTACTGGATGTAAAATATGGCAAGTAATGCTATTGCAAGTTGAAAGAGAGGCGTGGGAGCTCGCAAATTACAATGCAACAATTTCGGTAGGTACCTGCACGTGGCCGTGTTCTTGTCACATGCTACCGGTGTCGGTGGCCTACAACAGCGTGCGCTTTTCTCATGTATTTTCTGGCACTCCGCCATGCTCCTGCTCGTACACCGGAACAGCCCGCTCACTCACCACTAGCAATGCAGGTGTATGCTTCCCCAGTACTCGCAGGCTTATTATTGCGCAATAGGGAGTCGTCATCGCGTCAAGACTACCCATTATCATTTCTCATTCAGTTGACAATCGTGTGGTACTTCTACTCGACGTGCTCGTGTCTTGCGCTGCTGCAATCGTCGCGTTTCTCGCGTTGGCATTCACGATGCTGTTGCCTGATACAGGTCCTCGTGTTGTCACGCTCCTCATCATTGTAAGTCTGCCGATACATTTTACAGCGTTGCTCGCTAGAGCGGTGCTATATTCAAACATTATTCTCGCGATACTCGGCTCGGCGTGCTATTCCTCAGTAGTGTGGTCAGTGTATGTTGTTGTATTTGCATTGTGGCAGAAAACTTCAGGTGGGGATCTCGACGACGGATTACTAGACATGCTCTTAGGGCCGTGTATCTACGTATGTTTGCAATCATTGATGTCAGGTGGATCAATCTGTATTATATCGCATCGACAGTCTAACGGCGCGGTCGAGCGTGGTGTTTGTCGTGAAATGGCAATTTGCAAACACATTGATGTATTTAGTAAGCAACGAAGCACTGCAATATTGTGTTGCTCTACAATCGCCATTCTTTGTGTGACGATGTGTTATTTTCTTGTTCGTTATATCAAGAGTATTTAGCACGATGCCGGGTGCCCCTGACCTGCCCCCGCGTCCTGGTCAAAAACTCAATCTCACGAAAACACCAGCGTTCTCCGTCTGATTGTCTTCACGCGGCCACCTTCGTGTAGTGCTTGATGACGCCCCCGAGCCGCTCGTGGCGTCGGATCGCTCATGCGGTGACCGGCCCGGCGCGTGCCGCGGGTGCCTGGCCGCTCATCGGCATGGCAAAGTCCAGCGACGAGTGCGGCCTCTGCCGGTTGTGGTAATCGATGTATTCTGCGAGCAGGTAGTCAAGGTGCCCCATGCCCATCACGATGAAGTGGTCGAGGCACTCCTTGCGGACGCTCTGGATCAGGCGCTCGACGTGGGCGTTGAGGTTCGGCGACCGGAAGGGCAGTTGCACGGCTTTGATCCCGTGCCCGGCGAGCGCCTCATCGAAGCCCTGTAGCCCGCCCCGACATCGCGCGGTACATCTCGTACTTCCACAAGCTGCGCGAGTCCACCCAGCGCATGATCGCGCTCAACTACCTCCGCGAGCTCGTGGAAGTCTCCG